>JBJXGM010000129.1:0-70578 GCA_046155985.1 Myxococcaceae bacterium | reverse complement strand
ATCCCCGCCCCGAGCCCCTTCCGGCAACGGCCGCTGAAGCAGGTCAGCGCGCAGTCGAACGCATCGCCACGCTTCAGGCCGAACTCACGCAAGTGCGCGCGCTCAACCTTGCGCTGACGCAAGACCTTGAAGCCGCGCGTCGCCAGTCTGAACGCAGCACCGAAGAAGCACGGCTGCGCATCGACGAAGCCCGCAGACTTTCCGAGGAAATGGAAGGCCGTGCGAAGCTCTTGTCGGACCTGGAGCGCGAACTCGCTTCCCTCGAAGCCGAACGCGACGAAGCTTTGTTGGCCCTGCAAGAGGCCCGCCGTTCCATCGAGGGTGCTGTTGTGGAGCGTCACAGCTTGCTGGGTGAAATCGAGAATCGCGACAAGTCGCTCGAAAACAGCTTGGCCGAAGAGGAGCGCTTGGCCACCGAGCTCGAGCAGGTCACGAACGACGCTGATGGCCTTCGCCGTGGCGTCTTGGCGCTCACCCAAGAGCGCGACACGCTCGCGCATCAAGTCGCCGACCTCACCCGCGAACGCGCCGAACTGCTTGAAGCCCGCAAGGCGCTCGAGTCTGTGCATCGGGCCTTGAGCAGTGCCACGGTGCGGTGACGCAAGCGGCTTAGCGCTGCGCTTGTTGATCGCGTTCTTGTGCGCTGCGCAGTTCGTCGTCCTCGCGGGCCCGATTTTCGCGCTCGTGCTCTAAGACGCGCCAGTGCTCTTGGTCCGCCTGGCGCTCGCGTTCAAGAGTGAGCGATTCGTTCTTGCGACGAACCCTTTCGTCGTCCCCGATGCACATTTGGGAGAGTGTGACTACGACCACGGCAACAGCGAAGGCAGGCATTGCAGGCTCCAGAGGTTGGGTTGATTGCGGCGCAAGGTACAGAGCACCCCGGAGCAGTCACTCAACAAGTTCGTGAAAGTCCTGCATCAATCTTGCAACGAGGGGCTCGTTGTCACAGAACGACGGTCTGACGGGTGTTAGCCACCCTCGAGCGTTTCTAAAGCGCTATCCACTTGCCATCACAGCCTTGACCGAAGCTCTTCGCATCCAGCCCAGGGCCAGCGCCGCTCGGCTCATGCGGGCGGAAATCTATGAACGCCGTGCCGAATTCGATGCTCCGCTGAAAGACACGTTGGCTGCGCTTCGAGACGACAACGCCCTCATCGCCGCGCACGTTCGTGTGGCGCGTTTGCTCTGTCGAATGAAACACGCGAACGAAGCCACACCTCGTGGCGGCGGAGCGTTCTGATGTCGACCTCGCCGGGGCACTAGGCTGCGACAGGCGTCGGCGTAGGCAGCGGCGCTGCTGCGTGACGAAGCACCGTGGTTCTCGTCGGTTCCTGGCTGCGTCGTGCGTTTTCGAGCAGAACCGCCTGACTACGAATGGGCGGGCCATCGCGGCGAACGGGAACATAGGTGCCGTCCACCTGAAGCAGCTGCGCCTTCACGTTATCGCGCAGAGAGAGGCCTAACACTTCGTCTAACAGGCGCGCGCGCAGAAGAGCGTCTTCGATAGGTGCCATCAACTCCACGCGGCGAAAAAAGTTACGCGGCATCCAGTCGGCGGAGGCAATAAACACTTCCGCATGTTCGGGTGAGCCAAACGCAAAGATGCGGCTGTGCTCCAGAAAGCGGTCAACCACACTTGTCACACGGATGTTCTCAGACATTCCTGCCATCCCTGGCCGCAGGCAGCAAATGCCACGCACCAGTAAGTCGATTTGTGCGCCCGCCTGGCTCGCAGCGTAGAGCGCGCGAATCACTGACGGGTCCACCAACGAGTTCATTTTGGCGACGATGCGTCCACCCTCGCCGCGCCGCGCGCGTTCCGCTTCTCGGTCGATGAGTTCAATCACGCGCTCACGAAGTCCGAAAGGCGCGACCGCGAGCCGCTTCCACTTCGGCGCAACGGAATATCCGGTCAACATGTTGAAGAGCGCCGTGACGTCGTCGGCGATTTCTTCTCGTGCCGTGAACAACGACAAGTCGGTGTACTGGCGCGCCGTCGTGGGATTGTAGTTCCCGGTGCCAACGTGCACGTATCGCCGAATGCCACCGCCCTCTCGCCGCACGACCATGGCGGCTTTGCAATGCGTCTTGAGACCAATGAGGCCGTACACCACATGCACGCCGGCTTCTTCCATGCGCCGCGCCCAAGCGATGTTGTTCGCTTCGTCTAGCCGGGCCTTGATTTCCACAAGGACCGCCACCTGTTTTCCGTTTTCGACCGCCCGAGCAAGCGCGCGCGGGATTGGGCTGTCACTGCTGATTCGATAAAGCGTCTGCTTAATGGCAAGAACGTTTGGGTCTTCTGCGGCTTCCTCGATGAAGCGAACCACTGGGTCAAACGACTCGTAGGGGTGATGCAGAAGCACATCCCGCTGCGCCACGGTTGCGAGGATGCTCTCATTGTCTCGAAGCGATGCTGGCAAGACTGGCGTGAGCGGTTCCACGCGCATCTCGGGGCGAAAATCGTTGTCCGAAAGCGCCATCAAATCAGACAGCTGAAGCGGACCTTGAACACGGTACACGTCTGGCGCACTCAGCTTGAGCGCCGCGGCGAGTGACTGCTCGAGCGCCGGCTGCGCGTCCGCGCGGAGTTCGAGTCGAACGGCGGCGCCGCGATCACGGCGACGCAGTTCATCTTGAATGGTGGAGAGCAAGTCTTCCGATTCTTCCTCGTCAACGTTGAGGTCCCAATTGCGCGTCACACGAAACGCCGAAACCTCTTCCACGATGAAGCCCGGAAACAATTCTCCAACGTGCATCGCTACGACTTCGTCGAGCAAGATGACGGCACGGCCGCTCGCTGCAGGCAATGGAACCAGCCGGCTCAGAACGCTGGGAACCTGAACGACCGCGAGCGACGTCTCGCGGGATTCCCGAAACTTCTTGCGGCGATTGTTGGGCCTTCGTTGGAGCACGACCGCAAGGTTCAGCGATTTGTTTCGCAAGTGCGGAAAAGGATGCCCGGGGTCCACCGCTAGGGGGGTCAGCGCGGGAAAAACGCACGAGAAGAAGTGTGAGCGCGCCGCCGCCTTTTGCTCGGCTGTGAGCTCGTCTCTGCTGAGCAAGGCGACTCCAGACGTTTGAAGCTCCGGCAGAATTTCGTCCCGCCACACGCGATACTGGTCTTGCACCATCGCGTGCGCGCGTTCGCCCACCGCGGCGAGCTGTTCCGCAGGCAACATGCCGTCGGCGGCAGGTTCAGCAACTCCTCCAAGGAGTTGTTGCTTCAATCCCGCCACACGCACCATGAAGAATTCGTCCAGGTTTGACGATGCAATGCACAGGAATTTGAGACGCTCGTAGATAGGCAAAGACGAATCTTTGGCGTCTTGAAGCACCCGCTCATTGAAAGCGAGCCACGAGAGCTCGCGGTTGATGAACAGGCGCGGGTCGTTCGTTTCGACGGGGAGGCGTGTAATCTCAGGTACCAAGCCGACCCACACTACGGCTTGGCGGGGCCGATCTGGAAGAGGCCCTCTGCGCAGATGAACGTCTGCGCAGGTCGGACTAGAGTCGACATCATGCCAAGGCTTCGAACTGACTCAGTTTTGGGCGCCATCGATGTGGGAACGAACGCAGTGCGTCTTGAGCTTGCACGTGTTTTGCCGGATGGCTCTCTGGAAACGCTGCACCAAGAACGAGACCCTGTGCGCCCCGGCGAGGGGGTTTTTACAAGGGGCTACATCCCTGGAGCGGTCGCCGAGCGTTTGCTATCGACCCTGACACGCTACGCATCGCTTTGCCGCCGCCATCATGCACAGGTTCGGGCGGTTGCCACGAGCGCGCTCCGCGAAGCGCGAAATCGGGATGAGATTGTTCTCCGAGCAAAGCGTGACGCCGGGATTCGCTTGGAAGTCATCAGCGGAGTCGAAGAAGCGCGCTTGATTTGTTTAGGGGTTCTCCACGGCAAGGGACCCAAAGTTCGGTCGGTCTGCATCGATATCGGCGGGGGCTCGACCGAAGTCGCTACTGCGCTGGGTGAAAGTCCTTTGGCGATGTGGTCCGTCGCGCTTGGCGCGGTTCGCCTGACCGACCTGTTTAAGACGTCCGGGGTTGTTTCTCCGAAGCAACTCAAACTGATTCGACGCTTTGCGAGCGAAGCGGTTCGCGAGGCGCTGCCGAACCCCTCACTCGGCGGGGTGCGCGTAGGTTTGGGGAGCTCAGGAACCATTGGCGCGGTGGTGGGTTACGCCACAGATGGCGCTGGTTACGCCACGGCGAATCAAGTCGCGCGCGCCGTGGACAAGCTGGCAGACATGACACCCGCAGAACGCCGCAAGTGTTTCGACCCGAAACGCGCAGAAATCATTGTGGGTGGGGCTGTCATTCTCGAAGCGGTGTTGGAACATCTTCGTTTGAAGGCTGTGACCGCCGTCTCGCGCGGACTGCGTGATGGCATTCTGGTGGACCTTGTCGCTCAACAACGTGTTCGAAGTCCTGACTCCGGGCTTACCGACGCAGCAATAAAATTGGGCAGGCGTTTCGGCTTTGATGAAGGGCACTCGAAGCAAGTCGCCCGTCTGTCACTCGCGCTTTTTGACCAACTCAGTGCGATGCACGCCCTGCCCGCTTCTGCGCGTCCCCTACTCGAAGTCGCCGCGCTTTTGCACGACATCGGAAACGCGGTCAGCTACGCACGGCACCACAAGCACTCGTTTTATCTCATTCAAAACGCCGATATTCCTGGCCTCTCGGACCGTGAACGTGACCTCGTGGCACTGACGGCCCGGTTTCACCGCCGCAGCTTCCCCTTGGCCTCACATCCCGAATTGGCACGTCGCAGTGCTCAAGACGTTCGTCTGGTGCGCAAGCTGGCCGCCTTGCTTCGAATCGCCGACTCACTCGACCGCGGCCACAGACAGGTTGTGCAAAAGCTTGTCGCGCGCGCGCAGGCCCGAACGGTGCGTGTTCGGTTGTGGGCCAAAGCACCTCTTGACCTTGAGCTATGGGACGTCGAGTCTGAAGCTGGCCATTTCCGCAACGTCTTTCGTCACGGCATCATTTTCTCCACGCAAAAGTTGCGCGCCAATTAAGCAAGGTTTCAGCGCACCAACCGCCGTCATGTGGGCTCGTCTCGCACTTGGCGCGGCCAAGGCATTTGGGCCGGCGATGTCCAACCTTTCGCAATGGGTGTGAGCACGGTCAAAGCCCGTTTGAGCCGGGCCACCTCCACCGGGACGCCGTCGCCCTTATTGGACGCGTCTTCCGCTTGTCTTGTGCCTTGTGCTTGCTGCGCAAGGTGGCAGTGCCAGACGAGTCGCTGGCGCTGGGATTCGTCGTTCATCAAGCGAAACGCATAGACAGCGGGGCCGCCGCGATGCCGCAAGAGCAACTTCTCCGCCAGTTGCTCGGGCGAAGACTCCCAGCCGCTCAGTCGCGGATATCCGTTCACCCCGCTCGCGAAGTGGTCGCCCGAGTCGAACAATCGCGGTTGCGGCGAACTGGTTCGGTCGGCGTGCTCGAATAGTGTCAGCGCGTGTTCGAGAACAGACGTGGCTGCTCTGACCGTCTCAAGTTCTCGCACCAGGCGTGGAGGTGCACTCGTCGATGAAAGCACAGAAGCGCGCCGGCAGGCACTCAGAAGACTCGGTCCATCACCCGACCCACTCTCAGCAACCCGGACAAGAGTACCCTGGCCGGAACAACGTAGGCCCGTTCCACAGCGACCGAGCGCCGATTCCCACAGACGAACAGACCCGCGCAGCGGCCGCTCTTGCGGCGCATTCGCGGGTGCTCTTGGAGAACGCGGGGCGGTCGGGGCGAACTGAAGAAGACGTCACCCAGTGACGACGCCCCGGAATCCTAAGAGCGGAAAGCATGTTGTTCGGTTGCCAAACAACGATTTCGGCGCTCCCGGCATTCTGCTCCAAAAGCTGGGCGCAGGCGCTCGAGTGAGCGGCGAGCGCACGAAGCGATGCAACTCGACGCGGCAGGGGGCAGCACTCAACGCCACTCCACCGTGCTGAGCAACTGCGTCGCGAGTTGCGGCAACGCAGCGGCGCGCGCCTCAGCGTGTGTCAGCGAAAAGGTGTACGCGATTCCCTGATGTGCCACGTAGAAATGAAGCTGCGCGAAACGCTGACCTTCAATCACGAAGCTGTGTTCGCGTTCGACGCCAGAAAGCCAGCCGTAGACGGCGTCGCGCTCGCGAATGAGTTTGTACTCGGGCAATGACTCCGCAAGCTTGGGGAGCTGCCGCGCCGCATAGCCCCGGGCGTCTTCGTTGGGGACAAGCGTCTCGCGAACCACAGACAAGTTGGGCCGAAAACCTTCGTCGGGCTCCGCCACCAGCGCGACTTCGGTCACGTCCACCCAGCCAACGGGCACCGTCAACGCCAGCGTCCCGTGTTGCAGCTTCGGCATTCGGGTGTCTCCCCAGGGCGCAAAAAGAAGAAGGCCCGAGACATTCCATCCGAATGTCCCGGGCCTGCCAAAATAACGGCGGACGAAAACTTAGCTGCCGCGCTCAACCACTTGAGAAAAGACAACGTCGTTCGATGGGGAGCCTGGCGTGCCACCGACTTCCGCCGAAATAATCAGCTCGAAGCCGGTTTCGGGCACACTGGCTTCCAGCATTTCGCCCGAACGCGCGCCCGGGTCGTATTTGAGCGAACCCACGCGCGTCCAAGGTTGCGATGAGTCTCGGCGCGCCCACACCACGAACGTGTCTGCGCCTTCCACTACGCGGGCCGGGGGGGGCAGATGCGACGCGCGAATGTCGAACTTGGTGATGTTGTTGTCGGGGTTGACGTTGGCAACAATCTCCGCGTCCGCCCCCACGGCGCGCTCGGTGCCTGGCACGGCGTATTGCAACGTGCTGCTACAAGCTGAACCAAGGACCGCCACCACGACAGCAAAGCCTAAGTTTCGAAACATGCTTCTCACTCCTCCGTTTGGGGGGCCGACCCTCCTACGTCCTCGTTCGGCGCGCAAGTCGGCCCGTTTCTGCGCGATTCACAGCTCTTGAGAAGGCTTCCATGTCGCCGCTCGACAAACGTCGGCTAGCCCCTTGAAAGGATTGTGGTTGTCGTCAAATTGCCAAGCAAGACGGTCGAAGATTTGGGCGGCGGATTCAGGCGAATGCAAAGCGTCAGGTGTCAAGTCGAGCGCCGCGAGCGCCACCTCGGGGTAAATCCGAAGCTTCAGGCGCCTGGCCAGAAGCGGGCCCTTTGTGCCGGCTGCCGCGCGCGCCAAACGCTTGCGCAGTGTCCGGACGTATTCGCCGGGCGGGCAGGACATCCGAACCCCGCAAACCTTAATTGGGGTTGCCTCCGGGTCCTCTCCTCGAAGCATTGCGATCACGTTGGTACGCCATCCGGCTTGGGCCTTGGCAAAAACACCGTAGGTGTCCCGAATGAACACGTTCATGTTGGTCTTATAAATGCGTCTCAATTCAGGCCTGGCGAGGAGGAGGCGCTCCAGCCGGTGAAGCGCATCAAGGACTTGGAACAACTCTGGGCCGGCAAAGTTTCGAGGGACGCGAATGTGGACACTGTGTCTCCCCCCAGTGTGCGCATGGAGCACCCGCAGCAGCGCGAGCAACTCGTCCCGCTGCGATTCGAGCGTTTCCGGCGCTTCGCTCACCGGAGCGAGGCTTTCGACCGCCTTTGCCAGGGGCCGCTTCGCCGGTGCCGCTGAGAGAAGGGTCCGTTGCGGCTTCCCGCGCGGAAGACGCGCCTCTTGAGCCAAGTCACGAAGCCGTGCAACGTCTCGGCTATAACCCGGCGGAAGAACAGTGGCAAAGACGTGCTGCATTCACGACTCCCGAATCGGCACCTCCAGCACCAGTCCGTCGTGCGCGACTTCGGCCTGCCCTAAAAACTCCTCTTTGGCCTGCGCCAAGAGGCGGTGGGGTTCCGTGTCGTGCCGCGACGAGAGGTGTGTCAGCACCAATCGCCTTACTTCTGCCTCACACGCGACTTTTCCTGCTTCGCGCGCTGTGGAGTGTCGTGTCTCTAAGGCCCTTTGTTGCTCATCGTCAGAAAAGGTTGCCTCGTGAATCAGCAAGTCGGCGTGCCGCGCTGCGTTGACCAACGCTGGACAAGGGCGGGTATCCCCGGAAATCGCAAGCTTACGGCCGGCCCGGCTTTCGCCCATGACGTCTTGGGGCCTTACCGTTTTTCCTTCAGGCGTCTGCACTGCCTCGCCACGCTGTAACTTTCCAAACAATGGCCCTTCGGGAACACCGAGCGCACGCGCTGTTTCGAGACTGAAGCGACCGGGGCGAACGTCCTCTTCCAGAATGAACCCCAGGGCGTTGATGCGGTGGTCAACGCCGACGGCTCGAACGCTGTATCCCTTGCCCGCGATGCGGTCGCCGTCGCGGAGCTCTTGAATGTCTACCGGAAAGGCCAGTTGGTCGAGACCCAGATGCACCGCTTGGTGAAGCAGCCGCTTCGCAGGCGCAGGGCCGTAAAGCACAAGGCCATGTTCGCGGCCCATCATTCCGAGCGTGCGCAAAAACCCAATGATGCCCAGGTAGTGGTCCGCGTGAAAATGCGTGAAGTAGACGGCGTCGACGGTGAAGCCCGTGCCGTAGCGCACCATTTGCCGTTGGCTGCCTTCGCCACAGTCGAACAACAGCAAGTCGGTGTCGGCCTTCACCGCAAGCCCCGAAAGGTTGCGGTGAATCGTGGGCTGAGCAGCAGACGTCCCGAGGAACGTCAGCCGCAGAATCGACATGCCTCCTGCGCTCACGTTTCGGGACCTCTGCGCGTCGCCCTTACGCGGGGCTCACGCCTTTGGCGCTCGGCGCGACCTGCGCGTCGTGCGACTCGTTCGACTGAATGCGCATGCCGTAGAACGAGCGGTAGACGAAGAACATGGCGAGCACGAAGAACACGCCGGCGAGCGTCAGCGTCAGCGCGCGGTTTCCTCCCGCGTTGATTTCAACGGCCAACTCCACCGCCAGAAGCCCACACAGCGTGGTGAACTTGATGACCGGGTTCAACGCGACCGACGAAGTGTCTTTGAACGGGTCGCCGACGGTGTCCCCCACGACGGTCGCTGCGTGAAGGTCTGTGCCCTTGGCCTTCAATTCCGTCTCCACCAACTTCTTGGCGTTGTCCCAGGCACCGCCGGCGTTCGCCATGAACACGGCTTGGTACAAACCGAAAATGGCGATGGAAATGAGATAGCCGATGAAGAAGTACGGCTCCAAGCACGCGTAGGCGAGGGTGCTGAAGAACACCGCGAGGAAAATGTTAATCATCCCGCTCTGCGCGTATTGCGTGCAGATTTCCACCACGCGCTTGCTGTCTTGCACGCTGGCTCTCTCGACGCCGTCGAGCTTGATGTTGGCCTTGATGAACTCCACCGCGCGGTAGGCGCCCGTGGAGACCGCCTGCATCGACGCGCCTGAGAACCAGAAAATCACCGCACCGCCGGCCACAAGCCCCAGCAAGAACGGCGCGTGCATCAGCGAGAGGAACTGCGTCTTGTCTGGGTCAAGCTCAATGCCGCCGCCTGGAATCGCGCGGCCAATCAGCATGACGATGATGGAGAAAATCATCGTCGTGGCGCCGACCACAGCCGTGCCGATGAGTACCGGCTTGGCGGTGGCCTTGAACGTGTTGCCGGCACCATCGTTCTCTTCGAGGTACTGCTTGCCCTTCTCGAAGTCGGGAACAAATCCAAAGTCCTTTTGGACTTCGGCCTTCACGTTCGGAACGTTTTCAATCAACGACAGCTCGTAAACGCTTTGTGCGTTGTCGGTGACAGGTCCGTAAGAATCGACCGCGATGGTGACCGGGCCCATGCCCAAGAAACCAAACGCCACCAGCCCAAACGCAAACACGGCCGGCGCGAACATGAGCTGGCCGAGACCTTGTCCCGACACCATGTATGCCCCACCCATCAAGACAACGATGACGATGCCCAACCAGTAGGCCGAGAAGTTACCCGCAACCAATCCGGAAATGACGTTGAGTGATGCGCCGCCCTGACGAGAAGCCATCACGACTTCGCGCACATGCCGGCTCTCGGTCGACGTGAAGACCTTCACGACCTCTGGGATGATGGCGCCCGCCAAAGTGCCCAGCGTGATGATGGTGGACAGCTTCCACCACAGCGACGCGTCGCCGCCGATGTCCGGAATCAACATGTACGAAAGCGCGTAGGTGATGACGACTGAAACAATCGAGGTGAGCCACACCAAGAACGTGAGCGGGTGCTCGAAGTTCATCTTGTCGGCCGTCTTGTATTTGGCACCCTGAATCATGCCGTTGATGCTGTAGGCGAGAAGGCTGGCGACGACCATCGCGATGCGCATCGCGAAAATCCAAACGAGCAACGGCACGCGGTACGCTTCACCGACGGCCAAAAGAATGAACGTAATCAGTGCGACGCCCGTCACGCCGTAGGTCTCAAAGCCGTCGGCCGAGGGGCCCACCGAGTCCCCCGCGTTGTCGCCGGTGCAGTCGGCGATGACGCCGGGGTTACGCGCGTCGTCTTCCTTAATCTTGAAGACGATTTTCATCAGGTCGGAGCCGATGTCGGCGATTTTCGTGAAGATGCCGCCGGCGATGCGCAGCACGGATGCGCCCAGCGATTCGCCAATGGCAAAGCCGATGAAGCACGGCCCTGCGAAGTCGGAGGGGACAAACAACAAGATGATGAGCATCAGCAGAAGTTCCGTGCTGATGAGCACCATGCCGATCGACATGCCGGCTTGAAGTGGAATGGCGTAGGTCGGGTAGGGCTTGCCACGGAGCGAGGCAAACGCCGTGCGCGAGTTCGCGAACGTGTTCACCCGGATGCCAAACCACGCCACGCCGTAACTGCCGGCGATGCCCACCAAGCTGAAGAACAGAATCGTGGCGACTTTGACGGGCTCCATGTGCCGGAGAACGCCGAAGTACACGAACATGATGGAGCCAATCAGCAGCTCCAGCAGAAGGATGAACTTGCCTTGCGTAATCAAGTACGTCTTGCAGGTCTCGTAGATCAGCTCAGAGATTTCGCGCATTGCCCGGTGAACGGGAAGGTTGCGCAACGACTGGTACTGCATAAAGCCGAACACCAGGCCGAACAACGACACGGCAATGCCGCCCATGAGAAGGGTGCGACCATCGATGCCACCCATGAACATCGTTTGGGTGAAATCCGGCAATATTAAGTCGGCTTCGCTGGCCAGGGCTGGGGCTCCAAAGGCGAACACCAAAAAGCCGAGGGCGCGCGAAATCAGACGGTACCCCTTTCCACGGCGCGCAGAAGCGGCGCGCTCAGGATTGGGCGGGGTGATGTCCTTCATGGAATAGGCTCCTTGGGGCTAAAGGCGGGCGGCGCATACCACAGTGTCGGTAGAAGCCCAACAACCGTGCGAGAGCGATCGCCGGCCCCCCGTCGGCATACCGCGCGCTTGCCGTAAGCTGTAGCGACCTAAATTTCTAAACCTTTGCCATCTTACAGGTTTCTCAAAAGAATTCGCCCTGAGGATTCGCGAAATGGGTTGACATCTCTGCTCATCAGCCGCTGCAAATGCAGTGCGTAGCGTTCGCGGAAGCCAGCAGGATTCGCGATGTAGGAAGAGTAGGGAGTCCTCCTCCGCGAACCTACAGTCAGAAGGGGGTGCTTTCGTCCCGCGCCCATGGAGCAGCTTCTTGAGCTGGCAAAGCGTCAACAGGGTGTCCTTTCACGGACTCAGGCACTCCAGTCTGGTTTTTCCAAAGCACAAATTCATACGCGCCTTGCTCGAAAAGATTGGAACCGCGAGCTGCCCGGCGTTTTTCGCGTGGGCTGGGCGCCGACCACCACGCTTCAAAAAGCCTGGTGCGTCGCGCTGTGGGCCGGCCGCGATGCATTGATTTCACACCTGACTGCAGCGTGGTTTTGGGGGTTTGGGGATGAGCCGCAAACCATTGAGGTCAGCTCACCCAACCGCCTGTGCCCACCCCAAGCGTGGGTCAAAGCCCACCAGATGCCGCTGCCGCCGCACGTGCACGCATTGCACGAAGGTGTGGCGCTGACGTCTCCCGCGCGGACGTTGTTCGATGTGGCCGGCGAAGTGGACGACGCCGCGCTTGATGGGGCCCTGCATCGCGCCCTTCAAAATGGTGCCGTCACGCTTGGGGTGTTGCAGGCTGAACTCGCGCTCATGCCCCCCCGAGGGCGCGCCGGTACTGGGAAAATGGCGAAGGCCATTGCGCAGCTTGCGGGTGCAACGACGCCCCGAGCAAAAGCGGAATCGGTCCGCCCCGACCTCCACGCCACGCCGAAAGCCGACGCCTTGGCACCGCTCCGCCAGCGCGCGCTGCAGCTTTTCCAAGAAGCCCATCTCCCAAATCCCGCCGCCGATTTTCGCGTGTTGGAAAATGGCTTCGAAATCGCATGCGTGGACTTCGCGTGGCCAGGGCAGCATGTCGTTGTCGAACTGCTTGAGACTTCGAAACTGACACCCAAAGAGGCGACGGAAGCCGCCACGCGCCTCACCGCCCTTAACGCGCACGGCTGGAACGTCGTGCGCCTGGGTTGGAAAGACGTCACCGAAAACGCCCAAACGCTCGTGGGAAGCCTATCGGTGCTGTTTGCTTCCACCCCCAGGCCCGAACCAGCACCGGGTGAGAACACGATTCGCACCGTAGCGCGCTCGGCCATCGCCGCCCTGGTGCGAGGTGGAACCAAGCCCTAACGGCACTGCGTCAGGCCAAGCCCTTCGAACGATTCCCAGCACGACGCCCTGGGGTAAATCGCAGCGGCGTCGCGCGAGGTGGTTCGGTCGGCGCTGGATCAAAACCGCTTGCATCGTCAAAAGGCAACGCCGGTGCTCGCAGGTGCGCGGCAGCCGCTCGAACTGTCTTGGCGAATCTGCGCGTCAGTCTCAGAGGCTCCACCGAATCCCTACCAATCTTGAAGTCTCGCTGTTCCGGACATTTCCATGCGCCGGCGAGTGGAAGCGCCACATTCAGCGCGCCAACAAGCTGGACAATTGCCTCATCGGCTCCGTCGGGGATGCCAAGCGCCTCGAATGGCGCCGTCGGCTTCGCCTGTTGCCTGAGCGCCGAGAGCGCCATCGCCTGCAAAGACGAAGGCACGGCCTTGAGCGGTGGTTTGATTTCGTCGGGCACCCCCTCGAGCAGCCCAGCGATGTTCATTCCGGCTTTCGTGGTCACGAACATGACCGGAAACACGGGTGCGCCCGACAGCACCCGCGCGTGAACAAAGCGCCCCGCGAGTGACACCGCACCGGGCCGAAGCGACTTCGCTTCAGCGAGCAGGGCCCGAGCGGCGGCCTGATCTTGAGGAGCGAGCCGCGCAGGGTTCAGCAGCTCTTCCGGGAATAGCGCGCGAGCAATCGCCTCACCCAATTCTCGGCGAACCAACAACGCGGGTTGCATGAACCCTCCTGCCACCAGCTTTCCACCCTGCTCAAAGGTCGCGAGCCCAACCACTCGCTCGTTTGGGGACCGATTTCGATTTTGGAGTTCGGCGGCGTTGTGGCACTGCCAAGCCATCGCACGCTGCGCGTCGGGGTCTTTCATCTGCTCAAAAATGAGGCGAGCTGGAACGCCGCGCTCGCGCTCAATCATCTGTGCAACACCCTCGAGCACGTCAGCGCCCTCTGCCACGACAGGCGGGTACTCCCCAGAAATGACGGAGAACATGTCCGGCTGCCTGTAGACCCTGTGAAGGGCTTGCGCCAGGACTGGCAGGGCCTGACGCACATAGGCCATGTTGGCTCTGAGCTCCCCGTACAGCCGGGCTGGCGGATTTGCCCGGGACCGTCCACGGACGCCGCCCGATTCAGTCGCCACGTTGGGCGGCTGTTGGTTGAATGCGCCGGCTCGTCTCAAAATGTCATTCATCCGGGACCCTCAGGTGGCAGCCCCACAAGGAGGCCGTCCCGTCATTTTCGAGCGTCCGGCCAATGAGTTGCGGCGGGCGCGCATTTCGTTCAACCGTCAACCCAGAGGATCACAAAACCGTCTGAAAACATGGGCCATTACAGCGTCGTGCGCGACGTGCGGTTCGCCGGTGGTTTCTTGGCCTCAGCGGCGAGGCGCGCCAGCGTCGGTGAGCGCCACGGCGCATCCAGATTGCGCTTTCGCGCGCTGGGCGCCCTTGGCGTGATGCGCGGGAAGCGCTTTTGAAGAATCGCTCGAAGCACCCCATCGGAGGGCGCCGTTTCGGGCAAGTCGCAGTCGAGCTCGGTCCGAAGCAAGTAGCGGTACTTCGGGGCGCGCTCATCCGGGCCGTAAAATGCATCGAGCGGATTCCATCTCATTCGCGCGAGGTCGCACACCAACTCTTCATAGCGACACGCGCGGTCTTCTCGCGCAAAGTTCGCCTCGGCATAACAGGAAGAGGCGAGCGTCGCCCGAGTCAGCACGCCCTGCCCGTAAGGCGCCCCCGGCGCATGGGCGAGGACAGAGTCTGGGTCAAGGTTGTGCGCCGCTTCGTGGGCAATCGTCTCGAGGTAGTCGGCGCCGCGAGCGACCAAGATCGTACCGTTGCGGAAACCGCCGAGCCCGCCAGTCTGCACCTCCAAGTCTGCGTGTCGGATGCCCCCCAAATGAGGCATCACGAAGATGTCTCGCAGAGCGGCTTGTCTTTCCGGCGTCGCGCCCAGCGCGTCCCAGGCCTCCACCGCGGAGCGAACGACCAGCAGGGGGTCGCCTTGGAGGTCGCCAAAAACGTGCACAGGCCGCCCTCCGTCCGCTCGCGGAACGGTGTACGGGCGACGCTGACTGCGCTGAAACGAGGCCATCAGCGCGTTGGCGTCGACCTCTACGGTGAGGGAGGCAGTGGCCAGTCGTCTTAGGGAATTCCAAAGACCGGAAACCTCTTGGGGCTTTCGAACAGAGACCGCCGCGCGGATGCCGGTAGGCCCCTGCTCAAACTTAGCGTGCCAAGTCGCGGTATCGGGGAGGCCCGTGTCGCGGAACACCACGCATTCCTCGCCTTGTGCAAGACAGAACTTGCCCGGAGCGAAAGACGATCCAAGCACGCGCGAGACCGCGCGGGCGAGGTTCGCATCACGCTCGTTCCACAAAGGAAGGACGGCGGGTGTTCGCCTCGCCGGGAAAATCCACGTCTCACTGGTCTGCAGATGCAGCTGCGCCGCCCCGGTCAGCCGTGCGACCTCCCGTGCAGCCGAAACGAGCTCGCGCCGTGCTGGTTGAGAGAGCGGCCTTCTGTTGCGAACACGAACGCAAAGCTCCAATTCCGAATCGGCGTGCCGCCAGAGCGCAACATCGACGGCATCAGAAACGGGCAGCCAGGCTGTATGACAATCGCGAGCGGACGCATTCGTCCAAATTCGTTCACGGGGTCCGAGCAGAGCGCCATGGAGGGATACCTCGAGCAAGCGCCTCAGGATGGCGACTTCTGAAGTCACGCGAAGCTGCACTTGCCACCCGCGCGCGCGCGCCTTGCGCGCTGCCGAAACCAACCGCGCCAAGGCTTTCGCGTCTACTTGGGCAGGGTCAATGTCAACGTCGATGCTCGGAAAGCCTTCGATCACACTGGCGCTGGCGACGTACGAGGTGCCGCACACTCGAAACCCCACGGTGTCCACGCTGGTGGCGGGAACACCCGATGCGCGAGCAAACTCGAAGAGACCGCGTTGGAGCGAGCTGGCGTCGACCGATAGCCTGGGCGTCGAATGCGCCGTTCGCGCCGCAGCCACGCGGGCCGCTGGCTGGAACGGCGGACTGCCCTTTCCGCCCGGGGCCAAAACTTTCATCGGCGACATTGTCGGCGCGCGTGGCGCACGGTTGCTTCCACGTTCACGGATAGCGCCGATTGGGGCCATAAACCCCCAAGCTCTCCGGCAGAACTCAGGACTTCAATCGGAGAAATGAGCGCCGGCGGGTCAGTGGTTATGCGAGCGCTGACACGCACTTCTCACACACCGGTCGGCCAGGCGCGACGGCTGTGCTGTAGGTCCAGCAGCGCGGGCACTTGGCGCCCTCGGCCGGAAGCACTTGCACGGCGAGTTCAGCACCATCGACGAGTTCAACTTGGCTCACAATGAAAAGACCGGGCAATTCCGCCGCATGCGCATCCAGCAAGGCGCGCGTTTTTCCAGACGCCGAAATTCGCAGTTTTGCCTCAAGCGACGCGCCAATTTTCTTTTCGCGACGCGCCACCTCAAGCACCTCTTGCGCAGCTTTGCGAACGGCAAACAGCTGGGTGTACGTGTCGAGCAGCGCTTCGTCTTCGCGCGCGAGCGGTTCCGACTTCGGCAGGTCTGACAAGAACACCGACTCGGCGTCGCCCACGCGCTTGGGCAAGAAGCCCCACGCCTCTTCACTGGTGAAGCTGGTGATGGGCGCCAGCAGTCGAATCAAATCTCGCGCAATGATTTCGAGCACGGTTTGTGCCGACCGACGCGCAATACCTTTCGCTTTGGCGGTGTAGAGCCGGTCTTTGAGAATGTCGAAGTAAACGGCCGACAGGTCCACGCCGCAAAACTCAATGACCGCGTGGTACACCAGGTGAAACTCGTAGCTGTCATACGCGCGGCGGACTTTCTCTACGAGCTGCGTGTGACGCGCCAACGCCCAGCGGTCCAACGGTAACAGTCGCGCGCGCGGAACACTGTCTATCGCGGGGTCAAAATCGTAGAGATTGGAGAGGGCGTACCGCAGCGTGTTGCGGATTTTTCGATAGCCCTCGGCCAGGCCCTTGAGGATTTGGTCGGAAAGCCGAACATCGTCGCGGTAGTCCGAAGACGCCACCCACAGCCGAAGGACTTCGGCGCCGTATTGCGCGATGACTTTTTCGGGCGCGACAACGTTGCCGACACTTTTCGACATCTTGCGGCCTTCGCCATCGACCACGAAACCATGCGTCAGACAGGTTTTGTACGGCGTCTGCCCACGCGCGCCAACGCCCACCAACATGGACGAATGAAACCAGCCGCGGTGTTGGTCGCTGCCTTCCAAGTAAAGGTCGGCCGGGAACGTTTTGAGCCGACGTTCAAGCACGTCGGCAAAGGCACAGGCCGAGTCGAACCAGACGTCCAAAATGTCTGTCTCTCGGCGAAATGCTGTGCCTTTGCAGCGCGGACAAGCTGTGCCCTTGGGCAGAAACGTCTCGGGTGCCTCCCGGTACCACGCGCCGCTGCCTTCGGTTTCGGCACGTGATGCGAGGTTTTCCATCACCTGCGCCGCAAGACTCGGCTCGATGAGCGCTTCGTCACACGAAGGCTTCGCACAATAGACAATCGGAATCGGCACGCCCCATGTGCGCTGACGGCTGATGCACCAATCTGGGCGGTTTTCCAACATGCCGCGGATGCGCGACTTGCCCCAGCCTGGAATCCAGTGGACGCGCTCAACCTCATCGAGCACTTGTGCCCGAAAAGTTTTGCCGCCCGATGTCGCTGCGAAGTCCATGGGGATGAACCACTGATACGTCGCGGCGTGAATGATGGGCTGACGGCAACGCCAGCAGTGGGGGTAGCTGTGACGAACCGTGTCCGTCTTGGCGTTCAGCAGCGCACCGGCGTTGGCCAACATCTCTGCGACAAGGGGCGCCACTTTGAAAACATGCTGCCCCCTCAGCGCTTCGGGAACGGTGTCGTCGTACTTTCCGTCCGCACCCACCGGGTTGTAGACAGGAAGCCCGTAAGCGCGCCCGGCCACGTAGTCTTCGTGCCCATGCCCCGGCGCGGTGTGCACCAACCCCGTGCCCGCATCGAGGGTGACGTGTTCTCCCAAAATCACCGGGCGCGGCTTGTCCGCACGAAACGGATGTTCGTAAGCAAAGCCTTCGAGTTCGGCGCCGGAAACGTGGCCCAGAATCCTCTGTGGGTTGAGGGTTTGGTCGGGCGCGATGGCCTTCAGAACTGCTGGCAACAAGTCTTTGGCCACGACAAGGACGCGTTCGCCAACCGCATAGAAGACGTACTCGGCCTTGGGATGTACCGCGATGGCCTCATTGGCCACAAGCGTCCACGAAGTCGTCGTCCAGACCACAAAGAAGACTTGTTTGCCTGCGAGAAACGGGAAGGACGAATGAATCGACTTCGTCTGGCTCGACTTGGGTACGGGCGCCGGCCACGCGGTGTCTTCGCTGCGCGCGCGCATCGCCACGTAAACCGATGGACTTGTCTTGTCTTCGTATTCCACCTCGGCTTCAGCAAGCGCCGTTTGGTCGTTCACACAAAAATAAACAGGCTTCTTCTGGCGATACAGCTGGCCGCGCCGGGCAAACGCCGCCAACGCGCGAATCTGCTGGGCCTCGAAGGGCGCATCCATCGTCCGGTAGGGCTCGCTCCAGCGGCCCAACACCCCGAGACGCTGAAACTCCTGCGTTTGAATGTCGATGAACTCCAGCGCGTACGCTTTGCACTGCGCCAAGAATTCGTCGCGCGGCAGGGAGCGTCGGTCGATTTTCTTTTCTTTGAGCCGCTTTTCGACAGCTTGCTCTATCGGCAGTCCGTGCGTGTCGAATCCAGGAATGTAGTCGCAGCGCCGTCCGGATTGGTTTTGGTATTTGACGACGATGTCTTTGAGAATCTTGTTCAGCGCGTGTCCGGCATGAAGGTGCCCATTCGCGTAAGGCGGACCGTCGACAAGAACAAAAGGCTGAGCCTTGGCGTTGCGCTCCAAAACACGGGGGTACACCCGCTTTTCCTCCCAAAACCCCAGCAGCTTGGGTTCGAGCTGCGTCAGGTTTCCCTTCATGGGAAAATCCGTCTTCGGAAGGTTCAGCGTGTCTTTGAACGCTTCGGGAGCTTCTTTGGCGCTTGGGTCACTCATAAGCCGCAGGCGCTGCGCGTAACACGCGGCCGCGGCAACGGCAACGTGCCCTTCCTGATGAATACCAACGGGTTATCCTCCTGTGCGCATGAAAGCATGAATGCATGATAGTGTGTCGCGCATGACATCCACGGCGCCAGCCACTGTTGAAATCAAGCGCGTTGGAAAGAGCGGGCAGATTTCGCTCGGACGACAGTACGAAGGACAGCTGTATCAAGAAGAAACCTACCCTGATGGGGTGATTGTGCTTCGCCCCGTGGACGTGTTGCCCAAGGACAGCTGGTTGGTGCGCGACCAAGAGTCCATTCGGCGCGCACTTGTCTGGGCCGATACGCACCCACCACAGGAAACGACAAAGGCGGAACTCGCTTCACTGTCCAAGCGAGTGAAGCGTGGGCGGTAGGGTCCGACTGGATTTGAACAACCCCGAATTCCTCCGTGGACTCGCCGAAGCAGACCCGGTGGAGGCTTCGCGTGTTCTTCGTGGTTTGCAGAAACTTCAAGGCATGGACTGGGCCATTGTCCAAAAGAGCAAAGGGATTCGCTGGGAGAAAATAGAGCAAGTTCCCGCGCCAAATGGTGGGGCTGTTTACAGCCTTCGTCTGTCTCAGAAATACCGTGCGCTGGCATTTCGCGACGACGATTTCTTGCGCCTGCTCACGCTGCACCTCGATCACGACTCGGCGTACAAGAAATAGCGTGCTGCTTACTTCGTTTTTCGCCGGCGGCGCGGACGCAACGCGTACTTTTTCACCAGGCGTTCAATCGATTTTCGGTGAAGGCCGCTGCGCTCGGCGGCGCGGGTGATGCTGCCATTGACGGTGGTGAGAAGGCGTCTGAGGTATTCCTTCTCAAATTCAGCCAGCAGCTTCTCTTTGGCCTCTTTGAAGAGCAGGTGCTCGGAAACCGGAAGCGGGGCCAGGTTCTCACGCGCCGTGACGGCAGCAACGGAAGGGTCAGCGCCTGTGACTGCGGCCCGGAGCGCTACCGAGCCCAAGCTGGGCTGAGGCATCGCGCCGAACAGGGCCGGCAAGTCGCTGACGTCGACGATGTTCGCCCCGGCGCCGCGCAAGTGCGCAAGAACATCCTGAAGTTCGCGAACGTTCTGCGGCCAAGCATGGGCCCGAAGCTTTTCCAACGCCGGTGGCGTCAGGGTGACCGCCGTCGCGCCCGCCCCCGGGGCCAATATCCCTCGCACCAACGCAGGCAAGTCCTCGAGTCGCTCCCGCAAGGGCGGCATCTCGAGCACCAACACCGCCAATCGGAAGAACAAGTCCTCCCGAAGGTGGCCCTGCCGAACCGCTTCGCGCAGCGGCGTGACCGCTGTCGCCACCACGCGCGGCAGGGGCACCCCGCCGGCGACGCCGCGCAGGCGCTCTCGCATTTCGAGGAGCAGCGTCAGTCGGGGCTGAAGCTCTTTGGCGAGCTTCTCGATGTGCCGAATGACCAAGGTGCCAACACCGCCCGTGGTCGCGGCCAAGATGGCGCGCTCGAGCTGCTCTGCGTTGAGCGACTCGCCATACACCACGACGCAAGGTGCCTGTTGGCGGGGTGACAGGTGGTGCAGGCGTCTGGTCGCCAAAAGTTTGCCGGTACCGGACTCGCCTTCAATCACGACTGGCGCGTCAAGCGCTGCGGCCTTTTCCAGCCACCGCCGCACCCCTTCGATGGGGTCGCTTTCGCCGATCAGATTTTGGGGGACGAGCGACATGCGTGCAGGATGCTAGCCCGCTCCCTATGGACACTCCGAAAAAACGTCCGACACGCGCACGACGGGTGCCAAACACCCGTTCGAAGCGGACACTGCGACGCGACATTGCGATTCTGTCTCGCAAACGCTCGCTCTACAGCACCACAAAACTTGTGGAGGCGATTCGCGCCCGCGGCCACCGGGCGCTGGTCCTGGACACGCTGCGCTGCAACATGGTGCTGGGCCCCACAAACCCCCGGATGCTCTATCGCGGCGTGGAGCTTTCCGGCCTACATGCCGTCATCCCACGCATCGGCGCCTCCATCACCACGTACGGCCTCGCGGTCGTGAACCAGTTCGACATGATGGGTGTGCCTGTTTTGAACAACTCCGTGCCGATTGCGCGAAGTCGCGACAAGCTCCGTTGCCTTCAGCTGCTCTCGCGCTTTGGCGTCGACGTGCCGCGGACAGTGCTGGCGCACGACAGAAGCGACGTCGCCCGACTCGTTCAAGAAGTGGGTGGCTTGCCGGCCATTGTGAAGCTTTCGCGCGGAACACAGGGCGTGGGTGTGATGATTGCCAACACGCTGGCCGAAGTGCAGAGCATCCTCGATACGTTTTGGGACCTGGGTCAGGAAATCGTCCTTCAGGAGTTCATTGAGGAGTCGAAAGGCTCAGACATCCGCGCTCTGGTTGTCGGGTCCAAAATCGTTGGCGCCATGCGCCGGAAAGCCAAGCGCGGAGAATTCCGCTCAAACATTCATCGCGGAGGGAAGGGGAAGCCCATCGCCCTGCCGCCGGCCTACGCGCGAGCCGCGCTTCGCGCCGTTGAGATTATGGGTCTCGAAGTCGCGGGCGTAGACATGTTGGAGTCCAAGTCCGGCCCAAAACTGATGGAAGTGAATTCCAGCCCAGGTTTCGAAGGGTTAGAGCGTGCCACGCGCCAGGACATTGCCGGCGCCATCATTGACCACACCCTGGCTTTCGCCGACGCGCACCGGGCGGGATGGGTGAAGCCGCGCTTGATTTAGCTCAGCGTGGGGAAACCTTCGCCGGCCTGAGGCGGATACTCTTCTGCCCGTGGACCGTCTTCGACCCTTACCAGCCACCGCATTGCATCGAACTCATGCGGTCGCGTCCCCAGCGGCGTCGCCAAACGAAGCATTGCTATCCACTGTCGCTTCCGGCGTCTATCGCGCTTGGGAACTGCGCTGTGGCCACCCTTTTCGTCATTGGAAGGACATCTGGGCCGACTTGGAGCCGATTCTTCACAGGTTCGACCAAGCGGCGCGCACGGAGACGCTGCACACGCCTGCAGCACCTCAAGCGCAGGCGCGCTGGCTTGAAGTCGGGCTTCGGTTGTGCGCGCTTCATCGGCACTGCAACGAAAAAACCGCGCCTGCGCTGCGTCAACTTGCACTCGCCGCGTTGCGCATCGGTGATTTGGAGGGGCGCGTACAACGTTATGTGCGAAGTGGACGTCTTCCGCTCGCAGCCGCCCTGGTGGGTGCCCAACCCCCGCAAACCGATTTCGAACGAATGGTGGATTCCGTAAAGTTGGACTGGCTGCTGGCGGCGGCCGTCGCGGCACGCAATTGGAGCAGTGCTGGTTTTCTCCTCGACGACCTGGGCGTACTTCTCTCGCACGCGCCGCTGCGCGCGCTGGGGCTTGCGTGGCAGCACACACCGCCAACGACCGTTGCGGAAGCCCAAGCCGCTCTTCGTCGCGCACACGTCGGGCTGGATAACGGCGGCCCGCGCACCGTCGAGGACCTGCTTCGGCGGGCGTCGACGAAACGGCGTGCCCAAAGCCCTCCGCAACACGCGCGCGCGTGGATTTTGGTGTGTCGCGACGCTTTTGGTCATGCTTGGCGAAAAGACTTGGACACCGTGCGCACCGCGAAGGCCCGGCTTCGGGACGCGCTGCTCACCCATCCCGACAGAAACGATGCGCTGCGCGAGGCGTTTTTTCGCGAACCTGCGGTGAAGCGTTTGGCGTTAGCCCTTTCCCAAATGCGGCAACACCTCTTGGAGCATAGCTGCGTGAGTGCCCACGAAGCGCGGATTCTGGCCGCCGCCCTCGAAATCAACCTTCGTCGTGTGCAGGACCCCGCTGCGCTGCGCGAAACCTGCCGAACCATCGAAGAGCTGATTCGACTGACGCAGGGGTACGCTCTCACCACGCTCACGACGGTGACAGACCGAAAGCCTCGGCGCACCTTTGGCGCAGACACCGTGATTCAACTGACGCCGCAGATGCCGGCGGCGCACGTTCGCCGGGCTCTCTTCGCGCACGTCGCCGAAGCGTGGCCACACGCACTAGACCCTCAACATGCAAGTCTGTTCGCGCGGTGGCACGCGCAGCCCACACCAGATGCCCCTTCGTGGCACGAACGCTTCATTGCTTGCATTGAAGCTTTGTCGGGCAGCGATGCTTTGCTGGATTTTGCGTGTGCACAGCCCCACGACCTTGAAGTCTTCGTCGGCTACCTGCTGGACCAGCGGCGCTCCGACCAATGACTCGGCGGTCAGACTCACGGTCTACCGGCGAAGCCTTGGTATCTCCCGCTTACGTCTAGCGTCTCGCTTAACGATGGTCGCACAGCCGGGAGCAACGAGGACGACGAGCCCGAGGAACGAATAACGCAGTGATACTGACATTTTGAGACTCGCTGTGAATGGCAGGAAGTTCCCGGTACTGGATCCCGAGAGCAACGCCTGTGCCACCCAGCCTTTCCTCGAGAGAACAGCAGGTTATCGGGCCCGCGCATCGGACACGCGTCCAGCCTGCGAGACATCAGGCATCCCCCATGGCGTCGGCTCAGCGCGCGACTTGGTCCAAACCAAGTGACCCGTAGCGGAAAGCTTTGAATGGACTGGATTTTGTGAGCCTGAATTTTCTGCGACGGCCAGGGTCCAAGCATCCGATGAAGCCCCAAGTGCCTCGTCAGGGAGTCTTTATGTTTCGCGTGGGTCTGCTTGCGGCTGTCGCATTCTTCGGCAGTGGTTGCGCGGTCCGGTATTACACACCGGGTTACCGTTACTACTCACCCGCTGCCGCAGTTGTTTCGTATTCGTTCGGCGCTGCCCACCCGATTCCAAGCGGTGGCTGGTGCAACTTCGACTACGGCCACAACCATGCGTACGCGCCGACCTTTGAGGACTATACGCTGCTCAACGGCAACTACTACTACGCGAACGAGCCGTTCTACGACGCGTCGAGTTTCTACTACTACGACTACCACCCGCTCCCGACGGGCGGTTTCTGCAACACCTACGGGCGCCACTTTCACGATTGGGGCCCGTCGGGCGCCTGGGGCAATCAGTATTCTTGGGACCGTGGGCGTCGTGGGTACGTTTACCGCGGCCCTCACGCTGCGGGCCCTGTGATGCCCGGACCAGGGATGGGGCCGCGTGGCCGCAACCACCCACCGCGGTATGCACCACCTCCTCCAGGCGTTGGCGTGCAGCCTTTCTCGCCTTCACCGCTGCAACCCCCCGACAGAAGAACACCTCCGCCGGGCGTGGGCGCTTTTCCCAACCCGGATGGACCGGGACGTCCGCCCCCTTCACGTGGTGGTGCTGGTGGCGGTTTCGCACCGCCCCCGATGGGTTCACCCGGCAACGGCTTTGCTCAACCTACGCCGATGCCTCAGGCTCCACCGGTTCAGGTCGTCCGCGACATCACGCCACACACGCCGCCTCCTGGCGTGACCGCCTTCCCTGGCCAAGGGCATCGTCCGGAACTTCCGCCTCGGCCTCAACCGATGCCTCAGCCTCGGTCCCATCCGCGGGAGGGGCGCCCGGAGTTCGCACCGCCCCCGATGGCTTCTCCAGGCAATGGCTTCGTCCAGACCCAGCCGGCACCGATGCCCTCTGCACCGCCCCCGCCGCCCCCAGATAGGGTGCGCGACGCAAGGCCATTTGTGCCACCGCCATCGGCGCCATCGTTTGGCGCACCTCGCGGCAATTCGGGCGGATTTTCACGCGGGGGACCTCCACCAAGCATGCCCATGTCGCCACCGCCACGAATGGGTGGCCCGCCCCAACGACGCCCGAACGGCTTCTAGCCCTTGACTACCGTCCGTTCGGTTGGCTGAATAGGAGGGCAATGACTACACCTCCTTCATTCCCCAGCCGTTCCCCATATTCAGCATCGTTTCCGTCTGTAGAGCGACGCGTAGAACAAGGTCCGTCTGGCTCCCTTTCGACCACCGGAGTAACTGCGCCTGCCACTGCTGCCGCTTCTTTGGGTGCGAGCGCGCCACTTGTTGCTCACTTGGGTTCTAGCCCGCTGAACACGTATGTGCCTTTTGTGCTTCGACCTCTTGTGTCAAAGCTCAAGGAGCCGGAAGACCTGTCACCTCATGCGTACGGTCGCTTTGAGCTGTACACCAGCCAGGCAGGCGCCATCTTCGATGAGCCGCTGGCTTGGCCGCGACTCAACGCCCCCGTTCAGGCTCCAGAACATGCGGAGGCGTTTCGAATTGCTTCAAAGAATGGGGACGCCACACTTTGGGTCGTTATCACGCATGGCGAGGAAGACCGAGTGTACGTCTGGTCGCATCCCCCGGCCCGCGCTGAGGCTGTCCACGAAGCTGTATCCCGCGAAAATTTTTATGGCGTTTAACCCCGGCTAACGCCGGACTTCGCTTTCGTGCGCCGCCGCCCATCGCCACGTGCCATCCCGCCGGCGCCAGGTGTGCGTGAATAAGACTTCCAGCGTTTTTCGTTGAGGACCTCTTCCTTGTTCACGAATCTCACGGCCGGTGACCACGGCATGTTGTGTTTCAGCGTGCACGGCGAGGTCTTCGAGGTGCAGCTTGAGGTGGCGAGCGGCCTCTGTCGCCGCTGCGCGCAGTTTCTCCACCACCTGGGGGCCGTTGCGGCGAGTGCCCTCGACATCGACGGAGACAAATCCGTCGTCCAACAGTTGGCCCAACGCGAAGGCATCGCCCTCAGAAATCGCGCGGGCGCGTTCCTTCTCTAACAGAAGCAACGTTTCGACTTCTCTGCCCGGGTCCGCATGCGGCGGCGTTTCGTCAGTTTCGCGCGCAGCCTCGTGATGGACACATGACACAAGAATGGCCACGGCCACGACTGCACCCAGGCGGCTCATCGAGACTGAGCCTCGGCCGGCTCGGACAAGGCCCAGAGCACCAACCCGACCAGGGAAATCCAAACGGCGTCGGCCAAGAACAGGTGTACCAGCTGGAGAGGAATGGGGGCCAAGAGTCCCAAATTCACCAGCCCGACCACAAGTTGTGCAGCATACAGCGAACTGAAAATCAGGAGCGCGCTGCGCGCCGGTATTCCCGGCTGACCGGGGGAACTCGTCGCGTACAGCCACCCCAACGCCAGCAGCGTCGCGAGGGCCAAGAGCGGATGCCAAACGCGAAGCCGAACGAGAAAGTGCGCCGTGTTTGAAAATTCATCTGCCATGCCAGAAGCCAACGAGGTGGCAGGAAACAATGTGTCCCCAAGCGCTGCAATGGCCCCAGACGCGCCCAACGCCATGATGCCAGCGCACAGGCCGGCCAAAATCCAAAGCCGCGCACCTTGGCCCCGCCACTTGGGCGCGGTCACATTCCCAGCGAAGACGCACGTCGCGGTCTGCGCCGCCAAGAGAAAAAGGGTGTTGACCAAGTGTGCCGCGTGCGCGACCGCTCGAGACAGCGACGCATCAGTGGCCACCCACTGCTTTTTGACCAAAAGCGCGCCGATGGCGGCCTCGAGCACCATGAAGAACACGCCGGCGAACGCCGACACCCGCACGACGCGCGATGCCCGAAGGCGCGAGGCGGCCGCCGCGACAACGAGAACGAACGGAAGCGCGATGCCACTCGTCACCCGATGGGTGAACTCAATCTGTGTTTGAAGTGCCGGCGCACGCGGAATCACTTCGCCGTGGCATGTCGGCCAGTGGTCGCCGCAACCTGCGCCGGAGCCGGTCGCACGAACGTAGGCCCCAAACAGAATCACTGCGACGCTGTAAGCGAGCGCCCCGTAGGCCAGCCACCGAAACCAACGAGGCAAAGAAGCCGCGTGCATGCTTTGACGTGTATACACGACGCCATGCGGTTGTTCGCGATTGGTGACACGCACCTGCCTTCGACGCGGGGCAAAGACATGGACCGTTTCGGTTGGACGGGCCACCCCAAACCGCTGGCCAAGGCTTGGGACGAGCGCGTGAAGCCGGAAGATGTCGTCATCATCGCGGGCGACATCTCGTGGGCCACAAGACCCACCGAAGTGTTGGAAGACCTTGCCTGGATTGAGGCCCGCCCCGGCAAAAAGGTGCTTCTTCGCGGAAACCACGACTATTGGTGGGGCGACAGCGCATCGAAGCTGCGGCGCGTGCTTGCGCCCTATGCCAGCATTGTGGGCTTTCTTCATGGCTCGGCGGTGACTGTCGGCCCTTACGTCATTGCGGGCTCGCGCTTGTGGACCGTGCCCGAAGCACCCTCGATGCCAGGTGGCGAAATGGGCGATGAAACTGCCAGCTCCGAATACGTCGACCGCGAATGCCGACGCCTCGAGCGGTCCATCGACGACGCGCTCACTCAGGCCACGTCGGTGGGGGCTTCGGCCGTTCGCATTGCCGCAGTCCATTTTCCACCGCGCTATGCCAACGGGAGCGATACGGCGTTTTCAAAAATCATCGAAGGCCGCTTTCAACCCGGTGTCTGCGTGTACGGACACCTTCATGGCCCTGGGATTGCCGCCGGCTTTGTCGGTGAGCACGGGGGCGTCCGGTACGTTTTGGCTTCATGTGATGCGGCAGGGTTTGCGCCAGTCTTGCTGCACGAAACGTAACGCCAGAGACCACGCGTGTTCTGTTAGCCTGCGCCCATGAATCCAATTGCCACGGCGCTTTTGCTCCTCATTGCGCTGACGTTCTTTGGACACACGATGCACGTGCGCTTTGCAGCGCTGCGAGCGATGCGTCCCGACAACCGTCTCGACCAAATCGGCGAAAGATTCCGACGCCTCTTGGCATTTGGTTTGGGCCAAAAACGAATGCTGGACCCCGAAGAGCGCACGGCGGGGGTGATGCACTTTTTTGTCTTTGGGGCCTTCGTTGTTTTGACCGCGCGAACCGTCATGTTGTTCGTGATGGGATTCTCGCAAGAAGCGCTGGCCCTTTTGGGGACCGGCCACCATCCGTTCTGGGACAGCCACCCCCTGCCCGCGGCGCTGTTTTACGGCTACCTGTTTCTCAAGGACATTGCCGCGGCGGGCGCACTCTTGGGCGCGCTGTACTTTGTTTGGATGCGGGCGAGGGTGAAGCCCGCGCGCCTCACGCCGTCGTGGGAGGCATATCTAATATTGGGCTTCATCAGCGGCCTGATGGTGACGGAGTTCATTTTTGGCGCCAGCCACCTGTTGGCAGAGCGCCGGGGGTTTGTGCCCTATGAGCCGGTGACTTCGTCCGTGGCTGCGTTGCTTGCGCCGCTTTTCGCGGCTTCACCGGCGTTCGTCGCCGTGCTGGGCCAGGTCTGCTTTTGGATTCACCTCGCCATCATTTTGGCGTTTCTCAATTTTCTCCCCTGGGGAAAACACTTTCACGTCATCACGGGGCTGCCGAGCGTCTTTCTGGCGCGACTTTCACCGAGTGGAAAACTTTCAACCCCAAATCTGGAAAAGGAAGAGTTCGGCGCGAAAACGGTTCACGATCTCACGTGGAAAGAGGGCCTCGACCTTTACTCCTGCACCGAATGCGGTCGCTGCCAAACGCATTGCCCCACGTACATCACCGGCAAGCCGCTGACGCACAAAGCGGTGAACCAAGACCTCAAGCATTGGATTTGGGACAACCCCCAGCTCGCGACACGAACCCCGACGGCTTCGGGCGCGCCCGCTGAAGTCCCGGCGGTGGTGGGCAACATTCTAAAGCCCGAAACGGTGTGGGCATGCACGACGTGCGGTTGGTGTGAGCAGGCCTGTCCCGTTTTCATTGAGAATGTCCCGCGGCTCGTCGAGATGCGCCGGTATAAAGTCCAGGTGGAAGCGGATTTTCCTGCCGAGGCACAACGCGTGTTTGAGGGCATCGAGCGCCAAGGAAATCCCTGGGGCATTGGCCAGGACCGACGCGACGAGTGGGCGCAAGACTTAAGCCTGCCGCAATGGGGTGATGGCGGGGACTACGAGTACTTGTTCTACGTGGGCTGCGCGGGCAGCTACGACGACCGGCAAAAGAAAGTCAGTCGTGCGCTGGTGAAAATCATGCGCGAAGCCGGCGTGAAGTTTGCGACGCTTGGCAAATCCGAGGTGTGCAACGCCGAAACCGTGCGACGGCTGGGGAACGAATACCTCTTTCAAACGGTGGCCAAAGCCAATGTCGAAGCCTGGAACGGCTTAGGGGTCAAAGCCGTCATCACCCAATGCCCGCATTGTTTCAACACGCTCAAAAACGAGTACGCCGACTTCGGGGGAAACTACAAAGTCATCTCCCATACAGAACTTTTGCGTGACCTCATCCGCGAGGGTCGCGTGAAGCTGACCCAGGCCTCCACCCAGCGCCTCACGTTTCACGACCCTTGCTATTTGGGCAGACACAACGGCGTCTTCGACGCGCCCCGCGAAGCACTCGCCGCTGTTCCCGGGCTTCAAGTCGTGGAAATGCAGCGCAGCAAGAGACAGAGTTTTTGTTGCGGGGCAGGCGGTGGTCGCATGTGGCTCGAAGAAAAAATCGGCACACGCATCAACCACAACCGGGCCAACGAAGCCGCGCTCACGCTGGCGCACGCTGCAGACCCATCCGTCCCATTCCCCTCGGCCGTCGACAAAGACCGCCCAGGAAAAGTGGGGGATTATACTGGCCAGGCGAGCGGCACGGTCGCGGTGGCATGTCCTTTTTGCGCCACCATGTTGCGTGACGCGATGAACGACACGCAACGTGAAGGCATTCAAATTCGCGACATCGCCGAGGTGGTCGCCGACGCAATGACAAGGCCTTGAGCGACTTGTTTCTTGTTCAAACCAAGTCGTGGGGTGGGCCAGGGGGCAAGGGACCGCGCTAAACCGGAGCCTTGAGTTTCGCGAATTCGTTTCGGCACACGTGACACAGCGTCACCTGCTTGCGGTCGACTTCGCTGGCCGCGCTGGCGGAAAACATCACACAGCGGGCATCTTCGCAGGGAGAAAGCCCTATCAAGTGCGCCGCCAAATGCATGGCTTCGGTGTGCAGGCGGCGCCGATAAACCTCGGGGCTTGCAGCATCGCGCAGTCGAAACGTGGAAAGCAGCGCCACGCCGTGCTCGCGGTCAGACTCCCCTAAAACAAACGGGGCGTCTGGAACAAACAAGTCGACATCGGTCACACCCAACACGGCAGAAGTGCTTTGCGTATGTGAGACCAACCGCCGGAGAATTGCGTTGCTGTGAAACTGTCCCCTGTCCTTGTTGAAGGCGTAAGTCGGCTCACCCAAGACGACCTTTGCGTAAGTGACTTGAAGGCCCAGATGCGCCAAGAGCGGCGCCTCGAACTCGCGCAGCGCGGCAACAGTCACATGGCCAATCGCCAAAAGACGCAGCGTTTTCACGCCATCCCCTTGGGGTACATGACCTGCTCATCGCTTGGGCAAGAACTGGGGCGCAAGGATTCGAACCTTGATACTCAGAGTCAAAGTCTGAGGTCCTGCCATTAGACGACGCCCCAAAGACCTCGGAAAGTCTTAAGAATGCCGGCCGAGCGTTTACGCGAGGTTGGGCGCCCTGTCGACACCCCGAAACCTCTTTCGGGCAACGGGCGATAATGTGGGCATATGACAAGCCCCCTCACTTCTCGTCCGGCCGGCCGTCCGCTCGCCAGAGCGCTCGCCAGGCTCCGCGACAGCTTTCTTGCCGCCAGGAGCCCCGACGCTACGGCTGCGGCAATTCGTGGTGCTGGGGTCGGCAAGGGACCACTCTCTCAGGACTTAGGGCCATTTGAGGCCAGCGCGGCAAGGAATGGCGTCGACGGGCTTTTCGCGCTTCAGGACCAAGCCGCCATGGTTGCAACCCTGGTCATGGCGGTTTTCAAAGACCACCGCGTCATGGACCCAGAAGCACTCGCCAGGGGTACTGCGCCCGGAAGCGACCGCCTAACGGACGCGCAGAGGACAAACCTTTTACATGCAATTGATCTGACGAGCCGCAACGTGAAACAGATGTTGCCGAAAGCACGCAACGAGGCTTCGTCCAGATGGGACCTTCCGCTTGTGATTTGGTACCACCAGCAGGCCTTGGCATTTGACCGCGCCGCGCAAACCGCCAGAAGCGCGCTTGGCAGGGCCCTGGATTAGCCAATGCCCTCCGTTCCTCGCATGTCAGACCGCGCCATTCCGGCCGCCTTTCGTCGTGCATTCACGGTGGCGCGCCAATTTTTCGCCAATTCAGTTCAGCAGCCCGCCGATGCCATCGCCGCCGCGCGACTTGGTGCTCAAGTTCACGAATCGCCTCCTGTGGAGCGACCCCTTCTGCATGAGGCCGAACCGGACGCCTTGCGGCGACTCCGTCAAGCGTATGGGCGACACGCAGACCCACGTGGGGTGGCCGCTTTCCTCGAACTTGAGGACCAGGTCGCCGCCGTTCACACGGTGATGATGGAGCTTTTTGTCCACGTCAGGGAAGTCGATCTGGTGGGGCTCGTCGCGAGGGTGGCGGGCGAAGTCCAAGACGCCGGCCGGCGAGACGTCTTGCTCGGTGCGTTTCATTCCCTCTCGCGAGAACACCTGTTGGTGGCAGCGACTGCCGAGCAGCAACTCCGAGAGAGAGGCCATGGCGAATTGGCGAATTTGCTCCAACAGCAGCAAGTGGGTTTGACCAACGCGAATATTGTGGCGAGCTTGCTTCGTTTCCCCAGCGACGACGTGGCGGCGCACACCCGACCGATTGCGCTTGAGCCTTCGAACGGCGGGGAATCCCTCCCCAGCGTCAGCGCACTCAGGCAGGGACTTGTCGCCCAGGCGTTCAATCCCTGGGCAACCACCCACGTGAACGCCCTGGTCAGGGAAATCACCAACATCAAGAACACTGAAGCCCGTAGCGCGCTGCTTGCCGCCGTGGTTCAGGCAAGCGAGGTGGCGCAGGGCCTCACCGTGTGGCTGGACCGGTCGTCTCAATCCCATTCGGGTGCGCTGTCGCCGTTCCACGCTCATCTTCAAGAACTCAGGAGCGCGGCAAGGGCGGCGGAAGGGCACCTGAACGGTTGAGTTCCGCCCCTAAGGGCCTTAAGGACGAGCCTGCGTGCTAGGGCGCGCCGGGTTTTGAACCCCAGGGGGCATCATGTTGAAGAAAATCTTGCTGACGGTCGCAGTGGCAATCGTGGGCCTTGGTGCGTTCATCGCGAGTCGCCCGGCGGCTTTTCACATTGAACGCGCGGCCACCATCGCCGCACCACCGGACGTTGTCTTCGGACTCGTGAACGATTTTCGTCAGTGGGATGCCTGGTCGCCTTGGGACAAACGCGACCCGAACCAAACACGCACTTATTCGGGGCCTCAATCTGGCGTCGGCGCAGGCTATGCCTGGCGCGGCAACAAAGACGTGGGTGAGGGCAAGATGACGATTCTCGCCGCTCAGCCCAACGAACGCATCGACATCAAACTGGAATTCATCGCCCCGATGACGGCGACGAACCAAACCGTCTTCACGTTCAAGCCCGAGGCAAATGGCACGCGCGTCACCTGGTCGTTGGACGGCGAGAATGACTTCATGGGCAAAGCGTTTTCAGTCGTCATGAACATGGACAAGATGGTTGGCGGCGATTTCGAACAGGGCCTCACCAACATGAGCGTTGCAGCCCAAAAAGAACTCGCGAAACGCGCTGCGGCGCAGGCCGCTTCCGCCCTGTCCGCTGCTGGGGCTGAGGTTCAAAAGGCGGCGCAAGAGATTCAAGACGCGACGGCGGGCGCCAAGTAGAGTTTTTTGGCGTCCGAGAGCTTTGCGCTCGATTTCTCAGCGTTAGCCCCGCCCTGGGCACGTGTTGGCTACCCGCGGAACTTTCTCAAGAGCGCTTTCACGTCCGCAGCCAAAGTGGTGGACGTCGGGGGTTGTTCGGCGTTCGTAGGCGCGTTCAGGTCTACGGGAACCTTGCTCGGCTTCTTGTACCCGTCGATATCTTGTTCTGCGGCAGGCTGTCCCCCGGGCGTTGATGACGCCGGGATGGCTTCTAGATGAAGCAAATCGCCCTCTTCCCGTACCGCGCACAGGGGTGTATCGCCACCCGCCTGCAGGCTTTGTGTATTGGCCCGCCGCACGAAAGCCGCGAGGTCGGCTTCGAACGTCGGCGACGTGCGATCAAGAGTGACCCGGAGAAAGTCGGGCTTCATCTCCTTCATAGGGTCTCCATCTGTTCAACCCGTTGGAATATCTATCAGTTCTTAAATCACGAGAAACTTCGCAAGCCGCTTCGTCGAAGATATCTCATATTCCTTTTGGAGGTCGCACTCGCATGAGCACCGGATTCCTCACCAGCGTGAAGTCACCCGTAATTCCTAGTGGCGCAACAGCCAGAGTTGAGGATTCAGACGGTCGGCTGCTCGCAGAAGCTTCTGACACAAAGACAGGACCTTTCACGGAACCCTACACGCCCCCCGGTTCAACACGGCCGATTTTTCTAACACCTGAGGGCCGAAGGCGAGTCGTGGATGGTGCCAACACGCGCGTCGTCTCTTTGGGCGATAACATTTTCGGAATTGCCAGGGAGTTCTGGAAAAAGGCCATAGAGACGGGTGGCACCGGTCAGGGTTTTCCGAAGGAATCTCGACCCATCGACGTGAAGCCCCCCCAAGTGCGACCCATCGACGTGAAGCCGCGCGAAGTGAACACCGCCCCCGATGGGTCTAAGACATATCGTACGCCAGAAGGCTTCATTCTTCCTGCTGAGCTGCCAGAGCTGCCCCCCCGAAAGAAGTAGCTCTGCGCCACATCTCGGGATGGGTAGCCACGCCCTCCTCAACGCCGCCGCAGCAAAACGTATATCGCGCCCGTGCCGCCGTGCTGGGGTCGCGCCGAAGTCAACGCCAGCACCGATTCTGCCAGCGGCCCCTGGGTCATCCACGTGCGGGTGCTGGCCTTTAAGACGGCTGTTCCACGCTCTGAGCGCATGCCCTTGCCGTGGATGACGAGGACACATCGTTTCCCGCTTGCACGAGCGCGTTCAATAAACGTCGCGAGTGCACGGTGAGCCTCCTCCCGTACCAACCCATGCAAGTCGAGGCCGGCTTCAATCGGGATGGCGCCGCGCCGAAGACGCTTCATTTCTGCCGCGGGGATGTTCGCGACATTCACGTCGATGGATTCCCCGGCGCTCGTGGTGTCACTGGAATCATCGTTCCCGCCAAAGCGGTCAGGCCCCTTTGGCGCAGGCGGCGCAGCAACGCGCGCTTGAGCGGCGGGCACAAATCTTTTCCGGTCAGCGTCTGGCAGCGGCTTGACGTCACGCATCGCGTCGCGAAAAAGGCGGGCGTCGTCGTCTGCTCCGGCGGGTGGCTTTTTAACCACTGGGCCTCCGTGGGTCAGAAGCGACGGACGCGCTAAACGTCCAGATTCTGAACGTCGAGTGCGTGCTTCTCGATGAACTCGCGCCGGGGCTCGACCGCCTCGCCCATCAGCAGACTAAAAATTTCATCGGATTCAACGCCGTCTTCCACGCGCACTTGGAGCAGCGTACGGGTCGCCGGATTCATCGTGGTGTCCCACAATTGAACGGCGTTCATTTCTCCAAGGCCTTTGTAGCGCTGAATCGACAAGCCCTTTGAAGCGTCGCGACGAATCACCGCCAACACTTCTTGGACGCTCGCCACCTCGAGCGTCTCGTTTTCAAACTTGATGGTGTACGGCGCATCGCCGAGCACTTTGAAGTGCGAACGAAGCGAACGAAGCTCGGCGTATTCGGGGCTGACCAAGAAGGCGTGGTCCAACACCGTTTCGCGCGCCAGTCCGTTCACTTGTGTCCGAATGACCAACTTCTTGGCGTGATGTTCCGGGTCGTCTTTGCGGAACACTTGCAGTTTTTGCAGCACCTCTGGCGAATGTTGCTCCAAATATCGCTGAACCTTTTCGATTTCGCCGTTCAGGACTTCCAGCGTCAGAAGGGTCTCCGCCTCAATGTTGGCCGCCTGAACAATCGCATCGACAACGGCCGCGTCGCGCCTCACCGCCACTTTGGCAAGGCGTTCTTCGTACGCGATGACTTTCTCCAAAAGTTCTCGCAGGGGCGCACCGTGAAGTTCGCCAGCTTCGGTTTCGATGCGCGCCCGCTCACCCGAGATTTTCAGCAAGTACTCGTCGAGCGCGCGTTCGTTTTTGAGGTACGTGTCCTTCTTGTTGCGCGTCATCTTATAGAGCGGCGGCTGCGCGATGTAGAGATAGCCGTTGGCGATGAGCTCTGGCATTTGCCGGTAAAAGAACGTGAGCAGCAGCGTTCGAATATGGCTTCCGTCCACGTCGGCGTCTGTGTTGTGGCAGCAAATGCCGCCCATGCCCGCGATGAAATTCTCATCGGTTTCGACAGAAAAGTCGTAAACGAATCCACGACTCGCCGGAACGCGACGAATCTCTTCGATAGGCAACGCCATCAAGTCACCATCGATGGCGCTCCATTTGACGTTGATGCTGGGAGCCTTGCTGTCCAGCACTTCCCTCACCGATGCGGCACCCAAGTGGTCCGACCAAACACGCTCAAGTTTGGCAAGGCTCGCCCGCGCGATGACACTCACGCTCCAGTGTGTCGCCTGCGTCACGCAGGGCTCGCCGCGGATTTCGCGAACGACGCCGTCCGGAGGCCGCTCGCTCAGCGATGCGACGATGCCCAGGGAAGACAAGAGGTAAGACACACCGCACGCCAAAGTCCGAGACGACGTACTGAACGTCATCCGCCCTTGCGTGACAGTCCCATCACCCAGCAAGTACCCGCGCAAAAATTCCAGCCGCAACTCCGGAGAGACGCGATAGACCAGGTCTGGGATTCGTTTGGTGACCGACTCGGCGTCAACGAAGCCAAAAGCGTGCTGCCAGACGAGTGCCGCCACCCTGTTGACGAGCTTCACCTCTGCTGCGCGGTCCGGGGTTTCGTAGAGGGTTGGGGACAATCCAAAGACGTGCGTCATCGCGTCGGACATCTCGCCGGCAAAGCGCGCGTTCCCTTTGCCAATGCTGAGTCGGACACCATTTCGGTCTGAGCACGAGCCTTCCGCAACGTAAAAGCCCAAAAGCTTCATCAGCGCGGCATCGACCGCAATGAACCGTGAAACGCCTTTGTCGGCGTTTTTCTCGGGTGTGAGGACAAAGTCGTCCCGTTCCGAGAACCACGCCACATCGGCTGCATCAAGCGCGGCCAGGCGAATTTCGCTGCGAATACGGTTTCTTCCGGACGGCGACTCGGCACCTTCCCAGGCGCGCTCAAGACGCGATGGGCCAACCGCGACTTCTTCCCAAATCTTGTCGCCCTCTTCGGGCAGTATCGCCGCGAGGTACTTTTTGAACTGCGTCACGGTCGGCCGATAGGTGCCCTTTTCCCAGCCGTACACGGTGACGGGCTGCTGAACACCCACCGCAGCGCAGACTTCCGAAAGCGTCATGCGGCGCAGTCGCTGCGTTGCGAGTCGCGCACCCACTGCTGCTGGGATAGACACCCGCGGTTCAGCAAACTCGGGACGGTCGCGGAATTCTTCGCGCACACGCTCTTTGAAAAACGCTTCGACAGCAGGGCCGCGGAGCCAGACTTGAGCGGCGGCTTCTGCATTGGCGTGCAGGACGCGCAGCACATCAATCACGGGCGGGGCGTCTGTGGGTAGACGAATGGACTGCGGTGCGACGACGCGGTCGCCCGGCCTCAGCTCATCCCCCCGCTTCAGGATGACTTGGTGGTCTTCATGAACGAAGACCGAATGACTTCCCGTCACGCGAACATTGCGTCCATAGGCCGTGCGAATTTCAAACAAAGGCTCCGTCACACGATGGCGAATGACCTGCCGAATGGGCCGGAAGCGCACTTCGTGGTCGGAAAGCCCGAAGCACAACACATCACCCAGGGGGCCGGCCTTTTGCGCATCGAGCGAGGCGTAGTCATCGCCCGCGGGTGGGCCCAGCACGGCATCGATGAACTCGCCCGCTGTCACCATCCGAACGCCAGAGGCATCACGCACGAAAACGTGCTCATCGCCATCAACGCTCATGAGAATAATGCGGTGATACCGGACTTTTTGTGGCTCGTAGTCTTCGCGACCAATCCCAGTTCCAAGCGCCGTAATCAGTGTGATGATTTCGTTGCTCGAGAGCATCTTCTCGAAGCGTGCCTTTTCGACGTTTAGAATCTTTCCGCGCAACGGCAAAATCGCTTGGAACTTGCGCTCGCGCCCCTGCTTGGCCGTGCCGCCGGCGCTGTCACCTTCGACAATGTAAAGCTCGCTCTCCGCGGGGTCGCGCGACTGACAGTCGGCCAACTTGCCGGGCAACGAGGCACCATCGAGCGCGCCTTTGCGACGAACCGTCTCGCGGGCTTTGCGTGCAGCAATGCGCGCGCGCGTGGCGTCGCCCACTTTGGCAGCGATTTTCTTCGCGGGATTGGGGTTCTCGACCAACCACGTCGAAAGCTGCTCGTTCACCATCTGCTCGACAACGCCCTTGAGCTCGCTGTTGCCCAGCTTCGTCTTGGTTTGGCCTTCGAACTGCGGGTTGGGCAGCTTCACCGAAATGACCGCAGACAAACCTTCGCGAGCGTCTTCACCCGTGGGGGCTTCTTTCAAGTCTTTCCAGACCTGCGCTTTGTCGGCGTAGTGGTTCACCGTGCGGGTCAGCGCTGACTTGAAGCCGGAGAGGTGTGAGCCGCCTTCGTGCGTGTTGATGTTGTTGGCAAAGCTGTAAATGCGCTCGTCGTATCCGTCGTTCCACTGCAGCGCGATTTCGAGCGAGACGTCTTCCTTTTGCGCCTTGAAGAAGATGGTGGGGTGCACCGCGTCTTTGGACTTGTTGATGTAGTCGACGAACGACGTGATGCCGCCTTGAAAATGAAACTCGTGAGACTTGGTGCTGCGCTCATCGACAATGCGGATGCGCAGGCCAGCGTTCAAAAACGCCAGCTCGCGCAGACGCTGCGACAGCGTGTCGAAGCTAAACTCGGTCACTTCGAAGATGGTGGGGTCCGGCTTGAACCAAACTTTGGTGCCGCGCTTCTCCGTCACGCCAATTGGCGTCACTTGGCCCTGGGGCACACCGCGCGCATAGCTGTGTTGGTACACGCGCCCGTCGCGTTGAATCTCCAGCTTGAGCCATTCCGCCAACGCATTAACGCAAGACACACCGACGCCGTGCAAACCGCCAGACACCTTGTAGGCAGAGTTTTCGAACTTTCCGCCGGCGTGCAGCTTGGTCATCACCACGTCGACGGTGTCCATGCCGGTGACAGTGGGATGCGGGCCCACCGGAATACCGCGTCCGTTATCCACAACCGAAACCGAGCCATCCACGTGAAGCGCGACATCGATTTCGGTGCAAACGCCCGCCAGCGCTTCGTCCACCGCGTTGTCGACCACTTCGTAAACGAGGTGATGAAGTCCGTAGACGTTGGTGTCGCCCACGTACATGCCCGGGCGCTTCCGGACAGCTTCCAGACCCTCCAAAACAGTGATGGATGCGGCGCCGTATTCGCTGGGTTTCGACGAAGCGGGCTCGGAAGACACGGGGGTAGTCATTCGCGCGCTAAATGCCTCGAAAGCTTGAGAAATTAACAGCTTGCGTTTACCACGACGCGCACAGAGGGTAAAGCGACAAACAGGCCGCTAACATCCTGATATTGCATATGAATATGGCTTTGTTGGCGGAGACAAAACTCAGCTCAACGATGGGCCGATAATCCCTTCTGCAATGCTTGGTCTAGACAGAGTCTTCGGCCGACGCCAAACAGAAACCATTGTCTTGCCGATTCGCGAGGCGACGGACGCCTATACCGATCTGCTGCGGCGTATGAATGACTTCGCTGACCTTGGCGATGTGCGCGTGCGCTTGCGCCAAACCCCCGCCCGCGCCCGCTACCTATCGCTCCACTCACCTCAAACGCCCCGGGTTCGACTGCGACTCGCGCAGCAAGACATCGCTTTTCAAGAGGTCGCCGGGCGAACTCGCATCTACCTGCGTAGGGTTGCGCTGCCTTCGTGGGCGTCGCGCGGCGACACCACTCATCGTGTCTTGTATGTGCCCACGACTACCGAGAATGCAGAGACAGGGCAGCTGCGCCTGGGGCTGATGGAGGTCATCGACCACATCACCGGCGAAATGAGGAACGCTTCAGGGGCTGCTGAGTTTGATTTTGGCGCCATCCGAACACACGTGGAAATTCGCCAAAGGAACTGCACTGCACGCCTGACGTTCGCCGACCCTGTGGCGGCACGGGCGCTGCTCAAAGAGCCCACGGGTTCATGGTCTCACGGGGAGCTTCCGTTAAAGCTTCTTCAGACTTGGAACGACGGCGTGCTGTGGCTGGAAACGCTTCGGGCCGCCGACAGTTTCGATGTAGCCCCTCACGGCAAGAGTTGACGCTTCACGCCGCTGAGGCGGGCCGGTCCGACCACGGCAAAAGCTCGCCCTGGGCCATTCGAAACCATCGCGTGTCGGACGCCGACACGGCACGCACCAGATTCGCATCGGTGGTGGTCATCACCACTTGGCCCGCCGTTTGTGAAATGCAATCCATCAGGAACGCGTTGCGTTCGGGGTCGAGCTCGCTCGAAACATCGTCCAACAAGAGCATCGGCACCCGTCCCAGGACTTCCGTTAGTCGATTGAGTTCAGCAATTTTCCAAGCCAACACCAACGCGCGCTGTTGACCTTGGCTGGCGAAAGCACGGGCCGGGTGTTCACCCAAATGGATGTCGACGTCGTCGCTGTGGGGTCCAAGTGAGGTGAAGCCTCGCTCTCGGTCTCGTGGAAGCTGCGTCTTCAAAACTTGGATAAACGCCTCAGTCAGCCCGCTTTCGTTTGTGTTCGCGAATTCCACGCCCAAGTCCGGCGCGGCGTAAGTGAAACGGGCGGGGTCCTTGCAACGACCGATATCCGAGAAGCGCTGTGCGGTCGGTCCCGCCATTTCGGAAAGCAGCTCGCGCCGCCTGACCCAGACCCGAGCCCCCGCCTGAGCGAGCGCCTGGTCGTAGGCAGAAACGTATTCGTTGGGCGCATTTTCTTTGAGCAACCGGTTTCGGGCTTTCACCGCCCGCGCATAAGTGCGGCCTTCGTGCAGAAACGCGGGCCAGCGGTTGAAAACAGCGCGGTCCAAAAAGTGCCGACGCTGCTCCGGCGAGCCTTTGACGATGTCCAAATCATCTGGCGTGAATGACACCACGGAAACGCCACCAAAGTAGTCTTCGAGCGTCGCCGCGCGCTTGCCGTCGACGGATGCTTTTCGTGAGGGCGGTTGAATGTCGACGGCGATTTCCCGCGTGGCCCCACCCAGCAAAAACTGAGCTGCCACACGCGCGGCAGACTCGCCCAGACGAACCAACTCGGCGAGCCGGCGCGCACGAAGGGCCTTGAGCGTCGCCAAGAAATAGAGTGCCTCGAGCAGATTCGTCTTTCCCTGGCCGTTGGGCCCCACGATGACACTCGCGCGGGCGGAGGGTTCAAATCGAACTTGCCTTAAGTTGCGAAAGTCACGAACCCCAAGCGACAAGAGCTGCACGGCCTGGCCTCGCTACCAGAACTCGCCCGCCACCGCAGCGCCTTGGCCCGTCACCGACAGCGCAACACGCGGGCCACCTTCGGGCGGGGGCATAAAAATGAGACCGACAGCGACCAGCCCAGCGCCAGCAGCCATCATCGCCAACGCAATGGTTTTGTCTCGGCCGATGCCCGACTGCTCGCCTTGGTAGTAGCTGAGCGGGCGAAGATTCACCCCACTGCACGCCCCACTGACAACACCCGAAGGACACAGCTCGTCATTCAAGACGCGCTGCCGCGTGAGGGCCAGCATCCCCAGCACCCCGCCGGCAACGACCGCGCCCGCCCCCGCTGAAATCGCAGTGTATTGCCACACACGCGAGGGCGGCGGGGGCAGGGGAGAACCGGTCGCTTCGGCCACTGCGTAAGGCATCAAGAGGCGCAGTGTCGTCAGTTCTTTTGCCAACCGACTCGATTGGCCGAGTCTTTCGCTGCGGACGGTGTCGACGACTTGCAGCGTGAGTTGGTATGTGCCGCCAATCTGCGCCAGCGCACCTGTCAGGACAAATCGAGCGCCCAGGGCTGTGCCCAAATCTGCAGCGCAGTCTTTCCCGGGTGCACACCCACCGCCCAACTGCCTTCGGCGTTCAGCCCCGAGAATGGTTTGAACATCTTTGCTGGAAAGCACGCGAAACATGCCGCGTTCCTGAAGCGTGGTGACGACGGCATCCGTCATCGCTGCGGCTTCGGCATCCGCCACGCCTTGCGCTGCCAAGTCGGCGACCAAAAGTTTTGCTTGGGCCTCTGTCTCCGCAGCGGTTTGCGACAGCAGGCTGACGCACAGCAGCGTGAGCAGGGTCATGGGTCAGACGCGCATCGGCATGACCACAGCGAGGTAGCTGCGGTCGTCTGGCGCGTGCAACACGCCAGGGCTGTGTTCATCGCCCAATTCAAATACGACTTGCTCGGTATCCAAGGCGCCTAAAACGTCGATGATGTAGCGCGCGTTAAACCCGATGGTGAGGTCACCGCCCTTGTACTTGACCTCAATGTCTTCCTTCGCCTCGCCCAAATCAGGATTCTGCGACGTGATGCGAAGCGTGTTCTCGAGCAACGTCACTTTGACGGCGTTGGACTTGTCTGCGGACAGCAAGGACGCGCGTTTAAGGGCGTCGAGCAACCGTGAACGCGGTAACTGCACTTTCTTTTCGCCCTCTTTGGGAATGACCCTTTGGTACTCGGGAAACTGGCCATCAATGAGACGCATCACCATCGTGAGGCCAGGCTTTCGAAACAGGGCCGAGCCTTCGGCAAATCCCAACTGACAGGCGGCTTCGGGGGCCTCGTCAATGAGCCGGCGCAATTCCAGAAGCCCTTTGCGCGGCAAAATGACGCCGGATTTGAGTTTGAAATCGCCAGGCAGGTCACGCTCGACCAAACACAGCCTGTGCCCGTCGGTGGCCACCATGCGCGACTTTTGACCCGCGCCTGACTCGAAAAATACGCCGTTTAGAATGTAGCGCGTTTCATCGGTGGAGATGGCGTATTGGGTTTTCTTCACCATCTCGAGCAGTGTCGGCCCCGACACAGGCACCCAGCTGGCGCTCTCGGCTTGCGGAAGCTTTGGGTAGTCATCGGCCGTGAGTCCAACCAAACGGAAATGAGACTTTCCACTCTCGATTTCAATGTGGTGGTTGGGCAACCGCCGCAGGGTGAGGTGCGCGTCCGAAAGACTTTGAACGATGTCGAAAAGGTATTTTGCCGGAACGGTGACAGCGCCTGGTTTTGTCACTTCGGCGTTGTGTTCACTCACCAAACCAATATCGAGATCGAAAGCTGTCAGCGTGAGGCCGGTTTTAGTGGCCGAAAGCAGCACGTTGGCGAGGATGGGCATCGTCGTCTTGCGCTCGACGATGCCCTGCGCGCGATAGAGGGCTTTCTTGAGTTCGTCGACGGCGATGCGCAGTTCCATGACGGGCTTTGGGTCCTATCCCGCCACTCTGGACGAGTCAACGCACCAAGTGTTTCCGAACAATCCACAAACAGTCGCTGCCGACAATCCCTACTGTTTGAAAGAAGAGTATTCTTGTCGAAGAGAGTCGTAGCGGTGACCAACGTTTGTGGAAAACGCGCAAGCACGCAGTTCGCCAAGGGAATCATGCCGGGGCGTCTTGTGGAAAAACTCTGGAGACCCCAGCGCAAAAAGGCACGGATGCGCTCTGTTCGAGGCAAAGCCACAAGGTCATGAATCATTTCACAACGCCATCCACAGGTGAGTGAGTGACGCTGAAGGACGAAACCGCATCACTGGATTGGCACATGGGCCCTTATCGGGCCGTCCAGCGTCTGGCTTTGCGAAACGGCCAGGAGGTTGCGCTGGCCTTTGGGCCGACACCGGGCGGAATGGAAGGCCTCGTCGTCGTCCGAAGGCTTCTGGAGATGGGGGTCGAAGGAAGTGGCGAGACCCTGGTGTCGCGTGCACAGCGATTGATGCGCTACACGCACCCGGCGCTGGCGCGAATTTTGGACGCGGGTTGGGGCGGGGAGTTGCCCTATTGGGCGTCGGAGTTTGTTCCCGGGGCGACGCTGTCGGAAATCTTGGGCGCCAGTGCAGAAGATGCAGAACGCATCGCATTTGCTTTTTCGGCCTCGGTGATGCGAGAGGTGGCGCTGGCGCTGCATTCACTGCACACGAGCAGCAGTGACGAGGCGATGGTGCATGGCAACGTGCACCCCGGCGCCATTGTCGTTGGTTTTGACGGAAAAGTGTCGTTGTTGCTGTCGGGCGCGGTGGCCAGAGCCCGCGTCATCTTGGGTAAAGAATCCGACAGCAGCAAGGCTCACTACGCCTCACCCGAAGAACTGAAACGTGAGCGGCTTTTGCCGCAAAGTGACGTGTACGGGGCCGGCGTTGTCTTGCACGAACTGCTCATCGGGAGACCGCTGTTTCATTCGCTCGAACCTGGCGAATCGGCTTCGGCACGGGTCTATGCACAAGTGCCCTCGCCCCACACCCTCTCCCCGACTGTTCCGCTGGCGCTGTCGGAGGCAACGATGCGCGCGTTGGCGCGCGAGCAAGGACGAAAATTCAACAGCGCACGCGAATGGGCAACCCACTTGGAAAACAGCGGTGTCGCGCTGGAAAGCGCCAACGACCGTGCCCAGCGGGTTCAACGCTTGTTTCCGGATCGCCGTTCGGAGTTGGAGCGTTTGTTGGCAGCACCACTTCGTGAAGCGCGGCGGTTTCCCGGTGATGGCCGTTTGCCCGCCGTGTCAGGAGCGCGAAAATCAGCGGACACGCCAAGGAGAAAGTGGCCTGTCGTGTTGGCGGTGTTTGTCGGCGTGGTTTTGCTGATGACTGCGGCCGTCTTGTGGACACAGGTTTTTGCCAATCAGACGACGGGCAAAGGACACACGTGGAGTGCCACGCCGGTGGTCATCGAAACACCACCGGAACGCCAAGCCCCAGAACCCGGCGCCGCTCCTGTGCTTCCGCAAAGCGCCGCGCCGCCTTTGGCCAAGCCAGAGCCTGAGCGATGGGAGGCGCCACCCCCGCGAGCCGTCGTGCAGAAGCTTCAAACGTTCGGAACATTGACGTTGGTCGCCTTTCCGGAAGCGGAGGTTCGCCTGGGCAAGCAGGCCTTGGGGCGGACGCCGCTCTTCAGTGTTCCGATTCCGGTGGGGCAACATCGCCTTCGGCTGCACTTGGACAACGGCGAACGACGCTTTTTGAACGTTCGCATCAAGATGGGAGAAAACACCGCCCACCGCGTGGATTTTCGCGAACCCCGTTGAGGCCGTGGCACCAGCAGGCTGCTGAAAAACGTCGCGAGCAGGCCGAGATGCCAGGCGCGGGAGGCCCTTTCGCCGCAGCGTGCTCTCTGTACGTGAGGACGAAAGGAGGGGCCCGCAACGCCGCAGATGGGACGCGCAGCAGTTTTTGAGCAGCCTGCTAGAGCAAATCGTACTTACTCAGCCGGTTCTGAAGCGTCTGGCGCGGAAGCTTGAGCTTGCGCGCAGCCGCGCTGTGATTGCCCTGACATTCGCGTAACACGGTCAACAGAATCCTGCGCTCGATGCCTCGCAAAATCTCGTCAAGGCCGCGACCTTCGGTGAGGCCCTCGTCCACCTCGATTTGGAAAGGCTTTCGCTGCTCGCGCGAACTGAGTATCTCTGCGCCCCACTTCGTTCCGTTCTCAGAAAGTGCAACCGTCCGTTCCATCAGATGCTTGAGTTCTCTGACGTTGCCAGGCCAGGGATGCGCCAGAAGTGCTCGTCTCGCTTCTTCAAGAAGTTCAATCCCGGTGATTCCGGCTTCCCTGGCATACACCTCAAGAAAGTGTTCCGCCAACGCGAGAATGTCGTTCAACCGCTGCCGCAGGGGAGGAATCTCGAACTGCACCGTGTTAATTCGAAACAACAGATCCTGGCGGAACGTGCCAGCGGCGACGGCCTCTTCCAGATTCAGGTTCGTGGCCGCGATGAGTCTGAACTTCGAGACTCTCTTCTCCGATGACCCCAGCCGCTCATAGGTCTTCTCTTGGAGAACGCGCAAGAGCTTCGGCTGAAGGGCCATGGGCAAATTGCCGATCTCGTCGATGAAAAGTGTTCCTTCATGCGCCAGCTCGATGCGACCGCGGCGCATTTTGGTGGCGCCCGTGAAGGCCTCCGCCTCATGCCCAAAGAGTTCGGATTCGAGCAGCGCCTCGGGAAGAGCCGCCAGATCCACATCGATGAAGGGCGCTTTCGATCGCTTGCTATTCAAGTGAATGAACCGGGCGGCAACTTCCTTTCCGGTACCTGTTTCCCCCAGCAACAAAACGCTGGCGTCCGCGCGCGCAACGCGCACCATGGTGGAACGCATCGCCTTAAAGGAAGGCGAGTCACCAATCATGGAAACCTTCCTCGTTTGCGCGCGCGAGCGATGAGCGATTCATAGTGTCGCCGAAGCATGTCGTACATCGCCATCTCCTGCTCGCGCGGCGTAGACCGCAAGTACCGGTTTATCTGAAGATGGAGGTACGCCCGCAGCAACTCCTGAACTTGGCATGTCAACCCGCCTTGCTTCTCCAACTCCCAAAGTGCAGAGGCGATTGGGCGCACCGCTTTGGAGCGCTCCTCGAGTATCTGCACGCCAGACGACAACGGATGGTCTTCCGAGAGCGGGCCCGCGAACGCTTCGTCGAAGGTCTTGCGCTCTTGCCGATACCGCTGACCCAAGGTGCGTTCGAGTTTCGCGTTGCCCTCCAACTCCGGGGCGAAGGCATCCCGTGAGCTCAGCATCATGTCTCGTTTGGCGGGTTGCTCCAGGGCAAAGTCGTCGAGCAGCCGGTCCATCCCCATCAGCGTCAATCGCCACCGGAGCTCTTGGCTTTCATCGTCACCTGTGGCGGCAACGATCGCCAAGGCAGCCTTGCTGTCGGCATCAAACAGCCTCTCGGACAGCACCATCCCCTGTGGACCGCCATACCGCTCGAGCTCGCGTTCGTACGTGTCGAGCTGGACGCGCCAAACCTTCGAGCCCGTCCGCTGAGGATCGAAGAACCCCTCGATCTGCGGCCAAAGCTCAGACCAGAGCCGTTTCTTGTCGCCAAAGAGCCGCACCCGGAGGTGCCAGTCCGGGTCTCCGTACCGGATGAAGAACCAACGTTCTGCGAGACCTGATTGGAGCGCCTGCTCGACGAAAACCGCGACGCGCTCCTGAAGCAGTTGATCGGCCGTGGCCGCACCGGTGTAAAGCTTGAGGTACAGACACTCAGAGCCGGGCGGCAGGCTCCTTTGCACCAACGGAGAAGTTTGGGGGGCTCGAAAATTCCGACCGTCCACCCGACGCACGGGCGACAGCGGTTTATTTAGAGGGAGGACCAGTTCGTGGGTGAAGCGGCCCTCCGGGCCTTCAGCCAGCAGGCGGTCAGGCGCAGGAAAAAGCTCCTGAAGCTGCACTGAACCACCCCGATGCGTGAGCTCCACGAAACTCTGCACGCTCAAGGGGTTGTGAGAGTCGATGAGCAGCACGTTGTCCGACTCGACCAGGCCGAACCACCTCGGAAGGTGTCTGCGTACCCTCAGCTGCTGAACGGCTGCATAGTTTTGTTCAACCGTAGCGCCGTGCAGTGACTTGATCTCGGCGGCGGCGATCCGCCATTGGGCGAGGGAAAAAACGAACCGCCCGTGGGTGACGCGCGGCAAGAACGGCAAGTTCCCGAGCACCCCCCAATCCCACCTGGCACCCACGCTGTTGTCCTGATTCTGAAGGGCACACAGAAATCGATAGAGGGGCAGGCCCGATGAAAAGTTGTGCGCGGTGGTGAGGCGCGGCACAACCTCGCGATCGAGACTTCTGGACCGCAACACCACACGTCCGAACCGCACGGACACCAAGAGATCCGTGACAGGGATCTGATGATCTACAGGCGCACCCGATCGACCCAAGTAGGGAATCTCATATTCACGCAACACCGGCCGATGAAGAACGTTCCCGAGCCGTCCTTCGGGCAGATGGACGATCTCCGCGACGATCGCTCCTGGCTCATGCGCTTCCTCATGCTTGAGGTGCGCTCGGACATAGGCCTCCAGCGCAGAATCGGTGTGGCAGAATCGGCCCAGCATCAATGCACCCGAGGGGCCATACGCCGACCGAATATGCACAGTATAGTCACCGCTCTCTAGCCCAGTTTCGGACGCCGCGTCGACCGTCGCCGACACGGCGTAGGCGTTGGGAAGAGGCCTGGGCGCCCGGTCTCTCGCAAGGCTCACGAGGTCTTGGGCACTCAGCTCTAGCGGAACCGAACCGTCCGCCGGCAAGCGTTGCAGCAAAGTGAGCAGATGCGCTTCCCGGTGGCCCCACGAGCCGGCGGTTTGCGCCGACGGGGACTTGGGCAAAGCCCCTCCCTGCGGGGGGGAGGAAGCCTCGGACGCGCGCTCAAAGCCAATACCGAGTTCTCCATCGAGAGCTTCCACGAGAGGAACTTCTTGCCGCTCATAGCGGCGCTCAAACGCCTCTTTGAAGCGCGAAAGGCCCCCTGCGCCCCGAGGTCGCTCAAGAGAAAGGAGAATCCCGACGCCCGTGTTGATCTCTGCAACAAGCTTTGCCCCCAACTCGGCCCTTGGCGCAGGCTTGGTCATGTCGACCTGAATCAGTTTTGCCCGATCGATCGGCGCAGACAGTGATTCGAGCGCGCTCGCCACGTCGTCGTAGAGCCGTGGTGAGAGGCCCAGCGGTGCGCGATTGATCGCCTCAAGTTGGTCGGCCACCCCAGCGAGCACGCGTGCCACAGGTTGACTCGAGGTGTCCGCCGCGAGGGCAGCAGTCAATGCCTGCAAGGGGGCGCCACCCGTCACCCCCGGTTGGAGTTCGGGGACCAGCACCTGACTGCGAACAAGTTCCGCCAGGAACTCGGTCGCCTCCGCGCGCTCAATCTCTGGATCCATCGTGAGAACGTCGATGATTTCTTCCAGTTTGGCCCCGTGCTGAGCGCGTGACAGCACCCGCTCGAGGTAGTCCGAATGCTCAGCCCCCACGAGCCGATAGGAGACGCCGCCCGTGCTTGAACGCGCCTCGGCGAACCTGACAGCCTTTCCAACGCGGTAAAGACTGGAATTGACCGAGTAGGTCAAACTGGGCGCGATCGATGGGTCGCGGGCCAGCGCCTCGGCCAGAATGGCGAGGTAGTGCATGTCCAACCGAGCATGATGACGGTATGAACCACGCTCGCCGACAACGAGACGGGTGCGTTCGCCCACGGCTCCAACCGAGCCACCCGCGAACAAGCCAAACGGTGTCGCACGGAAGGTCATGCGGCTGAAATACCGGATGAGAGACCGTTCGACCTTTTGGCCGCGCTCGCTCTTGGGCGCCCTTAACCACTCGCCGAAGCTTCCCTGAAGCGAGGGCGAGGCCACCATGAGCGCTTCTCGAAGCTCAGCCCGGTCGAACGCTTGTCGCAGGCGGTGGCGAACGACTTCGGCATCGTGCTCCAGCGCGCCGGCCAGTGCGTCCGCGTGCGCGGTCGGCGCGCGCATGTCATGACCGAGTTCAACGAGTTCCGCGAGTGGCAGGAGTGGTGTCCTGAAGACGAAAAACTCAGCGCAGGCCGGTGGCGCTGCGCTCGAGGCCGGCACTGTGTTCGTCTTTCTCATTGGGCCTCCTGATCACGCTGCGCTGCAATCAAGCGCGCATACACCCCACGGCGGGAGAGGAGCTCCGCGTGGGTACCGCGTTCCACGATTTTTCCCTTCTCCATGACAGCGATCAGATCGGCACGAGCGATGGTGGACAGTCGATGCGCGATGGTCACGCGAGTACAGTGCACCGCATCGAGCTTGTCCTGAATGCGTCGCTCGGTGATGGCATCCAGAGCGCTCGTTGCCTCGTCCAAGATTAAGACCGCAGGTTGATGAAGCAGTGCGCGCGCCAACGCAATGCGCTGTCGCTGCCCACCGGACAGTGAGGATCCGCCTTCAGACAGCACCGTGTCGTACGCCATGGGCATCGCCTGAATTTCACCGTCGATGCAGGCAGAGCGAGCGGCCAGCTTGACCGCCTCTAAGGGAGCGTCTGGATTCAACAGAGCGATGTTCTCACGGACCGAGCCCGCGAAGATGTGAGCCGTTTGTGTCACCACGCCCAACTGAGAACGCAGCGAGTTCATCTCGAGTTGAGTGAGGTCATGGGCATCGTAGCGAACCCGCCCTTTTGTGGGCGAATGAAGGCCAATGAGCAGTCGTGCGAGCGTCGATTTGCCTGAACCGGACTCGCCGACGATCGCGACCGTCTGCCCCGCGGCGATCGACAGCGAGACGCTGTCGACCACCAACGGGCCCGTTTGCGCGTAGCGAAACGAGACGTCCTCAAGCTCGATGGCACCCGACACCGGAGGCGCCAGTTTCACTTTGAGGCGATCCTGCTCGGGCGCCGCGTCAAGAACGTCGTTGATCCGAGTGAGATATCCCCCAAGCAACTGCAACTGCGACGTCGTGTCGACAAGCTTGGTCAATGGACCCAAGAAACCCGCAGACAACGCGCCCAGCGCCAACATCGTCCCCAAAGTCAGCTCACCCTTCACCACCAGGTGCGCGCCCGCGGCAAGAACGATGAGTGGAGACGCCTGCGTCAATAGTCCCATCACCGAATTGAACACGGTGTTCAACCGCCCACGCGCCAGCGCGGCATTGGTCGAATCAATGAACAAATTTTGCCACCGCTGCGCGGCGCGATCGCCGACACCCATCGACTTGATGGACTCGATTCCATTGAGCAATTCGACCTGATACGAATGGACTTTTGCCCCAGCTTCTAGACTGCGCGTGACCAAGGAAGCTTGGCGCTGCTTGATCGCGACGAAGACCAGGACTCGAATCGCACCCAGTCCGAGCACCAGAAGGCCAAGGCGCGGGGCCGTTCCCACAATGAGCAAGAGGTAGACGAACACCAGCGAGCCATCCAGCAGCGTCGACAGCGCGCCAGTCGTCAAGGTTTCGCGAACGGTGGCGTTGCTGCTCAGCCGCATCATCAGATCGCCTGAAGCGCGCTGTTGAAAGTATGCGTAGGGAAGGCTGAGCAAGTGCGTCAGGAATCGCGAGGTCAAGCGGACATCAAGCTTGGTCTGTAGCGTCAAGAGCAACTGGCCGCGAAGGAAGGTCGCGAGGGCACCAAACGCGACGAACATCGCCATGCCCATGCCCAAAACAGTGAGCAGCCCCGAGTCGGCGCGAGGTATCACCCTGTCGACAATGGCCCCCGTAAAGAACGGAAGAGTAAGAGCCAAGAGCTGCAGCAATATTGACACAAGGACGACGTGCCCCAACACCCTTCGTTCGGCGAGCACCATCGGGAGGTAGCGGAACAAGCGCGTCGACCCAGGCGCCTGGGGCACGAACTCGGCGGTACGCGTAAACATCAACGCGAGACCCGTGAATGATCGGCCGAAGTCACCGAGTGCAAGCCGCTGATGCCCTCGCGCGGGATCGACGATACTGACACCGTTTGCGGCTACCCCGTCGAACACAACGAAATGGCGAAATTGCCAAAAGAGAATGCTTCCGCGCTCGATAAATTCGAGTCCCTCCATCTCGACGAGCACCGCCCGACCTGTGAGCCCAAAGTGCGTGCCGGCCCGCAGCAACGTCACGACATCAGAGCCATCTCGCCCATCGGACATCACGGCCCTCACGTCGTCCAGGCTGACGTGTTTGCCGTGAAATCCCAGTACCATCGCCAATGCGGCTTGTCCGCACTCGGTGCCGGTTAACTGCGGGACGAAGGGAATTCGCGCCTTGCGTCCACGCCACCGCGCGGCACCCGTGGGTGCCGCCTTCCCAGAGGTCGTCGCCGACTCATCCATGGCCACGCTCAAGCCAAGAGGACAGGCGAGGCAGCATCGATTGCAGCAGAGTCTCTGTGCCTACTCGAACCTGCACATTCCCGTTCATGCCGTCAACGACTTCGAGATTGCGGGGGCCATGGCGAAATCCAGGAGCACCCAGTGGTGCGGTGACCACGGTCCACGGACCCATACCGATGCGTGATTCATCGGGCATCGTGCTGCCCATCACCTCGGGCAGGCGTTCTCGCGAGACCAACCCCTCATACACAGTGTCGACGGGGCCCGTTTTTAGCACCCCGTAACCCTCGAGCTCGAAACGGAGCATCAAGCCCGGTTCCAGCAGCGGCCGCGCGCGGCCAGGGAGAAGCGCAATGACGCGACCGCGGCCTCCACAGGCATCCAAACGAACAAGCGCAGGTCCGGTCACGTAGCTGTCCACGTGGACAAGGCCCCCGAAAGTGAGCGTTGAGAGCGCAACCGCGAGAACCAGCCATGCCGTCCAGCGGAACCATCGCTCCGAGGTTCGCAGGACCGCGCCCGGGACGCTCTGCCCAGAGGCGTGGTACTCGCGCGCCTCCTCACGGTACCTGGCGCCGCCCGGCAACACGACTCCCGCTCGAAGTCGAGACGCCTCATCGAGGCTTGCTTTGAGCAACACGTGCGACAACGCAGGTTCCAGGTGCTCGGCGACCCTGCGAAGCGCTTCGCCGTCTTCGGAGGTGAAAGCAGCTCGTTCGTTCAGCCGGACCAGAATGAGAACAGCGATCACCGACCCCTCGGACGAGAAAACGGGCTGGAGGAGAAGGCTCTCGTTCCCTACCCCGTTCGGGTCATCTGCCTCTCGGTCGTAACGCGGATCCTCCCCCGCGATCTTGACACTGACCGACGCGCCGGTTCGCACCACGAAGCTGGCAAGGCCCACGGCCGCGCTCTGGCTCCGTCGATCGTCGCTAGACGCCTCCTTCGTCCAAAGCGTTTGGTGCGACGCGTCGTAGACGAGGCAATAGGCGCGGGCGGCCTGGAGCAGCCGCGGCATCATCTGGGCGGCCAAGCCACACACGGCTTTTGGCGATTGCTGCAGCATCACCCGGTCGGTGAACTCGAGAATGCGCCGCAGCTTGGCGACCTGGCTCTCATCGCTTGCGGTCACGGGCGCGGCGGGGGCAAGCGCCTCTCTTTGCCGGGCGATCGCCCCTCGCACGACAAGCAGGTTATCCGCTTTGGACAAAGGGGCTTGGCTCAAGAAGAAGATGCGGTCGTCGTCGACCAGTTCTTGAAAGATGCTCAGTTGTGGCCCACCGGCAAGAACGATACTGGCAGGCTCGCGCTCCGCGCGGCGAGCACGAATGCGCTCGAGCAGCCCCACCGCTGCCGGCCCCGCACAGGGTTCTCCCAGAACGATCGCCACGACCGCTTCGTTTTCCAGTCGTTGAAAAAGATCGTCCTCGTTTGAAGCAGGGCAAACCCGAAAGTGCGAAACATCTTCCGGTGTGAGGTCGCCCAGCGCGACCCCAAGCGTGATCACAACAGGTTTTGGCACTTCACTCACGCAACGCTCCCTCAAGAATGGGTTTCGACGCGTCCTGCCCATCATCCACTCTCCCTGTGGACGGGTAAGCTGAGAAATCGACCACGGCTCACTTGGCGGGGCGAATAAACTCGCGCGCGGCAGACAGAAGTAGCGTCGACAGCTGTTCGACGGCCCGTGGGTCGCGCCCAAAGTGCCTCACCTTCCCTCGCAGGCAGCCACCGGCAATGGACAGCGTCAATTGCACAGGGAAACCCAGCGGCCGATCGGGCTCGTTCCCTGGACTGAGCTCGCTCGAGGCGGCGCCGAACGTGATTCGCCTCGCAGCATCTGACTGCACAACCTCTTCAAGACGGTCCAAGTCTCCCAGGAAATTGACGATGACTTTCGTGACCCCATGTTCCCGAAGCTTGGTGGAAAGGCCTGGCGTTCGTCCGGCGTAGTAGTGAGTGCTGAAACCAAGTCCACCATGTGGCGTCCGTTGATGGGAGTCCTGGACTGCTCGGAGCGCGTCTGCCGGCCCCGCGTCCAGGTCTAAATCGAGGACATGCGGGCACATACACCAAAGTCCCCCAACAGTTCGGCTCAGGTCGATTCCACTTGGGGCATGATCTCTTCCACGACTTGTCCACAGAAACCCTACCCGCCCGAGACCCACCCAGCGGGACAACGCCAATCCCACAGCGGCGGCGAGGACCTCCCCAAGCTGCGATCCCCATTTTTCGCCAGCTCTCGCACGAAGGCTGTGAGTCTCGCTCTCGTTGAGCGCACAGTCACCCACCTGGGTGCGTTGACCCACACCGAGAGTGGTCAAAAGCGGTGCAATTGGGACTTCCGTTTCGTGAAGAAAGGTCACTTCGTCGTCAAATGCGCCCTCGGCCAGTTTCTGGAGTGTTTCACCCCACGTCTGAATGTCGGTCGTCTTGTGGGGCAGCGCAATCGGTCGGTCGCGAATCACCTGGTCGAGAGCCATCACGAGATCTTGGCTAAGAATGACTTGAGACATCTGATCACTCACGAGGCGATGCACCGCTAGAATAATCCACCGCGAACGCTCCGGACCCCGATCAAAATAGGCGATCCGCGCGACGGTTCCTTCGTCCGGCCTCATCGCTTGGATGAGGCGGCCCATTTGCTCCATTGCCGCAAGTTCGTGCTGTTCGGCTGGCAGTTGGGAGATGTCCATCACGTGGAGAATTTGCTCGGCGTCATTCACAGGCTCGATGAAAAGCCGCCATCCCCCCCAGGCGGTCCGGATGAACCTGCTCCGAAGGGCGTCGTGGTGGCGCCAGAGTTCCTGAGCAACTTCCTCGACGCTCTCGGCTTCAACCGAATGCGGCACCTCATAGACCCGCGGAGGAAGAACGACATCGTAGGCGAAGCCGAGAGCGGCGTGCTGCAGCGGAAGGAGGGGGGCATACCCGCTCACCGATCTGCCGGGCGCGCTGACGGGCGCGCTCGTCTTTTCCGCAACCACGTATCGGGAAAGCGCACGAATCGTCGGTTGGTCAGCAATCATCCCCGCGGTGATTGGCACGCCGGACCGGATGGCCGCGGACGCCACCTCGATGGCGGTCAGGGAATCCCCGCCCAGCCGATGGAAGTCCGCGTCAATATCGATGTCAGGCTGGCCAAGAACGCGACGCCAGATCTCCAGCAACTTCGCCTCCACCTCCTCCAAAGAGCCCAGCGAGACGCCCTTCGCGTCGAAGGATGAACCTTCAACCCCGGTGGCCGTGGCTCTGCTCAGGACGTGCGAAAACGCCGCTGGCGCATGACCACCGGCGCGAAAGTACGCCGACCAGTCGGTCGATACGATGACCTCTGGTTGAGCGGACCCTGCCCCGAGCAATGCCTTGAAAATCTCCCCACCTTCCCGAAGACCGATGCCACGCCGGCCCTCGGCCATGACACGTGACGCCCCAAGCCCTCCCTCCGCCCACGCACCCCAGTTGATGCTTAACGCTGGCAACGACTTCGATTGACGAAAATGAGCCAAACCATCCAAAAACGCGCTTGCAGCGGCATAGTTCGCCTGCCCGGGCGTTCCAACGACTGAGCTGACGGATGAAAACAAGACGAACAGATCGAGCGGGTCACCCAACGTGTGGGTGTGCAGGTGCCCGGCCCCCAAGACCTTGGGCGCCCAGACTGGGTCCCAGGTCTCGGCCGCCTGCGCCTGGAGTTCACGGTCGGCGAGCACGCCTGCGCAATGCACGACACCTTTCAGGGGGCGCTCCCAGCACCTCACTTGGGCGAGCGCGCGGGCAACATCTTCCTCGATGGAGACATCCCCTTGGAGAAGCTCGAGGGTGACCCCCGCGGCTTCAAGATCACGCTGCCATTGGGCGCCCTCTGGGCCCCAATCCTTCCGTGCCATGAGCGCCAATGAGCGCGCGCCGAGCTCGATGAAGGATTGCACGACCACCCGGCCCAGGGCGCCAGTGCCCCCCGTCACCAAATAGGTCGCGTCCGGGTGAACCACAGGCACGGACGCTTCGGCGTGCCGACTGAGCGCCAGTGGCAGAATCCGCGGCACGTACCACCGGCCCTGTCGGAACGCCCTCTGGTCCTCAACGGCCGTAGACCCATCCGCGGTGAGTTCAGCGATGGCCGCTGCGACACCACGCGCGAAATCCCGAGGGTCGAGGTCGATGGCCACACATCGAAGCTCGGGGTGTTCTCGCGCAATGACGCGGGCCAAACCCCACGTCGGTGCCTGGCTCAAACGAACCGTGCTACCGGCGACCGCCTGCGCGCCGCAAGTCATGACCCACAGACGCGGGCGCGGAATCCACGGCGAAGCCAGCAGGGCTTGCGCCAGGTACAGCGCGCTGTCCGTGGCGTACCTGAGCGGCTCGAGCTCAAGGGAGGTCGAACGCGCGTTGCCGGCTGAAGGCGGTTCTGCTTCCTCGGAGAAATGAATCACCCCCTCGAATTTTTCTTTCGACAGCGCGCCACCCAGCAGGGCGAAAAAAGCCTCCCGATCGCGGAAGTCCAATTCGTAATGTTCACCATCCACCTTCCTGGCGATCGACCCCAGGCGCGCGTAGACACACGTCCCACCCATGCGGCGAAGCTCATCGCCGATGACCCGGCTTCTTTCGGCGGATGAAACGATCAGCCATCGCCCCTTGCTGGGGCGGGTCCCCGCTGGAAGGGCCAGCCGTTCGCTCCATTTCATCTGCCACAACCAACTCGCCCACGTTCCAACCTCAGCGGGCACCGACTGGTCCGGCACCACCTCGGGAATCCAACACCGCGACCGGCGAAAGGGCGTCAGCGGGAGATCCACGCGCTTCCGCCGATGACTGGGGTAGAACTTCTCCCAATCAAGCGACCCACCCCGAACAAATAGGGTGCCCACGCTCTCGAGCAGCTGCTCCCAGTCCGGCCTTCCCCGCCGCAGGGAAGCGAGGCAAGACACCTCCGGAATTGGCCCTTCCGCCTGCGCGATTCCGAGAAGCGTGGGGTGTGGCCCCATCTCGATGAGAACGTTGCAACCGGTGCCGAGCAGCGCCCTTAGCCCCTCGCTGAACCGCACCGGCTCCCGAAGGTGTCGTCGCCAGTACCGGGCGGACGAGAGCTCCTCGGTCGTGGCGACTCGACCGGTGAGGTTCGAGACGATCATCGCGTGAGGGGTGCCGTACGTGACTTTGGCGGCGTCTGCTTCGAAGGCATCCAGGATCGGATCCATCAGCGGAGAGTGCGCCCCGAGGGGAACGCTCAGGTACTTGCACTCGAGCCCTTCGGCTTCCAATGCGATTCTTGCCTCTTCAAGGCGGGCCCCCACCCCTGAAAGGACAACGCTGCGCGGCCCGTTGAAGGCGGCGACGGACAACTCGCTGGGAAAGCGCTTCGGCCAAGCGGCCAGGCGTTCGGCGGAAGCGCGCACAGCGAGCATCCGGCCTCCTTGTTCTAAAGACTGCATCAAGCGGCCACGCGCCGCGATCAGCCGAAGGCCACCCTCGAGATCGAATAGGCCAGCCACGCAGGCCGCCACCAGCTCTCCAACGCTGTGGCCCATGACCGCATGGGGGCGAATCCCGAAGGCGCCCCACATCTCGCTCAGCGCATAGCCCATCGCGAACAGCGCGGGCTGGGTGTACGCGGTGTCATCGAGGGAGGGGCCTTTGCTCTCCACACCAAACATGACGTCCAGCAAGGGCCTCTCAAGAACGCCCTCCAGCAACTCGGCGCATCGGTCGAGCGCCGAGCGAAAGACCGGCTGCGTCGTGTACAGCTCACGTCCCATTCCCACGTATTGCGACGCCTGCCCTGAATACAAAAAGCCAAACCGCGGCGAAAACCCGGTTTGCGCGTCGCCGGTGACGACGCCTGGGGTTGGCTCGCTGTCGACCCATCGCTGGAGAGACGCTCGTATCTCGGCGGAGGTCCTCCCCGACACCGCCATGCGGTACGAGCGGTGAGAACGACGCGCCGCAGCGACGTAGCAGACATCGCTCAACGGCATCTCCAGCGCGGGATGTGTCAGGTACCTTTGCGCCAGTTCCTTCGTGGCTTGGGTGTTCGCGCCCGACAGCAGCAGTAAATGAGGTTGCTGGTCCGGCGTGGCCTCCTCTGGCGCCTCCACGAGCGACGGAACGCCTTGCAGGATCGCGTGCGCGTTGGTCCCGCCAAAGCCGAATGAACTCACGCCCGCGATGCAGGGTTCCTCCCAGGGTTCAGCGCGCTGCTGAACCCGCAGCTTGAGACGCTCGAACGGGATGTGCGGATTCGGCGTCTGGAAATGCAGGCTGGGAACCTTCGTTCGCCGATGCACACACAACGCCACCTTGATGAGACCCGCCACGCCCGCGGCAGCTTCCAGGTGCCCGATGTTCGACTTCACCGACCCCACCGCACAGGGCTGCTCAGACGAACGACCCTCCCCAAGTACCGTGCCGAGCGCCTGAGCCTCGATGGGATCTCCCAGAGAGGTCCCCGTCCCGTGCGCCTCGACGTAGCCCAAAGCGGACGGCGCAACCCCCGCAGCCTCAAGGGCTTCTCGAATCACGCGCTGCTGAGCAAGACCATTGGGGGCGGTCAGGCCGTTCGTCCGACCATCTTGATTCACAGCGACCCCCAAAATCACTGCGTAGATCCGGTCGCCATCGTTCTGCGCGCGTTCAAGCGATTTCAACACGACCACGCCGACGCCCTCGCCGCGCACGTACCCGTTGGCGCTCGCATCAAAAGACTTGCAGCGACCGTCAGGCGACAAGAACGTGCCCTGGCTCAGCGCGACAGTCTTCTCGGGTGTCAAAATAAGATTCACACCGCCGACAAGCGCAAACTCCGACGCCCCTGATTGGATGGCAGCACACGCACTCTTCAGCGCGACCAGCGATGACGAGCACGCCGTGTCGATCGCCAAGCTGGGGCCGTGAAGATCGAAAAAATAGGAGAGACGATTGGCCGCGAGCGCGTGGCTTGTGCCGGGTGCGGCGAACGGGCTTGAACCTGCGTTCGGGGCGAGGACCAAACGCCCGTAGTCGAACTGAGTAATTCCCACGAAGACGCCGGTGCGACTTCCTTTGAGACCGTGGAACGCGAGGTTGGCGTCCTCCAGGGCCTCGCAGGCGACTTCCAGCAAGAGGCGATGTTGTGGGTCGGTATAGGCGGCCGCATCGGGCGACATGCCAAACAACTCGCGGTCAAACAAGTCGACGCCATGAAGGAACCCCCCCCAGCGACTGTTGGTCTTGCCAGGTGCCGGCTGAGCGCTGAAGTAAGCATCGGCATTCCACCTCTCCGGAGGAACCTCGGTGATGGCGTCGACCCCACCCTCCAAGAGGCGCCAGTAGGCCTCAAGACTCTCCGCACCGGGGAATCGGCAAGACATCCCAACGATGGCCACGGAGGCCGAGCTCTCAGCGGGAGACCTGATTTGGGTCGCAACGTGCCGCGGTCCCGTGCGGTGCGGCACAGAAAGGTGGTCCACCAATGCGCGCGGCGTCGGGAAGTCCCAAATCAATGTCGCCGAAAGGGACCGCCCCAGATGGCCGGCAAGCGCGGACATGAGCTCAACTGCGCCCAGCGAGTCGAGCCCGACCTCAGAGAACGAGCGGTGAACATCGATTTGGCTGGGAGGGAGCCCCGTTTGCGCCGCCAACCGCTTCACGAGCCATTCCTGGAGATCCGAAACGGGTACCATGGAAGGCGGGCTCGCTTCCTCCCTGAACATTGCACTCGCGATTGTCTCGAACTGCCCGCGAGAGAACATCATCTTGGCAAGGCTACGCTGGAGTTTCCCACTGGAGGTCTTGGGCAGCGCTCCTGGGATCGTCAACACGATCGCTTCGGCTTTGATGTCGTGATGAGAAACGACGGCCTGTTGGATAGCGCGTAGCGTGCCTCCAAAATCTGAGCCCACCGAGCCCCGTGCTACCTCAGCGACCACCACAAGCTGCTCACCCTCCTCACCGGGTAACCCGAGGGCTGCGACGGCTCCGGGCCTCACCCCCGGCGAATTTTCCTCAATCGAGCGTTCGATGTCAGATGCCGCGTGGTTCGTCCCTCGGATGATGATGACGTCCTTCAAGCGTCCAACCAGAAAGAGCTCGCCGCGATACGAGAACCCCAGGTCGCCAGTCGCGAGGTAAGTGCGATCGTCACCCTGCGCTTGTGACGCGAAAACGTCGCGCGTCTCTTCGGGACGATTCAGGTAGCCGTGGGCAACGTCGGGGCCCCACACCCACACCTCGCCGACTTGGCCTTCACCGAGCACCTCGCGAGTCGAGGGGTCGACGAGCAGGATGTTCCGACCTGGGTAGGCGGTCGGTCCATGCCCCACCAACACCGTTTGTCTTTGGCCGTCACCGCCAGGCGTGAGCGCCACAGCCCGTCCTGCCTCTAGCGCGCTGGCATCGAAAGCCACGGCGCGCGGTCTTGCACCCAAGGGACTCGCCGCGACACGCAGGGTGGCTTCTGCCAGCCCGTAACAGGCCTGAAACGCATCGGGGCTAAAGCCGAAGGGGCCAAACGCCTGGCCAAATCGGTCAAGGGTGCTCGCCCGAACTGGCTCAGCCGCATTGTAGGCGTTGGTCCAACCCCGAAGGTCGAGCCCTTCACATTCGGTGGGAGTCGTTCGACGAACACAGAGATCATATGTGAAATTGGGACCTCCAGCGTGAGTCGCGCGGTATCGTGAAATGGCCCGGAGCCACCGGACCGGTTTTTCCACGAAGGCCCCCGACGGCATGTGCACGGCGGTGAATCCCGCGAAAACGGGCTCAATCACGCCATAGATGAGTCCTTGGTCATGAAAGGTGGGGACCCAGTTGACCAGGGTGCTCCTCTTGGAAAACCCGCACACTCGACCCAGGAAGTCGCAGTTCGCGAGCACATTCCCGTGCGTCACCCGCACGCCCTTGGGATCGTGGGTGGAACCTGAGGTGTACTGAAGGTAGGCGACGGCGGCTGGGTCAACGCTCGGCGCGATCCACAGATCCGGCTCGCCCGTCGCAAGATCCTCCAGGCAGAGAACCGACGGCACCGCTCGCCCAGCTTCGGACACCAGCGCCTCGCTCAGGTGTTCACTCGCGGCCGTCGTGCTGAGAACGTGCCGCGGATTCGCATCAGCGACGATGGAGGCCAGGCGGTTCACTGCACGACGCCTTCCTGTGGCCTCGACCCAAGGTGCGGGTATCGGGATCGCGCCCGCGAACAGACATCCCCAAAACGCGACGACAAAATCGAGACCCGGGGGAAAAGCCAAAATCAGGGATGTTCCTGACATTCCCCGTTGTTGCAGGGACGCCGCGATTTCAGCCGCTGCGGTTGCGACTTCGGCAAACGTGAGCTCTTGTCCGCAGTGCTCTCCGTCTGGCAGAAAGGCGTACGCCCTTTCCTCGCCGCTCGTCTGCGCGCGTTCTCTCAGTAACCCGACGAGATCACAAACGCTGGTCATCGGTTCCGCCTCTACGTCTCTCTCGCGCCCATCCCATGGCCTGCCCGGCTTTCGGCGGATCTCTGGCCAAATCCAGCAACCACAGAAGCAAGGTACGACAGGGCTGCTCCGACGTCTTCTTCTGCGAGTGAACTGACCAGCACGCGCTTTGGGTGGCCCGCGCGAGGCTTGGGTGCGTCGATGTCGGTCTCGGGGGGGCGCACAAGGTGCGAACAACCCACGTCGATGCGACGCCCTCATCCCGTGCGTATGTTTTGCGGTGGGCGACGACCCGTGCAGGAGTAGTATTCGTTAGCGATGATGCCTGCGCCACCGCTTCCCTTGCCTGGGCGCGAGGTGCACGCCTGGTTTCTTCGGCTAGACCGCTCGATTCATCCTGATGTCCTGACGTATCTCTGGACGCTCCTCGACGAGGACGAAAGAGCGCGGCACAGCGGTTTCCGAGCAGAGCGACACCGCCGGGAGTTCCTCCTGTCTCATGCACTGCTGCGGCTCACGCTGTCTCGCTATGGGCCCGTGAGGGCCCAGGATTGGGTCTTCCATCGAGGCGAGCACGGCCGGCCTGAGGTGCCGGGCCAGGCCGGGCCGAAACTGCGATTCAATCTGTCGCACACCGACGGAATGGCGCTGTGTGCGGTGGCGATGGACATCGACGTGGGTGTGGACGTTGAAGAGTACGCCCAGCGAAGCGCCCCAACTGACGTTGTTGATCAGTGCTTCACGGCAGAGGAAGTCGCCGATCTCAACCGCCTCTCTGGCCCGCGCCAACGCCGGCGCTTCTTTGAGTACTGGACACTCAAGGAGGCCTACGTCAAGGCGAGAGGCGTTGGCCTATCCCTACCGCTCACCCGTTTCGCATTCCGCCTCGCGCCGCCACACGCACCGCGAATCTCCTTCGAGCAACCCTCCGACGACACCCCGGAAAGCTGGCAGTTTGTCCAACTCGCGCCATCGCACAGACACCTCGCAGCGGTGGCAATACGTCGTCCGGCTCACTCCCCAGTTACCGTCCGCTGCTCGGAGTACCGGCTCGTGGGGGAGCGATGAAGATCCTCGCAAGACGGGCGTTTCTGGGGCTGATGGGAATGGGATTCGCCATCGCGGATAAGCCCAAGCTCACATGGGCGTCCAAACCACTTGCCGCAGTGCCGAGGCGTCTGGTCGATTGGTCGATCATGTTGCGTAGGCTCGTGCCGCTCGGCAGCAGCCCAACAAATGTCGACGTCTGGATGGACGATCAAGCGCACCCCCGGCCCCCCGCCGCCGGGGGCCGTGTTTCTCGCGCTAGGGACTGTCCAAGGGAATCAGCCGCGGTGGGGGACTGCCACCGAACGATACGGCGCGAAAATGCCTTCTATCCAGCGTGACGATTGCCTTTGCCTTGAAGCGCATCGCCTGGGCCATGACAACCGAATCAACAAGGCCGAGCTCCAGGCTCGCATACTTTTGCTGAAGGCCGACGGAGCGCTTCATGTCGTCGGCGTCGTAACCGGTCACGCGAAAAACGCCGCGCACAACGTCACGCAAGAACGCGAGGGCGACTTTGGGTCCAAGGTATTTGGTCGCGAGGTAGTCCACCTCCGGAAGGATCGCCCACGGTAGAACCCAGGCGTCTCCCGCAGCGTCGAAAGCTTCGCGCACGCCATCATGGTGGGCGTCGTCGGCGTCGAGCAGAGCAATGAGCCCGCTCGTGTCGACAACAATCACCCGTCCTCTCCAAGGCCTTTGAGCAACGCCTCCGCACGCTCGCTGAGATTGCGCCGCCCGCTTCGTCCGAGTCCAACGCTCAGCGCTTTCCGCGAGCGCGATTGAAAGTAACTGCGAAGAGCCCGGGTAATGATGACGCCTTGGGATAAGCCTTCTTGCTCCGACGCTTGCTTGAGGAGGGTGGATTCGTCGTCCCCCAAGTACAGCGTGGTTTTACGCGCCATGCCATATATATGGCATGCTATATATATGGAGGTCAAGCTGCGCGGAGAACGAGAATCCTAGGCATCTCCACCTGCTTGCGGCCAATGCCCTAAACACCGGTCGCTTCAGTGTCGATGCGCGTGTGGTGATCGACCTGTGCGACCCTGGTCCAGGTTTCTACGCATTACGGCATCTTCATCTCGGCGCAAAAGCGCGCAAACGGCACAACCGTGACAGCGCCCTGTGCAAAGTGTCGAACGCCCTGGTGCACCTGAAAAAACCGTGGGATGCCGGTCCGCGCGGCAAAGTACTTCACAGCAGAGCCAACCTCTCGGTCTCCACTCTTGCACTCGACTGCGAATTGGGGCTTTCGGTCCTTGAGAACGACGAAGTCGACTTCGCGCTTGTCCGTGTCTCGCAGGAAGCGGAGCTCCATTCGCACGCCCTGCGTGTCCTCGAGGAAATGGCAGTACTTGAGCAGTTGGCTGGCGACCAGGTTTTCGAAACGTGGGCCGGGGTCTTCCACTTGCGACCAATCCCAGAGGTACAGCTTCTGCTCTTTCTTCACCGCGCGAATTCGAGGCGCGCCAAACGGCGGAATGCGGAAGCACACATACAAGTTCTCGAGTATCTGTAACCAGCGCTGAACTGTCTTGTGGTCCACCTCCAGGTCCCCGCGAAGATTCGCGATGGAGAGGGGGGATCCCACCCGAGCTGGCAAGAGATCGACAAGCTGCTCGACAAGACTGATTTCGCGCACACGTTCGAGGTCGCGCAGATCCTCGCGAACAACACGGGAAAGTCGGTCTCGTTGCCAGATGCGATGTTCTGTCTCGTTCGCCCGAAGAAAGGGTTCCGGAAAGCCCCCAAAGCGCAACAGAGCAGCGAGATCTGAGCGTGCGCTCCCACCGATTTCTTGTAGAGAAAAAGGGTGCAGCCGGAAGAGGCGGTAGCGCCCCACCAAGGAGTCGCCCCCTTTTCGATAGAAATCCAAGCGCGCCGAACCGGTGACGATGATTTGCCGCAAGGACTTTTCGGTGTCGAAAATCCCCTTGAGCAGGTTTCTCCACCTTGCGTATTTGTGGATTTCGTCGAACACGAGCCGTGGTGCGTTGGGGGGAAGCTGGGCTTGGCGGAGACGCGCGGCACCCCTGGGGTCATCCCAGCTGAGATACGCAGGGTTGGACTCGGTTGCCCCCTGCCCCAACAACGACAGCGCCAGGGTTGTTTTCCCAACTTGCCGAGGCCCCGCGATAAAAACCATCTTTTGCGACGCCAGAACCTGCTCCAAAACGGGCTGAATCGACCTGTCCATAAAATGGACTCTACTCCAATTCACACATGAGTAAAATGGAGTAAATGCCAGAACACTAACAGCCTGAATTCGCGGAAAATCGGTCCAGCCGCAGGTCTGCGCACGCGAGGAGAGGGATCAGCCAAGCCACGGTCGTGCCGAACAGGTCGGCACCAACGGTACGGGCGCACGACGAAATCGGCGTCACCGACATCCGTCTGCGCGATGCCCCGGCGCCGATCTCTTTCGCCCGTCATTACTCAGGTCTATGGCACCTCCAGGCCGCCGGGCTCCGCGACCAAACGAAGACCGGCTTGGAGGTTTTCTGCGGGAGGATCAGAAAAGTCCTCTCCGCGCGCGGCTTGGGGCTCGTTTTTCTTCCTGAGGTGCGAATTTGAGCCGGCGCTCGGGGCTGCCCGGGCTCCCTCGAGACCCGCCCTACCAACCGTCACCATCACCAATCAGGTCTGGGTCCGAGGTTAGGCATGCCTGAAACCACGCAACCTTCTCCGATAACTCGCGAGAATTCAGGCAGTCTTTAGGGAGACATTTGCCATGGTCACTTCTGCCCTTGCGCGTTCGGTTGCTACTGGCGTCTCAGTCAACCCGCGGTCACCGCTCGCCACTGTCGGGCGCGCTATTGGTGCCGCCGTTTTCAGTGCTTGGCTCGGCATGTTCGGTCCAGCAACACCCGCTGCGGTCGCTCAAGCGGCCGGACAAAGTGGGGTTGCCGTCGCAGGAACGCCTTTGCCGCAGCACTCAATGACCGTATCCGTTGCGCCCACACCTCAGAACCCGGACCCTACACAGCTCACGGGGACTCGCCCGGCGCACAAACGACCGACGCTTGGTCAACTCGATGACGCCGTGCCAGAGGAACGTTTCAGCCCCTTCACCGGTCCTGTCCTCGGCCATCACTTTGCGCTGGGTAACGGCGTGCTGCAGCCCCCAGGAAGAAACCGTCAGACTCATCCCCCAAAATGGCTGCTGGATGTGCTCCCCCAGGGCAACGACGCGTCGGGCACTTACCAGCTGGTCACCCCTCACGAGGAACACAAACCCAGTACTGGAAGCCTTTACAACCCGGACGGGACCCTCGCATCGAAGGCCACGCTCCGAGCCAGCGGCTGCGACGCGACGCTGACAATCGTGGATGGCACTGGCCCATTTGCAACAATTACCGCACGTCGGCTTAGCAGGTATGACAACCTGGGTGCTTCACATTTCGCCCCGGTCGCTTTCGAGATCAAACAGGGCAAGAAACGCTCCCACGCCCAGCTCGAGTTCACCGTGATTAACCGTACACTCGTTCCACGCCGATTTGAGCTTTCCACGGGAGACGGGGGAAGAGCAGAGATCAGTTTCCCTCACGAGGCTGAGGCCCACGTGAAGCTCCAGGGTCCCAGAGGAATCCTCGACGAACGAACTTTGGTCCATGGCGTCTCGCTGGCGTTCGTCTTAGGAACATTGCTGGCTACCGAGCCACGGAACGATATCGAAGCAGCACGCCAACGCGGCTGCACCTGAATGTCACCAGCGGCCAAGTTGGGTACCAAACCGAGCGGTATCAGCGGTGCCCGGGTCCGTGAGCCGCGCCCCGCCGCTCAGCGGCACCAGGTATCGAACTCCGTGCTCATTCAGATCAATGGCGGAAATGAGGTTCCGCGTTTGAGGTCCGAAACAAGAAGCCGATCCCAGTTCGGCTCGACGGAACTGGTCGCTCCAAGCAACGCGAGCGCGACCCCGGAAGACCCCACGAGAAACGTGGCGTCGCTCCTCCAACCCGCCGGGGGCCAGCCGCCCCCCCGGACGCCCGGAGCCCAAAACTGGTAACCCCCAACGCCGGGGCGCACGCCGTGTTCCGAAAGCACCACGTTGAACCACCTGTGCGCCGCATCAAGAAAAATCTCATCTCCAGACGCTTGGAAGAGCCTGTTGAACAGGTGCGCATTCCCCGCCGCGCCGTGACACAGCCCGCAATCCTTTGAGTCGCTGCTCTCGATGCTCCGCTCGGCTTCGAGTTTCGCGAATTCCACCGCCGCGTGCGCCTTGGACGTGTCGTCGAGCAGCTGCGCCGCGCGCAACAGCGCGACAGAAAGTCCCAATCCTCCGTAGCACCATGCTTCGCGAGCGGGTCCGCTCGAACGCCCGTCAATCTCAACGTGCGTTGGAAAACGAGCGCCCGGCCCGCTCGAACATTGCTGGGCGACCATCCAGTCCCATAACGCGTCGACGAGCTCTCGCGCTTCAATGACGCGGTATCCGCGACGAATCCCATGGGCGAGCACCACCACCACGGCGGGGATGCCGTGCGCGACCCCGAGATTGTAATTGCCCGACGGTGCGTGAATACGCTGGTGTGCCGGAAGCAGCTCAGGTTCTGTCAGAAAAGTCGAGCCGTGTGGCATGCGAACCGCTTTTCTGGCGAGCAGCCGATCGATGACGCCCCCGAGAAGCTGCTCCGCCTCCTTCGCCGGCAGGTGCTCAATCGCGTACACCGCGAGCCCGACCAGCCCCGAAATCAGATCATACTGGACGGGCTCAGGGAGGCTTCGAACCTCCCGGATGAATAGCGCGTCGGGCCACGCCTCTGAAGCTTCGCCAGAGGCGGTATCGAGCCATTCACTGAGCAGCGTATTGACATGCGCCGTCACCCACGCCACGCCCGCGAGTCCGCCATACAGGGCACTTGATCGAAGCCTCGACGCTTGTTCGATGACGCGCTCAAGTCGCGCAAACGTCGCGTCTGCGCGCTCGTCGGAGGAGTGCACTTTGGCGAGGTAGGCGTCTAGCAAAACGGCAAACGAGTCCAGTCGTGCCATGGAATCGGCGGGGTCTCTGTCATGGACCACTTGGGCGACGATTCGCTGTGCCTTTTCGGCGTCTTGGCCCTCGAGGATGGGTTGCCAATCGGGTCGGTCCACCACGGCTCTTCCTCTCAACGCAGAAGATGGGAAATCAGACTCAATCAAGGGTGATGGACCGGGTCTCGCGGCGAAGCAACTTTTGCGAACCAGTCCATCGCACACAATGGAGCGCTTGCTCACTCTTCGGCAGATCGCCGCCCAAAAACCGGCACGTACGGCCTACGTCCTCCTGCGTCACATATGAAAGCCGCCCAGTTCCAGACGCAGGCTGGGTGGTGCGAAACTTGCTGTTGACCTACCCCGCTTCACCACACAACCGAAGTTCAGGAGCCACATGAAAAAGCGCGCAAAGCTGTCGCTAAAGAAAACCGTTATCGAAAACTTGTCTGACCTGAGCTCCGCACAGGGTGGGGCTAACAACCTCACGGCAGGCCGTTGGGGTGGCTGCCCGGGAAACTCCACGTGGGCTGGCTGTAACAATGGCGGCACTTGTGATTGCCCCGCGCAGACGGACGTACCATACACTTGCAGCTGCGGGCCCACTGTGGGTTGCTCGGACGTTTTCCTCTGCGAGTAATCGGGGTTCACTTCAGCGATTCTTAGGGTCATCGTCCGTGCCGTCCGTCGATGTCGGTCAGTCGTTCATCGCAGCGACTTGACCGACGTTTGCGGATTGTTCGCGACGCCCTTGTCTTGATCCGCGATGATGCGGCGGTCTAAGCGCCGGGTAGGGAAAAGATCGATGCTTGTCAGGGCCCTTGGAGTTTCCCAGAAGGACGTCGCCACCCAGCTCATCGCTGCTGCACTCATCGATAGGCACCCGGGTGCAGTCGGATCGTCGGACGCCCTCTGTGCCGCGCGCACGCTGCTGGGACGTCAGCCGGCCGCGGCCGAGCGGGCTCGCATCTTCGCGGGGTACCGCGAGTTCCAGACAGCCAACACCCTGGATACTTGTGTACAGGAATTCAACACGGAGAAGCCGAGCGTTTCCAAGATCCGTGAGGCCCTGGAACGCGTTTCGCCCTCCTGCGTCGAACTCGACGACATGGTGGAAACGCTCGTCAAGGATCTCCGGTAAGCAAGGCAACTCTTCCGCGTCACCCGTACGCTGAACCAGGCGCTCAGACCACGGCGGCGTGAAGTTACGACGCCTCCCCGCAACGGCCGGCGCTCTGCCTTCCTCCAAGGCTTCTCGTTTCACGCCAATTCACGCGTCCACCAAAACGACAGAAAAGGCCTCTTGCGCCTCGCCAACTACGGCGCTCGGGGCCCCTTCTCCCTCGAGCGACTTTCACAACTTCCCAACGGCGCATAGGCGGAATAGCCGCGGCTTTCCCGCACGTCACGCGGTGAGCCGCAGCGGTCGAGCCGGGGCCACGTCGTTGGAGGCGGGCGCACGGGGGCGATAACGAGCCAACTGCCGTGCTTTGGCGTAAAGTGCACGATGAAGCGTGCCCACAGCTTTCGGCCCTCGGTCGGGCCCAGTGTTCGGATGCAAGCAGCCTCGCTGTGGCTGCTCAGGTTGTCCTGAACCAGATGGATTCTCTTGGCTTTAGGAAACGCTTTCGTGATTCGTTGAAGCGCCCTGACATAGCTCGGCGACTTCCGGTTCTTGGTCGCGTGCGTCAGGTGGAAACCGAGGCGTGGGGCGACAATAGCGAACACATTCGCGGTGCCTCTTCGTTTGTATTCCGCATCGCGTCGTGCTGGCCGCCCAGGCTTCGCGCTCGTTGGCTCCCTCACCTTCGTCGTGCAGCTGTACCGGACGCTCATCGATGCAGACGAGGGGAAACGCGCTCTTCGATGGTGCCTTAACGAGCAGGTGCATCCTCAGCACGTTCCGGAACTGGCGACTTTACCCCTCATCATCTGTAATGAACTGTTGAGCTGCAGGCGGGTCAGTGGCCGACAGCACCGGGTCGTCGTCGGTCGGCTGTCCGCGTTCGCCTCGAGGGGACGAACATCACCGTCATTTTGGCGGCTCGCGCGAGTGCCTGGAGGGTCCGGTATGTCGGGTTGCCTTGGCCCCGCTCGATGCGACTGATCTCGCTCTGCTGCACGCCGGAAGCCTTGGCCAATTGCTGCTGGGTCCATCCTTCGCCTTTTCGCAGCTGAATGACCTCTAGCGCGAGTCGGAAATGCTCGTCGTAAGCGGCGAGAGCGTCCGCTTGGCCCGCAGCGGCGCTCTGAGCCTCCACCTCTCGCATGAAATCGTCGAAGTCGGTGTTCCGCTTGGTCATCGCCTAGTCCTCAGAACGAATAATTATGGGCAAACTACATAATGTCAATGCTCGCTCAAGCCCCTCTTTTGACGGGCCTTCCATCGCCGCAGGCGTGTCCGAGCCTCTTCGATCTCCTTGTTCTGCCGCTTGGGGCTTGGGTCCTCGCCCTTGTCGTACCCGCCCAGCAAGAGGACCACGTGGTTTCCGTGCGCGTGGCAGAAGACCCTCATCAAGATGTCTTCTGGCGGCAGCCTCCTTACTCCCGCTCGAATGTCTCCAACATGCTGGCGAAGGCGAAACTCGAAAAGGCCTTGGCCAAGTTGCTTTCCAAATTCGGTGCCGCACACGTCAATTCCCAGGAGCTGGAGGATCCACCGCATCGCACTCCCGAGAGCCTGTCGCTTTGTAAGCGGGAGACTTCGCAACCAGTCACGAACAACCGGCCGGCCGTCATCGTCTTTGAAGAACTCAAGCTCGAACGGAGCAGGAGGAGCGTGCATCCGCTTCGGCAGTGCCGTCGATTCCCGGGTTCGCCTTCCTCTTTGTTGTTTCGCCACAGGATGACTCTATCGAGAGGCACCCACATGGGTTCCCGGCGCCTAGCGGCTCTTCTCCGGCTGCGCCGCCCGAAGCCTGTCGATCAACCGCGAGCTCCGGCGGAACGTGACGTACGAATAGGCCCAGTTGAGCAACACGGCCACGCGGTTGCGAAAGCCAATCAAGAACAGCAGGTGGATGCCCAGCCAAGCGAGCCATGCCAACCCGCCGCGAAAAGCGCGCCCAAAAGCGACTCCGACAGCGGCGCCGCGGCCAATCACCGCAAACGTCCCACGGTCCCAATATTCGAAAGGGACAAGCGGCTCGCCCTGGACCAAGTGCAGAATGTTTTTCGCTGCGTGTTTGCCCTGCTGAATCGCCGCCGGCGCGACGCCAGGAACAAAGCCGGCCTCACTTTGCACTGCCGCCATGTCACCCATCACAAAAACCCGTTCGTCGTGGGGCAGGGTGAGAAACGGCGTCACCAACACACGGCCCGCGCGATCGAGTGGCGCTCCGAGTGAAGCACCGAGAGGCGATCCTCGAACGCCCGCCGCCCAGACAACGGTTTTCGCAGGCAGCCGTTCGGCGCCAAGTTGCACACCCTCCGCGTCGATGTCTGTCACACGAACGCCCGTCTTCACCTCGACGCCCAGTCTCGTCAAAAAGCGCAAAGCGGCAGTCGAGAGCGATTCGGTGAACGTCGGCAGCACGCGCGCCATTCCTTCCACGAGCACGATACGCGTCTGTGCGCATAGGCGGAATAGCCGCGGTTTTCCCGCACGTCACGCGGTGAAGCGAAGCGGTCGAGCCCGGGACCACGTCGTTGGAGACGGGCGCACGGGGGCGGTCACGAGTCCCAACTGGCGCTCACGCACGCACCCCGGCCCGCCCGCGTCTCTTTCGAACGCGACTGACATCCACGCTGCGGGAAGCGGCCTACCCGGCCCAGTCGAACTCCGCCTCCTCCGGCGGTCCACGCGCAGGCGCCAAGGGCGGCGCTCGCGCCCCAAGCCTCACCGGTGCTTAGCCGGTGGGGCTTTTGGCTTTCTGGGGGTGTTTCCGAAACTGTGTCCAAAACGCGTCCAGGATTTCCGTCGAGGCTCCGGACGGTTTCCTTGATCCGGCGAAGCACGCTTCGATTGTGCCTGATGCGAGCCGATGCCCAACAGCCGGGCCCCGAGTTGCGAGGTGGAATGACTCCTGAGTAAGGAGTGCAGACGATGCAGCACGAAGTCCCCAGTCCCATGACGCGCCGAAGGCTTGTGTTCACTCTGGTGGCCTACGTGGTCGTCGCGGTCTTCCAGGTCCGAGGGACGCTCGTGTCCGCATGGCGTGGGGAGCCGCTGACCTTCGGCATCTACGACGGAGTCGGCCTGGCCTTCTGGGGCGCTTTGGCGGCGGATCAAATCCGGACTTACAGAATGAAAGCCGAACGCTCTTTGGCTGATCGATTCTTCACCGCCATGGGCAGTCCCATCGGTGTCCTGATGATTGCGCTCGCCCTGTTCGGGTGGCTCACCTGGGCCTTCTGGAGTTACCGACTCGGGCCCATCGTCGCCATCCCGGTGTTGGGGCTGGGCTACGTGGCATTTCGCACCTGGGACGATGCGAGGCGTCGGCGTTTCACGCGGGCCGGCTGAAACGGATTGAGGTAGGCATGCCGATGGACCTCGTTGCCCGCGCATAGGCGGAATAGCCGCGGTTTTCCCGCACGTCACGCGGTGAGCCGAAGCGGTCGAGCCCGGGCCACGTCGTTGGAGACGGGCGCACGGGGGCGGTCACGAGTCCCAAATGGCGCTCACGCACGCACCCCGGCCCGTCCGCGTCCCTTTCGAACGCGCCTGACATCCACGGTGCAGAAAGAGGCCTACCCGGCCCAGTCGAACTCCGCCTCCGGCGGTCCACGCGCAGGCGCCAACGACGGCGCTCTCGTCTCCAGCCCAAGGTG
>JBJXGM010000125.1:0-4652 GCA_046155985.1 Myxococcaceae bacterium | reverse complement strand
TTGATGACGACTTCGGTAGACACGGTCATGATCTAGCCCAAAGTGGCTGTGGCACGAACCTCAGAAAAGCGTGTTCACCGCATCTTTTCACTGCGAATTCAACGCGCGACCCAGTCGAGCTGACCGGGCGCCACGGTGATGTCGGCGGGCTCTGGAAGCTGCGTGACAAACGCCTGCTGGCGCGCGAGCGATTCGCGCACCCTGGCATGACACGTGAACACAACGACTTGATGACGAAGCGAGAGTTCGCGCAGTACCGCCGCGACCGCTTCGCCACGCGCGTCGTCGAAGTTGACGCATACGTCATCCACCACCAGCGGCAACGCCACGCCGCGCTCGGCAAAGTCTTCCACCAGTGCAAACCGAAACGCGAGGTACAGCTGTTCGCGGGTCCCGCGTGACAGCGCATCCGCAGCCCAGGCTTTGCCCGTCGCGTCCAAAACACGCAGCTCAGATGACGTCTCGTCCGGGGGCAACACCAGCGTGTAGCGCCCCTCGGTCAGTTTTGATGCGTAGCGCGACGCACGAACCATTAGCTTGGGTTGTGCACGACGGTCGTACTCCGCGCGCGCTTCAAGAATGAGCGCCTCGGCGATGCGGTCGACCAGGTAATCGCGCCCCAGCGTGGCAGCGCGCTCGACCAGCACTTCTTCTTCGCGCCGCGCATCGGCCAACGCATCATCACTGGCCCATTGCTCCAGCAGCCGGACAAGTCCGCCCTTTTCTTCTGCGCGGCCCTGCAGGGTGGCGGTCGCTTCCGAAAGCGCGCGTTCCGCGTCCCGCTGATGCGCCAGCGCACGCTCCTCTGCATCCGGGCGTCCAAGGGCAGTGCGCAGTTCATCCCACGCCACACCCGTCGCCGCTTCGGCATGAGCACGCTTCTCCAGCGCACGTTGTCGCGCACGCTGGATTTCTTCTTGGACACGCGCGCGTTGTTCAAGCGATTCGATGGTGTCGCAAGCAGCGCTTTTCAAAAGCGCCTGGAGTGAGGCTTCCGACGCGGAAAACGTGTTTTGCTGCGTCGCACAACGGGCCTCCAGCGCTCGGCGGCGCTCTGTCCAGGCCCGCTGCTGGGCGCGACGCTCTTCGCCAACGGCCTGCACTTCGTTCCACACGCGCAGAACGGTATCGGCGTCCCCCAAGACGCTGCGACCCAGGGCCAAAAGTCCCTCACGCAGCGCTTGGACAACCGCTGCTTGGCGTTGCCTTTCTTGGGCGATCGTTTGTGCGGCGGCATCCAAATCGCGAGCGCGCGTCGCCAAGCTTGCAGACACTCGCAACAGCATGCGCCCGTCTTCAGGCAGCACGGTATCGGCGAACTCGAGAGAAGTCAGAACACCTGACCACGCCTGTGCCCATTGCGCTCGCGCATCACTCACGCGCGCCACCTCAGCTTCGGCCTTTGAGCGAGCGGTCTCTGATTCTTCCAACGCTTGTTCTGCTTCAGCCAAGCGCGCTTCCTGAATGGATTGGACGAGGCGCTCACGCTGTCGGCGCGAAAGTTCCCACGCCGCGGCCAGCGCGCTTGCGACTCCCGCCACAGCGGCGAACACCCAAGGCGGACGAAGCGCATCCGTCAAAGCGCCCAGAACAAGCAGTGCGCAAACTGCAAACACCCCTGCAAGCAACCCGTTCGCGGGCGACGACTTCCGCCTGCTGAGAACTGCTGCGCCCACCGCGCGCCGTTCTTCCACCAAACGCTTCGCCGAAACCCACGCCTGTTGCGCTGCCTCGTGCACGCCTTCCGCTCGCACCCGTTCGCGTTTCAGCGCATCTTGTTCCTGCACCAAGCGCTCCAACCGGGCACTTTCTATTGCGCGCTCGGGCCGCACAACCCAGCTCTCCAGGGGCCCCGCAAGGCCGGCGGCTTCGCGGTCCATCACCCAGCGCTTTTGCTGAAACCCCAACTGCACTTCGCGTTCATGAAGACTTTGGGCGAGCGCGACGGACTCCGACACGCGCCGCGCGAGCTCACCGAGGGGTCGCTCATCGGGACGTTCTCCCGCTTCGGCCAACAGTGCATCGATGCCCGAGGCCTCCGTCTTCAGCGTGTTGATTTCGTCTGCCAGCTCCCGCGTTCGCTGGTCAAGCGCCTTCGCACGAGGCCAGACCTCCGGCGGAAGCGGCGGCGCTTCACCGGCCTGGGCAGCGATGCGTTCGGCCGCCAACGCTTCGCGCACCAGAGGCGCCGCAGACAACCAGCGCCGATGCCGAGACGCGTCGCGTTCTAAGAGTCCACGCTTTTCCGTGAGCGCGCACGTTTCCTCTTCGAGGGCGGTGACGCGCTCGAGAGCCCGCGCGTATTCGGCGGGCCTATCTCCCCACTGCGCGATTTTTGCCCGAGCTTCGCTCAGCTTTTGCAGTACGACGTTGAGCGCAGGCTTCGTTCCGCGCGGCGCATAGATGTTGTCGGCATCCTCACGAAGTCGCTTGAGCGCGCTGGGGACATGCCGCGCACCGTGTGTGCCCGCTGCAAAAAGGGCATGCGTCACACTGCTCTGTTGAGCGAGCGATTCGAACGAACCGAGCGCGTCTAAGCCAAACGCAAAGACTTCTTCGAAGGCGCCACGCTGCACGCCGCCGAGCAGCGTCTCCAGCAATCCTTCGGGCAGCGACTCGCCAGCCTCAGTCCGCGCAGTGAAATCTCCCCGCGCTCCGCGGCCCTTGCTTCGACGAAGCACATAGGCCTGACCGTCACTCTCCACACTGAGTTCACCGACGGCGCCTGGCCGAAGTTTGGCGCGCGTCCTTTCGAACCCGAATGGCACGTCTCGAATCAGCTCCAGCAGCGTGCTCTTGCCCGCTTCGTTGACCCCGTAAATGACGTTGAGGCCCGCCCGCAGTGAACATTCCAGTCGCTCGAATCGACCGACGCGCTCTGCGACAATTCGCGTGACGACCAGATCGCGCGTCATGGTTCCTCACGCCCCACGACTTCGCGCAGGCTTTTGCGCAGTGCCGCATCGAGCCAAGCGCGCTCATCCCCTGGCACCGACACGCCGGCCTGTGCGAACAGGCGTTTCAGCCGCCCGACGGATTCCTCTGCGAACGCAGGCAGTGCATCGCGGCGCCCGAGTTCGATCAGCGTCCCGGCCAAGCCCCCTTCGCGCCGCAATCCCTCGACGTCGAGCGGAGCCGCGGTGTCATGCGTCAACGAGACGACTTTTCCAGGGGAAGGATGTTGGGCCAGGCGCTCACCTAAACGCGCGCGCAACGCGTCGAGCGCCGCATCGGTGATTTCGGCATGAAGCGGACCGTGGCCTTCCAGCGCGAGGCTGACCAAATGACCCAAAGCCTGCGTTCCGCGCAGAGCCGTCAAAGCGGCTTCAGCCATCGCTTCTTCCAGGGCTGCCCAGTCTTGGAGCGCCTCGATGGAAACGGCAACGCGATGCCACCGCACAACGTCTGTGGGCACGAAACGTCGCTCGAGCGTTGTACCCTTTACTGTGACGACGACGCAGCCCCGCGGCCCTGCCTCGCCGGCGTGACGGCCCTGCGTGTTGCCGGGGTAGACGACCAAGCTTCCCGTCGGCAAGACATGTTCGCTGCGCGCGTGCACATGCCCCAGCGCCCAATAGTCGATACCGGTCGCTTCGAGTTCGTCATACCGGGCCGGGGCGTAGTCGGCGTGGCCGGTCGCGCTGCCGCCGACGTTGCAGTGCAAAAGCCCAATCGTGAAGCGGTCGTCGACTTTGGAAAAATGCTTCGCGAGGCTTTCGGTGACGCGCTCTTGCGGATACGACACACCCTGAATCGCGCACCGCACGCCGTTGGGGCGGTCGATATGCTGGGTGCTGAGGTTTGCGCCAAAGACATGCGTATTGCTTGGCCAACGCAGCGTGTGCGTTTCGCCGGCCAGCGGGTCGTGATTCCCGTGAACGACGAAGACCGCAATTCCGGCCGCATCGAGCCGGGCCAACTGGTCGCGCAGGAACAGCCGCGCACGAACGGACCTGTCGCGTGTTTCGAACAAGTCACCGGCCAGAAGCAGAAACTCCGCGCCCTCTGCGAGGCAGGTATCGACCACCCGCTCAAACGCCGAAAACGTCGCCTTCCGGCAGAGCTCCTCGAGCGGCCCTTTGAGTCCCGACACGTGGAGGGGGCTGTCGAGGTGCAGGTCCGACGCATGCACGAATTTCCAAGTCATAGGCGCCGCGGCACCCTAGCGCAGGGGAGTGACATGGCTCGAATAGCCGGCCACACGGGATCCAGCAGTTTGGGCACCGCCGTAATCTCGTTCGACTTCTCGTCTGTCTTCACCTGGCTGAGCACGGCGTTGTTGTGCGTTGACCGCGCGCTCCCCAGCGAGCAGGTTGGGCCGTCGTTCTGAGCCCTCGGCAAGGTGGTGCCTCCAAGTCAGCTACCAGCGAGTCGGTGAGAAAGCCGTGTGTGCCTGGCTTGCCGGTTGCGGTTTCTGACGGCAATGGCCAAAGCGCGCTTGCTTCCCACGATCACCACGAGGCGCTTCCCCCTGGTTACGCCCGTGTAGAGGAGGTTCCGCTGGAGCAGCGCGTAGTGCTGGGTGTGCAGCGGCAACACGACGCAGGGATACTCGCTTCCCTGTGACTTGTGGATGGACACCGCGTAAGCCAGCGTCAGCTCATCCAGGTCGCTGTACTCGTAGGTCACGGTGCGCCCGTCGAACTGAACCA
>JBJXGM010000117.1:0-58659 GCA_046155985.1 Myxococcaceae bacterium | reverse complement strand
CCCGGGCCCTCACTTGGGAATCACAATCGCGCGCACGTTGCGCTGCGGCGTCCCGGGTCGATGAACGCGGACCAGAAGGCGACTTCCAGGACCCGACGCCCGAATCGCACGGGTCAAGTCCTCCGCGCGACGCACCATACGGCCGCCCGCTTCGACAACGACCATGCCCGGCCGCAACTCCGCGCGTTCGGCCGGAGAACCCGCCAGCACGTCGACAATCAACGCACCCAGCTGCGGGACATTCAGTTCCCGTGCGGTGTCGGCATCAATGTCGACGTAGCTGAGCCCAATCTTCAAACGTTGGGGCGCACCCTGTTCGGCGGTGTCGCCGTTGCCGCGCATCCCCGAACGCAGTGGAATATCCGGAACGATGCTCTCCGGGCGCATCCCCAGAAGCGCGTTGACTTCCTCACGTTTCGGGCCCCGATACAGCACAAGCTTCGCGTTCGAGCCGGGACGTTTGAGCGCCACTGCGCGCGTCAGAGCGCTGCCTGTGGCAATGGGTTGACCGTCAAGTTCGACCACGACGTCGTCTGGGCGGACACCCGCCCGTTCGCCGGGGGAAGCGCGTTCAGTGGACAACACGAGTGCGCCGTCTGGGGTCGGAACGCCGAGCGCTGGCCCCACCTCGGGGGGTAGGTCTTCGACAAAAAGTCCCAAATAGGCACGGGTCACATGACCCGTTCGCTGAAGCTGCGCCAGCAGAACACGCGCCAGGTTGCTCGGAACCGCGAAGCCGATTCCCGTGCCGTTGCCGACAATGGCCGTGTTGATGCCAACGACTTCACCTTTCAGGTTGAAGAGCGGCCCCCCCGAATTCCCGGGGTTGATGGCCGCATCGGTTTGCAAGAATTCGTCGTACTGCCCCGCCCCGATTTCCCGGGCGCGCGCAGAGATGATTCCGGCGGAAACGCTTGACGCGAGGCCGAACGGATTGCCGATGGCAACCACCCAATCCCCGACGCGCAAATGGTCAGAGTTCCCGAAACGCACCGCTGGCAACGCTTGCACTTTCCCTTTGATGCGAATGAGCGCCACATCGGTTGCGGGATCGCGTCCCACGACTTCGGCATCGAATTCACGTCCGTCGTTGAGCGTGACGCGAATAAAGACGGCGCCCTCAACAACGTGGTTGTTGGTGGCAATCAAACCCGCTTGGTCGACGATGAACCCAGAACCCGCCGCAGGGCGCAACCGCGGGCGTTGCTGAAGGGGGCCCGGCGTACCGTAGAGGCGCTGCCAGACATCGTCCTTTTGAACCTCTTGGGAAACAGGCCCGCGGAGCTGAACGTTGACGTTGACGACGGCCGCCTTCACCGTCTCGACCAGGGGAGCCAATGTGGGCAGCGGTTGAACTTCAAGCGGAAGGCCAGAACCCGGCTGCGCGGCCGCCCAGATTGGAAAAAGAAGAATGGCCAACGCGGCTTCATTGCGGGTCATGGTGGGCACCTTGAGCGGTCGTTCAGGGGGGACACCAGCGTTAATGCAGCGGCCACGAACGGGTCAATCCGTCAAGGCCCCTGATACATCACATGAAGCCAACCCCTTGGCCGGGTTCGCTACACCCCGCTACTTCGTATCACCCTGAAACCGCTCTAGAATTGCGCATTGCCACGCTTTTCCCTTGGCTTGCGTTAGGGGGGCCCTGTAGCGATACGGTAGGTATTTCAAAACCATGGAACGTCGCGTTCTCATCGTGGAGTCGCAGGAGAACTTCGCACTCAGCATGGCGGCCGTGCTGAAGTCTGCCGGCTACCAGACAGCGATGGCCCACAACGCCGCCGACGCGCAGCGCGAGCTCGAGATGCGCAGACCTGACCTTGTGGTGCTGCGGGCAGAGCTCCCCGACCAGTCCGGATTTGTGCTGTGCGGGACAATTAAGAAGGGGCGCTTCGGCAACAACGTCGCGGTGGTTCTGATTTCTTCGGATACGGGTCCTGAGGGTCTCGCCCAGCACGCCCAGTCGGCTCAACCCGCCGATGGGTACCTTCCGATGCCTTTTGAACTGGACGCACTCACTTCGCTCACCCAGCGCATTGTCCGCGCCTCCCCCACCGACCCTGAGGCGCTCCGGGTCTCGGAACTGACCTCAGAAGACGTCGAGCTCGACCTTCCCCACACCCCTGAACCCGAACCGGTCCCTGCCCCGCCACCCTTGAGGGCCGCGCCCCCGGGCAGCCCGCCCCGGTTGCCAAGACGCGAGCGCCGAAGCGCGCTCACTGACGAAGATCGTTCATTCTTGGAACGCGCGTTTCAGTCCATTGCCGATCGCAAGGCTGAGCTGCTCGCAGAATCCAAGCAAGCCAAGCGCCCGGCCCCGCGCCGCGAACGACTCGGCACGCCGGAAGCCAAAGTGCAGATGCTGCGCGACGAGCTCAAGGTTCGTGAAGCTCAGATTGCGCGCCTCAGCGAAATCTGGGCGGCTCGCGAGCGCGAGCTGCTTTCGGTGGAAGACCGCCTGCATGAAAAAGACGTCGAAGTCCAAGGTGTCAAAATGCAGGTCGACGACTTGCTTCGCCGATTCAATGACGCCCAGTCCACGCTGATTGTGAAGGAGAAGGAGCACGGCGCCGCCGTCGACGATTTGTTGCTGCAGAGGTTTTCGACCGAAAAGGACCTCATTGAGGTCGTCGCTGCCAAAGAGAAAGACATCCATCAGCTGCGCAAAGAGCTGTCCGCCCGCGAGGAGGAAATCCAACGCCGGGCTCAAGAGGTCGAACAGTGGCGCAGCGAGACCGAAAAACACGAGAAGCAGCTGGGCGTCGCGACATTGGAGTTTGAGGTCAAAGAGCAGGAACTGCGTACCGCGCTACAAACACGTGAGTCCGCGCTGGCCCAGGCAAGCCAGGAGCACGAGAAGCTCTCGGCCGAGATGTCCGCTGTGATTGCCGCACGCGATGCCAAGTTTGCGGACTTCCAAACCCACTTCGCCGGAATGAGCGAGGAGCTAAAGGGGTCGCGAGAGTCGGAAAAGCGAACCGAGGAAAAACTCACCGCTCGGGCCGAGGCGGCAGAGCAGCGCGGCACCGCTGCCGAAGCCGAAAACAGCCGCCTCTCCTCCGAATTTCACGCCCGAACCGGTGAACTGGAAGAACGCCTCGCCGAACTCCAGGTCCACCTCAAGACGGCGCAGGACCAGCGGGAAGAGCTGCGCGAGGAGCGTGACGCGATCTCCGCAGAGCTCAACGAGCGCGTGGCTGAACGTGAAACGCGAATCGCTGCGCTGCAGGGAGAGCTTCGCGAGAATCAGGCGAAATACGAAGCGCGCGAAGGCGAGTTGTCCAACGCTTTGGAACAACGTTTGGAACAGTTGGGCGAGCTCGAAGGAGAGATCGAGTCGATCAAGGCGTCACAGGCCGAGCGCGATGAGGAGCTGGAAGAGGAACGCGCTGCCGCCGCTTCCCGGTTGGAGGCGGAAGCCGCGGCTTCCGCAAAACTGGAGGCCGAACTCGCCCAAGCCCATGCTGAGAAAGCCGAGCGCGAAGGAGAATCGAAGCAGGCGCGCGCCGAAACCGCGCGCCTCACGCAGCTGTTGCGCCAAGCCGAAGAAGCCAGGACGCAGCGTGAGCAAGAACTCTCGACAGCGCTCGACACATTGCGCGCAGAGGCCACCGAGCGGCAAGAAACTGCTGAACGCGCCTTGGCGGAACGCGACAACCTGCTGGACCAAACGCGCGCCGAGACGGAAGAACTGAAAAGCTCAGCCACACTCCTTCAAGAACAGAACGAAGACCTCTCCGAGCAGTACGCCCAGCTTCAGCAACAGGTCGGCACCCGCATGGGCGAGGTGACTCAGCTCACCGCCAAACTTCGGCAGGTCGAAGACCTCCGCAGCGATGCCGAAGAAAAGCTCGCGGCGCTCCAAGAAGAGGCTCAACGACGCGACGAGCTGCTCAAGACAGACGTGGCGGCGAAATCGAAAGAGCTCGTCGAGGTCCAGCGCCGTCTTGCGCACGCAAACCAGGAACGACAACGCCAGGTCGATGCCCTGTCGCGCGAGGTCAACGCCAAAACCGAGCAACTTCGGCAAATCGAGGCCAAGCTCAAGACCATCGCGGACGAAGTCCGCCGGCGCGAGGAAGAGTTGGCGCAACGTGCGGCTTCCGCTGAGCAGGTGGCAGCGGATATTCAGCACACCCTGGAAGATGAACGACAGCGTTCTGTCCAGGAGCGCGCTCGACTCGCGCAGGAACGCGACCGCGTCAAGGAACAGTTGTCAGGCCAGTTGCAGCAAGCCGGTGCGCGCGCAGAATCGGCGACGGCTTTGATCGAGCGCGAGCGCGCGGTCGCGAAACAGCGTCTGGAAGAGCTCGCGCAACGTGCCGGCCGCGCCGAAGCACGTGTCCAACAGCTCGAAAAAGACGTTCAAGCCAAGACCGGTGAGGTCGACGGCAAGCTGCGCGAACTCCAGGGGCAGCTCGGACTTCGAACCCGCAAGATTCAGGAACTCGAAGGCGCATTGGAAACGGGAACCTCTGCCCGCACCCGCGTGGAAAAGGAACTGGGTGCGAGGCTCCAGGCCGCCGAAGCCAAAGCGAACGAAGCTTCAGCAAAGCTCGCGGTGCTCCTCAAGGAACGGCGCGAGATCGAAGCACGGGTCAACCGCGAAATCGAAGAGGTTCGGGCGCGCCAGCAGGGCGAACTTGATCGGCGCGATGCGCTCAAACTGCAAGAAGTCTCTCGGCTGCAGCTTCAGCTCCAAGAGAAGGCCAAGACGCTCAAGGTCGTCGAGCTGGAGTTGGCACGCTACAAGGGCAAGGCAGGGGCTGTGGCGCGTCCGGCGGCCCCTCCGTTGAGCGCGCCACCTGTCCAACGGGTCGACGAGGCCGAAGAAGAGCAGACCAACGTCGAAGGCATCACGATTTCTTCCGCTCAACACGCGCCGCGCATGCCGCTGGCAAGCCCGCCCCCACCGCCACGAGCCCCCCTCGCCGCCCCGCGGCGCGCGGCCCCACCTCCCCCACCGCCGGTCCGAAAGACGGGCGGCACCCCATTGTCTGGCGCGTCAGAGGAAGATTGGACTTCCCTCGTCGATGAGCTGGACAAGTAGAGTAGGCCCATGAGCACTTTCCGGACCGTAGAGGATGCCCGCGCACGCCTCGACGCAGCGGGCTACCTGGCTTCCACAGAAATCGCCACGGCCGCTTTTCTGGCTGACCGACTCGAGAAACCCATCTTGGTGGAGGGTCCCGCTGGCGTCGGAAAGACGGAATTCGCACGCGCCCTTTCGCGCGCGCTTGGACGAGAACTCGTCCGCTTGCAATGCTATGAGGGTTTGGACGAGGCGAAGGCCCTCTACGAGTGGGAATACGCCAAACAGCTTCTTTATACGCAGCTTCTGCGTGATCGCATTGGGACTCTGGTGGAAGGCGCGTCGACGCTTGCGGAAGCCGCCGACAGAATCGCTGATTCCGACGCCGTTTTCTTCTCACAACGCTTTCTTCTGCCGCGTCCGGTGCTTCGGGCACTTCTTTCCGAAATGCCCACCGTTCTTCTCATCGATGAAATCGACAAGGCCGATGCCGAATTCGAAGCCTTCTTGCTCGAAGTCCTCGCGGACAACGCCGTGACGCTTCCCGAGTTGGGGACCCTGAAGGCACGCCACATCCCCCGGGTCGTGTTGACATCGAACGCCGCCCGCGAACTCTCTGAAGCGCTGCGCCGCCGCTGTCTTCACCTGCAACTCACCTACCCCAGCCGCGACATCGAGCTCCGGATTCTGCGTGCGCGGTTTCCGAGTCTGTCCGCAAAGCTGGCCGAGTCCGTGGTTCAGGCGGTCGGGGTGCTTCGCACGTTGGACCTCAAGAAAGCCCCCGCCTTGACCGAAACCCTCGATTGGGCACAAGCATTGCTCGCCTTGAATGCCGAGCAACTCTCGCCCGAACTCGTCAACCAAACCCTATCGCTTCTGGTGAAGCATGCCTCCGACGTTGACAAGGTTCGAAGTCAAATGGGACAGCTGGTGTCATGACAGCCCCGGCGTCGCCCCGCACCGTCCACGCTCAGGTGTTGCGCACTGCTTTGCGTGGCCATTTTTCCGAGCATCCGTTTCCCGAGGTGTTGGGGATGGCCTACAAATGGAACGCCACCGGCGCACTTTGCGTGTCTCAGCATCGGTTTCGAAAAATCATCTACCTTGAGGGCGGCGTTCCCGTCGCTGTCCGCAGCAATCGCACAAGCGACTGCTTGGGGCGATTGCTTCTTCGCGAGCGCCTCATTCGCGAGCAGGACTGCGTCGCCTCAACAGAACAGGCGATCTCCACACACCGACTGCAGGGACATGTCCTTGTCGAGATGGGCGCACTCAGCACTCAAAACTTGGCGTCCAGCCTGGAGCGTCAGATGCGCGAGAAGCTCTTGGACGTGTGCAGCTGGCAACATGGCGACTATGTGTTTGTGCCGGGGGCTCGGCCCCAGGGCACAGCAACTTCCGCACCGATGCCCCTGCTTGGCTTTCTGCTTGATGCGACGCGCCACAGCTTCGCCCCGGCGCACATCGCACGCTGGATGGGTCCGCTGGAGGGCGTGTACCCCGCGCGCGTGCGAAATGACTGGGAGGCGTTCGACGCATCGTCACTTTCCGAGGATGACAGGGCGCTTCTTTGGGCGCTCGACGGCCGCTCGAACATCACGGAGCTCGCCGAAGCGACAGACAACACGCCCCAGGACGTCGCCTGCTTCGTCTACGCCATGCAGTGTGCGAACTGGGTGGAGTTCGTCCACCGCCGCGTCCCCGGCCCCCTGGGTTGGCCGTCGTCACCCCCTGAACCGCGCGCGCTCGGAAACCGTTTCTGAGTAGACTGCGAGCCGGCATGCCCCGCAACCCCGCGCCAGAAGAAGAGAACCCCTTCCATCTCGAGAACCCCTCGATTCTCGACATCGCGCCTCCCGAGCCCAAGTCGCTGAAAGACGCGGGACTTCGCATCGGGCTGCTCGTCGATCTCTCGCTCAAGATCCTCTACTACCAAGGCACATCGACCGGCTTGGCCCTGGCCGACGAACTGCGATTGCCGTGGGCCAACGTCGTGGAGAAAGTGGTCGACTTCCTCACCGTTGAGAAGCTGGTGGACTTTCGCGGCGGCAAAGGATTCGGCCGTGCGTCGGTCGATTTCGTGCTGACCGAGAAGGGACGCAGCTACTCCAAAGAAGCCATCGACCGGAACACTTACACGGGCCCTGCGCCTGTCCCGATCGAGCAATACAACGCTTTGATCACCGCCCAAACTGAAGAGACCCCCACTGTCTCCAAGCGGGATCTGCAGCGCGCCCTGGCGCACCTCACCGTACCCACGCACATCACGGACAAATTGGGACCGGCGGTCAACTCAGGAAGGTCGTTGTTCATTTTTGGCCCACCGGGCAACGGAAAAACTTCGCTCGCGGAGGCGATCTCGCGCATGTACGGCGGCGAGGCTTTCATCCCCCATTGCCTGGAAATCGACGGCCAGGTCGTGAAAGTGTTCGACCCCCTGCTGCATGCGCCCGTGAAACTCGAGACGGAGCATGACGGCAGTGGACGCCGCACAACGTTTGAAATGGATCAGCGCTGGCAGCTCTGCCGGCGGCCTGCGGTTGTCGTCGGAGGCGAGCTCACGATGGAGACGCTCGACCTCATCTATTCCGATACCTCCCGTTTTTATGAAGCACCTTTTCAAGTCAAGGCAAACGGGGGCATGCTGCTGATTGACGATTTTGGACGCCAACGCGTTCACCCCAGCGAGTTGCTCAACCGCTGGATTGTCCCGCTCGAGAAGCGTGTCGACTACCTCACGCTCCACACGGGCAAAAAATTCGAGATTCCCTTCGACCAGCTCATCGTTTTCTCGACCAACCTCGACCCCAAGCAGCTTGTCGATGAAGCGTTCCTGCGGCGCATCAAGTACAAGATTGAAGTCCCCAACCCAGACGATGCTGCCTTTCGAGAGATTTTTCGGCGCGTGTGCGATGCGGCGGCCATCCCCTATGTGGACCAGGCCGTGACCTACCTCATTGAGCATTACTACAAACCCAGACACATGGAGATGCGAGGGTGCCACCCGCGGGATATCGTCAGCCTGATTCGCGACGCCGCACGCTACCGTCAGATTCCGCCAGCGCTGTCTCGTGAGCTGCTGGACCACGCGTGTCAGGTGTTCCTGGTCGATTTGAACTAGAGCTGAACATGGGCCAAAGTCAGGCGCCAGGTCTAACTAGCGAAAGAGACTAGACTTCCGACACCGAAAAACGGTAGCAAGGCGCCACGTGGTGAAGGAACGTTTCCAAGAAATCGACGCGAAGAACGATCAGCTCGTTCGGCAACTCAAGTCGCATTCGCGTGCCAAGGACTACTTGGAGCGCTTTGAGCTGTCTTGGGTTTACCACGACAGTTCGCTGGAAGGCACGGTGTACACGCCTCAGGAACTCCAGGCGGCACTGATGCCCCATTTGCCCGCCAAAGAAGCCTCCCTCATGCCGGTGGTTTTAGAAATTCGGAATCACAAGGCGGCCATCGACTACGCGCGAGCAGAGGCGAAACACACGAGCAAGAAAAGCACACAAATTTCGCTGGCCGTCATCAAGCGCTTGCATGATCTTTTCTTGGGCAACACCCCTGAAGCCCAAGCCGCGCGCGCTGCTGTCGAACGTCGCGAGAAATCCGAAAAAGAGCTGGCCAAGGAACGTGAGCGCGCGGGATTTCGCAAAGACATGCCGCTGCACCGCACATATTTTCACGACATTGCTCAGCCCGGGAAAATCCAAGCAGGCCTCGACAAGCTCGTTGAAGTCACCGCCGGTAGCGAGTTTCGCGATTCGCACCCCATCAAGCAGGCGGCCACGGTGCAGCACGCCTTCATGCAGATTTTCCCGTTCGCCGAACATTCGGGGAAAGTCGGCCGAATGCTGACCAACCTCGTCCTGATGCGTGGCGGGTACCAACCTTGCCTCATCCATTCGATCGACCGCCAGCGCTACTACGAATCGCTCAAGGGACCCGTCGCTGCGTTTCGCACGCTGCTGATGGATGCGCTGGAAAACTCGCTCGACAACGGCGTTGAGTTTTTCCAAGAACAGTCTCGCACTTACCGATCGGTTTGAGCCGGTGTCTGCATCTGTAAGGCCGCTGGGTGTTGACTTGGCCGGTCTGGCACCGCGCGAGAAGCTTGACGCGCTCCTCGGCATGGCGCGCGGGAAGCGCCAGGCCCTGGTTTTGACCCACGACAATCCTGATCCGGATTCAATTGCTTCTGCACTGGCGTTGGCCGCCCTGCTGGAGGAACGGGCCAACGTTCCCACGCGGGTGAGCTTCGGCGGCATTATCGGTCGGGCGGAGAACACATCGCTCGTCAACACGCTGTCGCTTCAGCTGGCCCCGGTCTCCCAAATCGTTTTCGATGAATACGACCTCATCGCGCTGGTGGATACGCAGCCGATGGTCGGCAACCATTCGCTTCCGGCGCGCGTCCTCCCCCCGGACATCGTCATCGATCATCACCCCCTTCGCGAAGAAACCTTGCTCGCCCCTTTCGCCGATGTGGGCGGCGACTACGGCGCAACTTCGACAATGTTGGTGGAGTACCTCCGTGCGGCCCGCATTGATCCTTCCCCAGACCTGGCCACCGCGCTCTTCTACGGCATCAAGGCGGACACGCGAGACCTCGGTCGTGAAACCACCGGCTCCGATGTGGACGCTTACCTGTGGCTTTTTCCCAGGGCGGACAAGGGGCAGCTCGCTCGCATTGAGCACCCGGAACTTCCGCTCCGCTATTTTCGCCTCTACCACAAGGCGATCGAACGCGCGGTGGTGTACCGCAACGTGGTCGTGACCGATTTGGGAGAAGTGTACGCGCCCGACATGGTGGCCGAGGTCGCGGAGAGGATGTCTTCTCTTCAGGGCAGAAAGTGGTCGATTGCGCTGGGAACGTTTCGGCATCAGCTTTACCTGTCCATCCGCACGCGAGACCGACGGATGAATGCCGGGAAACTGACGCGCGACATTTGCGCGGACCAAGGCGGGTCCGCCGGCGGCCATGGCAGCATGGCGGGTGCGCGAATTCCGCTCGCGGGCAGCAGCGCCGAGCGAAGCGCCAAAAAACGCGCCATTCTTCGCCGCTTTCTCGAAGGTTTTGGCGTGGGCCGGCAGCGGCCGCAACCCCTGCTCACTGCTGAGGAACCGTGACGGCGAGCCGCATCTACCTCGACCACAACGCAACCACACCGCTGCATCCGCGCGCGGCCGCGATTTTGGAGCAGGCGATTTCGCTCGAGAGCCATGCGCGCGCGCACGCATCGAGTGTTCATGCCGAAGGACGCGCGGCACGTGCGCGCCTCACACGCGCGCGGCGCGACATCGCCGAAAAGCTTGGCGCACCCGATACACATGTTTGCTTCGTTTCATCGGGCTCGGAGTCTTGCGCGATGGCGATTGCCGGAATGCTTCGCGCACGCGCCACGCCGAAACGCAATACGCTGCTCGTTTCTGCGTTGGAGCACCCCGCCGTCACCCTGGCGGCCGAACAGCTTTCGAAGTCTGGCATTGAGGTGCGCACCGTGGCGCCGATGCCGAACGGACAGCTCACCGCCGAGGCCCTCGCGGCGGCCATCGACGATTCGGTGTTCGCCTGCACGCTTCAGTCGGTCAACCACGAAACCGGTGCGCTTCAGCCGGTCGAGGCCGCCGCAGCGCTTTGCCAGTCGCGCGACATTCTTTTTCACACTGACGCTGCACAAGCCGTCGGCAAGCTGCCTGTGCGATTCCTTGGACCCGGAACGCTGCTTTCTTTTTCCGCCTACAAGTTTGGTGGGCCCGTTGGGGTAGGCGCCCTCATCGCGAGCCCGGAACTGCCGCTCCTACCGCTGGTGCCCGGCCATCAGGAGGGCGGACGCCGCGGCGGCGCGATACCCGTCTCCTTGTGCGAGGCAGCTGCCAGCGCACTGTTGGCCGTGACGGCCGAACAAGAGACAGAGAACAGGCGCCTCGGTGTGCTGAGAGATGACTTTGAGAAGGCCGCGCTGGATCGATTCAAAGGCGCCCGGAGGAATGGCACCGCTGCTCGCATCGCCAACACCAGCAACCTCTGCTTCCCGGGGATTGAAGCCGATGCGTTGCTGATGGCCCTGGACCTCGACGGCTTCGCCATCTCCACAGGCGCGGCTTGTGCGTCGGGTTCGCTCAAGCCTTCCCCCACGCTGCGGGCGATGGGACTTTCTTTGGCGGACGCCCGCGCGAGCATTCGCGTTTCCCTGGGACGGACAACGCACCCGGGCGACCTCACCGCACTGCTGAACGCACTGGAACGGCGACTCCCCGAACTCGGTTTCGGGCGCTACGTGGTCTAGGCGGGTCCGGCGAACAACCCGCGCACGACTGCGGCGATGGCCAGCGGCGTCCCCACACGTTCGTCCCAGTGCGGCGCCAAAGCCTCGGCAAACAGCTGCGCCGAGGTGTACCGCGACGAGGGCATGCGCGACAGCGCCCGAGCGACGACCACTTCTAGCGCGCGGCTGACGTCCTGACGGTAGGCCGCCAGTGGGCGGCGATTCTCATGCAAGGCCGCCTCGCGCACCTCCTCAGGCCCCGCGCCACCATAAGGGCGAGCACCCGCGACCATTTCGTACAGCATCACCCCGGCGGCCCACAGGTCTGCCGCGGTTGTCACCGCGCCCAAGAAAGCCTCTGGCGAAAGATAAAAGGGCTTTCCAACAACCCCGACAGCATCCTGCCGAACCGTGGCGCGCCCTCGGGCCGAACCAAAATCTCCCAATTTCACATCACCCACCCGCGAAATAAAAACGTTCGAAGGCGAAACGTCACCGTGAACGACACCCTGGCTGTGGGCATGGCTCAGCGCACTGAGCAGCGTCGTCACCAGAAACACCGCAAAATCGATCGGCAGCGCGATCTGGCGCTTGGCGCATCGCCGCAACACTTGTCCCAAATCCCGCCCATCGATGCGCTCCATCACCAGGAAGTAAATCCCGTCCTTCTCTCCTGCCTCAAAAGTCCGAACGATGTTCGGGTGGCTCAACGACAGCGCCAGCCGGCCTTCTTCGACGAACCGGGCGACATCCGCGGGCTTCTGCGCCAAGGCCGGACTGAGGCGTTTGAGCGCGACCTCTTGTCCCGCAAGCGGCCCTGAGACGGCGCGTGCGCGATAGACTTCCGCGACACCGCCCTCTCCAATTTTGGAGAGGATGTCGTAGTTCCCAAACCTGCGTTCGCTCACGGCGCGGTCTCGGCTCGACGTTTCACCTGCGCCAGAACTGCCCGAAACTCGGGATCAACTTTCAGCAACAAAGCGAGATCGGGATCCTTTTGAAGGCTGTCCGCGTCTTCAAACCCAGACGCCACAGACTTTCGGAGCGCATCGAGTGACTTGCGGCGCTCACGCAGGCGGGCATAGGCGCATGACAAGTTGTAATAGGTCACTGCGTTGGGCCGCACTTCGAGCGATTTCTCGTAGTAGGCCACCGCACTTTTCCAACGGTCTTGCTTGGCCTCTACCGCGCCCAAACCCAAGTACGCCAGCGCCGCATCCTCGCGCTGCTCCAGGGCCAGTTGAAACTCACGCTGTGCGCCCCGCGCGTTGTTGCGATCCAAAAGCTTCTGCGCACGCTGCAGATGCGTCCCCAAGCGCACGGGGGCGGCTGACAATGCTGCAGCACTCGCGGCACTTGCTCGGCCGGCCTTTTGCAAGACCAGCCGGCCGTCCACCAGCTGAGGCGTACCGCACGCCGTCGGAAGGTCGAGATCCGCCGTCACGGAACCGTCGCTGGCTTGGAAGAAACCCAAGAATGGATAGCTGCGCGGGCCACACCCTTCGCCCACTTCACAAAGGGTCACCTCGCCGACGAGGACCTTCCCTTCCCATTCCGCCTTCAGCACCAGCTGATTTGGCTCTTCACCACAGCGACCTTGCCCTTCGAGATACGCCCGCACGCGCGAACCTTCGTTGGTGACACGAACGTGCGACTGCCCCATTTTGTAAAGACCGTTGAGGTCCGCCGCAGCCCGCCCTGCAGGGGCACCCAGCAACGCGGTCATCACGAGCCAGCCACGCACGCGTTCGCCCACGAATCCTTGAGAGTACGACGAAGAAGCGCCGCTTGACCCAAGGAAGAACGCTTCCTATCCTTAGGGCAAGCGGAGCGATTCATATTGTAAAGGAGTTTCAGGCGTTTACCAATGCCGCGTCAGTTTTGTCGGTCTGTCCCCTGCGGGGTGCGTGATGGGTGGCAAAAGCTCGAACCAATATGTCCATCACGGGGTCCGTTTCAGCCACCATGTGCACGCCTTTTCTCTCGGGGAAAGGAAGCCTACCGTGTCTGACATCGGGTCCCACCTTGGTTACCAAGGTTCGTCGACGCTGCCCACACGGCTCTGCGGGGGGCTTTTTTTTCCGGGGCCTTGAGCCCTGATGGCGACGAAAGACGACGCTCGCGCTGGGCGAAAGACTTGGCGCAAGTCGCTGCCACGAGAGGTTGTCACCCAGTGGAGCGGCGACATTCAACGCCATTTTCTGCAAACGCTCGCCTACCGGCACACCACAAGGCTGGCGCTTTACGCGCCGAGCGATAACGAAGTGTTGACCGACGGCATTTTCGAAGCCGCACGGCGCGATGGCAAACACGTGTGCTACCCTCGCATCCCCTCCACGGGACGGGTGCTTTCGTTCGTCGACGTCGCGCAACGTGACGATTTGCATCCGGGCCGTTTTGGGTTGTTGGAACCCTCTCCGAGCGCAGCGAGCGTTTCGCTGGAAGACATCGACACTTTCGTCGTTCCTTGCCTGGGCGTCACGTTAGGTGGCCATCGCCTCGGCCGTGGCGGCGGCTACTACGACGCCACACTGTGCAAGGCCAGGGCGGGTGCCACCTTCGTCGCCTTCGCCTACTGCGGACAGGTGCTACAAAGCATCCCGACGACCAACATGGACGTGCGGATGCACGTCGTCGTCACCGAACAGGGCGTCGTCGTGGGCGAATCAGCATGAGAGCGGATGAAACGTGAAAGTCCTTTTCCTCGGAGATGTCGTCGGCAAGCCCGGACTCATGGCCGTTCGGCAGCTGGTCCCGCGTCTGGTCGCACACCACAACATCGACTTGGTCATCGCCAACGCCGAAAACGCTGAAGGGGGCGCTGGCATGTCCCCCGAAGCCGTCGAACATCTCTTGCAGAGTCAGGTTCACCTCTTGACGTCAGGCAACCACGCCTGGACGAAGCGACAAATCATCCCTTGGATGGAAGCCCACCCCGACCTCCTTTTGCGACCCGCCAACTACCCTACCGGCGCACCCGGCAAGGGGCACACGGTGGTTCAGACACCCGATGGCCGCAAACTTGGTGTGGTCAACCTGGAAGGGCGCGTCCACATGCGCAACCTTGACGACCCCTTTCGCATCGGCCTGGCCCTGGTCGAGCAGCTTCGCCGCGAGACGCCCTGCATTCTTGTCGACATGCATTGCGAAGCCACGAGTGAGAAGAATGCGATGGGCGCATTCCTGGATGGCAAAGTTTCAGCCGTCGTCGGCACGCACACGCACATCCAAACGGCTGACGAACGGATTCTCCCGCTGGGGACAGCCTACATCACGGACGTTGGCATGCAGGGCCCCATGGACTCGGTCATTGGCATGAAGAAGGAACTCTCCATCGAGCGTTTTCTGACGCAGCGTCCCCAAGCGTACGAAGTCGCGAAAAACCTGGTTTTCCTGCAGGGGGTCGTCATCGACATCGACGACGCCACAGGCCGTGGCAAGAGCATTGTGCGCGTTCGCGAACCACTCCCCTGACCCGCGCACGAATGTGCGGTAGACCGGTTCCAGGATGATTCGAGCTTGGCGAAGCGGCAGAGACCGAAGCGAGGACGCCGCCCGAGGAGTGCGGGGCGGAGGCGTGCCCATAGGCACGTCGAGCAACGCAAGCGACGAGGCCGGCCTCCGCAGCGAGAGGATCGGCCGCTGCAGCAGCTCGAATCATCCTGGAACCGGTCGAAAGAAGCGCACATGAACACCGTGCGACGCGCGACGCCGGACGAACAGTTCCAAGAGGTCACACGGGGGACAGTCGATGTCCACGTCGCCGAAGAACTTCGGAAAAAGCTGCAGCGAAGCTACGACGAGCAGCAGCCACTCGTCGTCAAAGCAGGTTTTGACCCCAGTCGCCCCGATTTGCATTTGGGGCACACGTTGCTCTTGTCTCGAATGCGCCGGTTTCAAGAGTTCGGCCACCGCGTCGTTTTCTTGATTGGTGACTTCACGGCGTTGATCGGTGACCCGACCGGCAAGAACACCACCCGTCCGTCTTTGTCGCGCGACGAAGTCAAAGCCAACGCGCGCACCTACCAAGCCCAGGTGTTTAAGGTGCTGGACGACAAGCACACCGAAATCCGCTTCAACTCCGAATGGCTCGATGCGCTCGGCGCCGAAGGCCTGATTCGGCTCGCCGCCCGGTATCCCGTCGCACGCATGCTGGAGCGAGACGACTTTAAGAAGCGGTTTCGCGAAGGACGCAGCATCGCGATTCACGAGTTTCTCTACCCGCTGCTCCAAGGCTACGACTCTGTGGCCCTGCGCGCGGACGTGGAGCTGGGCGCAACCGATCAGCTCTTCAACCTTTTGGTGGGCCGCCAATTGATGAAGGAGTTTGGCCTTCCGCCGCAGGTCGTGCTGACGGGGCCATTGCTCGAAGGCCTCGACGCGAAAATGGTGGACGGTGTCTTGGTCGGGGACAAGATGTCCAAGAGCCTGGACAACTACGTCGGCATCGACGAGCCCCCCGGCGACATGTTCGGGAAGCTCATGTCGGTTTCCGATGAGCTGATGTGGCGCTACTATGAACTCCTCTCGGCTCGAGGGCTGAGCGACATCGCGGCGCTCCGCCACGAACACCCCAAAAAGGCCAAGGTACTCTTGGCCCAGGAGCTTGTCGCGCGCTTCTGGAGCGAAGCGGCTGCAACAAGCGCCGCCGACGAATTTGAAAAACGCTTCGGCAAGAAAGAAATCGCCGCCGAAGCGCTGCCGCTCATTGCATTGCCACGCGGCGAAGGGACAGCGATGTTGGTCGCGCGCGCCGCCGCCGAAGCCAAGTTGACACAATCTGTCACAGAGTCCCGAAAGCTGATGGGTCAGGGCGGACTGCGCGTCAACGGGGAGAAAGTGACGGACCCCAAGGCAGAGCTCCCGCCTGGCGAGCACCTTCTTCAGGTCGGAAAACTCAAAATTGCGCGGGTGAAGGTGAGCTAGGGCTCGCTGGAGTCGGGGCGGCAGGCTTGAGCGCGCGCACTTTGGCCTGAATCGCTTGCAAGCGCTCGGGTGCGGTCAGGCTGCCGCTCAGCCGGCGCTCCGCAATAAAGCGTTCGATGTGTGTCACGCGCTCTGCGCTCGGCGGATGGGTGGACAACCATTTCATGAAACCTGGCGAGCCCCCCTCACGCGCGCTGAGTCTCTCAAAAAACGACGCGATGCCTCGGGGGTCATAACCCGCCGCAGAGGCATACTTCGCACCCAACTCGTCAGACTCTGTCTCATCACCACGCGAATTCGCGAGCAGGTAACCGTTGGCAGCAATCGACGTCCCCAGCTGGGCCAACATGTGCGGCTGATTGCCCAAGGCGATTCCCAGGACAGTTTGCAGGCCATACGTCGTCACCATCTGCCGTGCCGAGTGTCGCGCAACGACATGCGCCATCTCATGTCCCAAGACACCCGCAACCTCGGCCTCATTTTCAGCCGCCAACAAGAGCCCGGTATAGACGTACAGATAGCCACCCGGCGTCGCGAAGGCATTCACCGTTTTCGCGTCGTCAATGACGTCGACCTGCCAGCGAACACCTGGGCGGTCACGCCGCGCGCCAGGCAGAAGTTTTTCCGAAATCTCGCGCACGTACTCCGTCACCTCTGTGTTCGTCACGTAGGCGACACCTTTCTTGGCGAGCTCGCCCCGAACTTGCCGGCCGAGCTGGGCCTCTTGTCCGTCGGAAATGAGGGCCCGCGCGATCGTCGACTCGGCCTTCGAGCGCGTGAGCCCCGCACAGCCCGAAACCCCGAAAGTGAGAACAACCCAAACCGCCAGAATCGACCCGATGCGCATGTCGAACTCCTCCAAAAGAAGACTTGTCTCTGTACTGCAAGCCCGTCCAGGCCGCATCTGCAATCAGGGGTTGCTCCTGGCCGCGCAGCCTGTATAGGGTGCGCCCTCGCTTTCTAACCTGGAGCTCGACGTGAACACCTTGATTCGTTCTGCCATTGTGACGGCCGTTTTGTCCCTTGGCGTCGCCGGATGCGACGCTTCTAAGGAAGCCCTTGAGAAAATGACCGCCGAGCGCGATCAGATGAGGACCGAGGCCGCTGGCCTGACGTCTCGTGTGGGTGCTCTCACCGCTCAGGTCGACCAGTTGACCGCTCAATTGAGCGCGGCGGAAGGCAAGCTCGCCAGCATCGCAGCGGAGACCGCTGCGGGCGCCGACAAAGCAGTTTCCGCCGCTCAGGCTGCCGCCGACAAAGCCAAAGCCGCCGCGCGCGCCGCCGCAGCGAAGGCCGCCGCCACCAAGGCCGCCGTGCAAGAAGCCGCGTCAAAAGCGGACATCAAAGTCACTCAGCCCGCTGCGGACACAACCATTCAACAGAAGGCCAAGACGGCTGGCTTCTAAAACCCTGGAACTGAGGAGAAATCATTCATGAAGCGCTTTCTGATTCTTGCACCTGTCATTTCGATGCTCGGCTGCGGGGGTGGCGGTGACCTCACACTGGCGTCGGGCACCTACAGGGTGTCCAACGCCACCCTTCGATCAGCTACCGATCAATGCGGCTTGCTGGGCGTCTACACGGATCCGACGAAGGTCATTGGTGTGACGGTGGCAACGGACGTCGCCACCTTCAACTTGGCCAATGAGCCGTCGGCACCAGCGGTCTCACTGCCCACGTCCACTATTGTGGAGAACCGCCTCGAGCAGCTCACCGAAGGGAACTACACCATCGCCTACGGCGGTGGCTGTGTCGTTCGCGTGCGTCGCAACGTTGTCGGCGATCTCACTGAGAACAATGCCGCGAGCGTGACGTTCACGTTTACCGCGACTGTGGACGCAGGCTCGTGCGTTCCGGCAAACACGGCTTTCGCTGCCCTGCCCTGCACGTCGTCGTACGACTTCGACATCACCCGGCAGTAGCTCGGCGCGCAGTTCGAAAAGTCGTTTAGCTTTGAAGGCCGTTCGGTCGATGCCGGGCGGCCTTTTCATTTTTCGTGGGCTCGACGACGCAATCCGGCGACATAGACTTCCATGCTGCGGCCACGCGTCGCTTCGGGGCGCACCACCTTCACCTCTTCGAACCGCTTTCGAACGCGCTCTCGGAAGGCCTCGAACTCGCGCCCCATGAACAACTTCGCCGCGAATGCGCCGCTTGGGCGAAGCCACTGCCAACCGAGATCCAGAGCCCGGTCTGCCAGGGCCAACGAACGTGCCTCGTCGGTATCTTTGATGCCTGTGGTTTTGGGCGCCAGGTCCGAGACAACCAAGTCCAGTGGGACACCCCCCGCCCAGGATGCAATGGCGGCATCCAAGTCCTGTGACATCACGTCTGTCTCAAGCGTTTTGACCTGCGAAAAAGGCAAGCGCTGGATGGCCACCCTATCGACCCCCAAGACCGCACCGGTCTCGCCCACGGCGCGCGCAATCACTTGGAGAAAACCCCCGGGTGCTGCGCCCAAGTCAAGGACGCGATCACCCCGACGCAAAAGCCCGAAGCGGTCCGCGATCTCTTCAAGCTTGTACGCCGACCGCGCACGCAAGCCTTCCCGCTTGGCTTGACGAAAAAATCGGTCGCGCCGTTCGTAGGGCTTGCTCATCGCGTTGAAGGCTCACTAACATTGTCGACGCTTTCTCGCGAAAGTCTGGGTGATGCGTTCGCGCGCGGTCCTCGCTGCTGTGGTGTTCACGGTGCTGTGCGCCGGTGCTGCAGTTTTCTCCTATGTCCGTGCAGCATCTTTGCGCCACGACGCCCAATGGCTTCTCGCTCGTGCGAACGCGCATGCCGCCGAATACGCCACCTCGTTCAACCCCACTTTGGCCGACCAACAATTCGCAACCTTTGAAGCAAGAGCGAGCCTCTTGCGCGACGTCGCCAACTGGGAGCGCCTGCAGATGCTTGGCGTTTTGGGAGCCGTGGTGGGGCTCTTCGGGAGCTACGTCTTGTACTTGATGCGTCGCCTTCAGCAGCAAATCATTGAAGGTGCTCCTGAACTGGCGGAACTTCCGCATCGCTAAGGAACCTCCGTGCCTGGGTGCGGCCATTGTGGCGCTGCTGTCGAAGTCGTCGCCGGACAGGTCGGTCGCCGCGATGTCTGTGCCGAATGCGGCGGCGAGCTGAGAAGCTGCGTTTGCTGCCGACACTACGACACGCAGGCTGCGAAGGGATGTCGTGAACCTCAGGCCGAAGTTCCGCGCGCGCGTCACACCGCAAACTTTTGCGAGTACTTCCAAATCGGCGATGGCGGCCAACATGGCGAAAAACAGGCAGCCACCCTGTCCGCCGCTGAAGCGTTGTTTAAGAAGCGATAACCCAGGCCAGTTCCGCTTCTGAAAGCAAAAGACGCGACAGGTCCAACACCCGAATGCCGGACAACGGAGGAACGTCGTTCAAGCCCAGCGCCTACGCGAAAAGCTTTCCCAGCTTCATCGCAAGGCCCATGTCCATTGGCTTGAATTTGAGCTTCCCCTGCATCGCGGCCATTTGGGGATTGAGCTGCTTCTGGCGAATCTTCACGAGGTCCTCGGCACTCGTCGTCACCGTCATCTTCGGCGTGCCTTCCGCCCCCTGCCGAATCCAATCGCTGGCGCGGGTGCAGTCGAGCGTCCAGGTGCCGCCACCCTCACCTGTAACGACAAAGTGAATCACGGCATTGATCTCTTTGGCGATCTCCGGTTTCGCCGACAAGGCCGCCTGAAAGTCCTGTTCCACCACGCTCTTCGCCGTCACGTCCGCCATGGCCGACACGGTAGCGCAGCGATCGGTCTGGTCAAGACAACGCCAACGGTTGGTGTTTCCACGAGAATCGACACCGAGGCCTGGCGGCGTTAGACAAGGGAGACAGGCGCCCCAAAAGGCGCCGCTGCACAGGAGCACACCGTGGGACGATTTGGCGTAGGCGAACTCATTCTGATTTTCGCGGTGCTGCTGCTGCTGTTCGGTGCCACACGTCTCCCCGGACTGGGTGCTTCTTTGGGGAGCGCGATTCGTAACTTCAAACGCGGTTTCGGTGGCGAGGACGAGCTGCCCAACCCAGACGCCAAGGGCAAGGGTGCGCTGGGCGAAGGCAATCCCTCGGCCACGCGTCCCGAAAGCACGCGTTCAACCGACAAGACCGGGTAGCTGCGAGCTAGAGCGCATCTCATAAACTCCTCGGTCGCCTGACGGCCGATCCGCTTCGCATGTCTGCGTCTCTGCCGTGATGCTCGGTCGGGGTTTATGAGATGCGCTCTAGACCAGCTTTTCGTCGTACAGCGATTCCAAAATCGCCATGTACCGCTGCGTGCAGAACTTGCGCTTCACCTTGAGAGACGGCGTCAGGTCGCCACTGTCCACGGAAAAATCGTGGTCCATGATGGCGACCTTTTTCAGGCTCGCATACGGCGGCTGCTGAGCGTTGATCGCATCGACCGCTGCTTGAACCGCCGCTTTCACTTCCGGCCGCTGAACCACCGCTGCGTACGGCAAAGTCGCGTCACCGCCTGCGATGCGTCGCGCCGCTTCTTCGTTCACCGCAATCAGCACCGAGAGGTATTTGCGCTTGTCTCCATAGACCATCGCTTGACTCACGATGCCCTGGGTCTTGAGGAGGTTTTCGATGTTCTGGGGCGCGACGTTCTTCCCGCCGGCGGTGACGATGATGTCTTTCTTTCGATCGGTGATGCGCAAGTAGCCGTCAGCGTCGAGCTCACCAATGTCTCCGGTGAGAAAGTAGCCCTCGGCATCAAACGCTTCTCGCGTCGCCTGCTCATTGTTGTAGTAGCCGCGCATGACGCCCCCTCCTTTGAGGAGGATTTCGCCGTCCGGGGCGATTTTGATTTGTGTCCCGGGAAAAGCGGGACCGACCGTCCCAATTTTGATGCGTCCTGGACGATTCACGAACGTTCCGCCGGAGGTTTCGGTCAACCCGTAGCCTTCGAGAACCTGAAACCCGAGGAGGTCAAAGAAGTACGCGATCGTGTCTGAGAGCGGCGCGCCGCCGGATACAAAGAGGCGCATCCGGCCCCCGAGTTTTTCGTTCAGTGTCGCCCGCACCTTCGAGAAGACGAGCTTCTTCGCCAAGCGCCACGGCACGGAGTCGTACGCGGCGCCGCGCTTGCGTGCTTCGACGTAGGCGTTGAACAAACCGAACGCCCAGCGAAACAGTTTGCCTTTCACACCTGGCGCGCTGCCGCCATTGGCGACGACGCCGTTGAACACCTTTTCAAAAATTCTCGGCACCGAGGGAAGGATGGTGGGCTTCACCTCCACGAGGTTCGCCAGAAGCTTCTCGGTTGATTCCGCGAAAGCCATCTGGAACCCGGCACCCAGCCAAGCGGCTTTGGTGACTTGGGCAAACGAGTGCGCCAAGGGCAAGAACAGCATCACGCGGTCAGTCGCCGCCATCAGCGAAAGTTCAAGCACGCCTGCCGCTTCGTAAGCCCAGTTGCCGTGTGAGAGCATGACCCCCTTGGGGTCGCCCGTTGTCCCAGAGGTGTAGATGATGTGACAGGTGTCCTCCGATCGAATCGCTTTGGCGCGCTCTGCAAAGGCCCCTGGATTTCGCTGATGCAGCGCCGCTCCCTTGGCCCGAAACTCAGCCAGCGTCGTTTCTTGGGCACCGCGCGTGGCGCCATTCCAGACGACAACGCGTTTGACCGAAGTCAACTTCGGTAGGGCATCCCGCAGTCGTGTCAGTCGCCCGACCTGCTTGCCTTCGATCTCATCGTGGTCGACAAACACCAACACGGAACCCGAGTGGTTCAGGATGTACCGCGCTTCGTCGCCTGTGTTGCTGCCGTAAATGGGAACCGTGATCGCCCTTGCAGCGGATGCGGCCAAATCACACACGGCCCATTCGTAGGCGCTGTTGGCGAATATCGCGACGCGATCTCCTTGCGACACCCCGGCGTCCACGAGGGCCGCCGCAACTGCCTGCACGTCCTCCAGCAACTGCGGCCAAGTGACATCTTCCCAGCGCCCGTTCCGCTTGACGCTCGCGGCAGGCGTCGTCGGATTCGCCGCGTGCTCCACGAGCAGCTGGACAAGGTCTTTTTCGGAACCTGAAACCGCGTTCTTGGCGGCTCGGATGTCGGCGCTCACAGACTCCCCCAAGGCATGACGTCAATGCTTCAACACGATCGTTACCACGGAGCACGAGGGGGGTCACGAAGCGAGCCGGGGCTGACAATTTTTCAAAAACACCCAACCCATTGATGATGGGCGCCCCGTGTCCACCGCGCTTTGGCTCATTGCATTTGCCGTCGGCAGCGCCGGTGCCAACGCACCGGCTTCGGCCGGGGCCCGTCCCGATGCCGACCTTCCCAACGCGGACGGCACCTCCATTATTGGTGTGAAGGAAGGCTACGCCGAAGGCGCAGCCCCGGACAGCCCAGCCACCCGAGGTCAACCGCTGTTGTCGCCCTTGAACCTTCGCCATGCTGCGAACGCCACCGGCGGCGTGGGGCTTCTTCGTATCCAGAGCGCAGATTTGGGGCGTCCAGGCATCCTTCGCTTCTCGGCTTGGTTTGAACACTTCCGACGGCGTGGATTCCCTGAACCGAGCAACCTCATTTCCCACACAGGGGCCACGTTCTCCGCGTCGATGACCCCTTTTCACTTCCTGGAATTGGGGCTTCACTACCGCGACTCCGCAAACTACACGACCGCCGACGCACTGGGGCTTTTGCAGGCACAGGGCGACTTGGGCCTCTCCGCGCGCATTTCATTTCGTTGGCTTCGGGGTCTGTGGGCTGGTGTTGGGCTGATTGGGCATGCGCTTTCCGCTGCGGGCGACCAGGATGCGCGGCACTACGCGTTCGGGTTGACCGCCAGCGCGTTCGCCACGGTCGACCCCCGCGAATGGGGCGCACGTCCGCCCCTTCGGTTCCATGTGAACGTTGAAGGCGCCTTTGACGACAGCGCCCGGTTCGCCCAGGGGCGCACGCTGACAACGCTTGAAGAATATGGGCGTCGGGTGAACATCTATCCCCGCCTCCGCGCAGGCATCGGCGTGGAAGCCCCGCTGCCTTGGGTCACACCTTTTCTCGAATACCGCGCCACGATGCCGTTGGGCGTGCCCAACGGACGTCTCGCCCTGTCATCGGGTGAAGACATCCCTTGGACCTCTGCGGTCCCGCACGACATTGTCCTTGGCGCCCGGCTCACGGCCATCGAGAAACTCAGCGTCACTGTGGCCGCCGAATTGGGTGTCAACAGAACCGTCGCACTCACGTCCCCTGGAACGCCGCCGTTTATGTTTCTGGTGGGGCTCTCCTATGCCGTCGACCCCTTCCACCGGTATGGCACGCGATTTGTCGATCGCCTGAGAGAGCGCGTGCGCGTCGTTCCACCCAAGCCCACCGAGGCTTCCGTTCACGGCATCGTTCGCAATGCAAAAACAGGTCAGCCCGTGAGCGAGGCGTTGCTTCAAGCTCCCAAGGGCCCACCGCCCATCGCGACCGCACCCTCAGGACGTTTCCTGACGCAACCGCTCTCACTTGGCAAAACCACACTCACCGTCACACACGAAGGGTACTACGCAACGACGGTGGATATTGACGTCCGCTCTGAGAAGTCCGCGGACGTCGAAATACAGCTTCAGCCGACGCCCAAACCCGCGCGCCTGTGGTTCACGGTGCGGGGCCCCAACGGCCTTGTGGATGCTGAGGTTGAAATCCGCAGCCCCGAGACCGGCTCGAAGAAGGTCTCTGTGCCCAAAACGTCACTCTTCCCGACGCGCGCAGAAGTTCGACCTGGGGCCTTGTACCTCATTGCTTCGTCACCGGGATTCCTGGCGCAGTCTCGGGAACTGAGTCCGACAGAAGACGTCGACGTTCGTGTGACGTTTGACTTGTCTCCCGCGCCGCGCATTCCTTTGGCGATCCTCAACGAGGACAAGATCGACATTTTTCAACGCGTGAACTTCGCCTTCAACAAGAGCACCCTGCTCACCAGCAGCTACCCCCTGCTGAACCAAGTGCTCGACATCTTGGTTCGCAACGACATCAAGCGCGCTCAGGTGGCGGGGCACACCGACAATGTGGGCGGGCCGGAGTACAACCAACGACTGTCGGAGGCACGTGCGCGCTCGGTCGTGGATTACCTCGTCAAGCGGGGCTTCCCGCGAACGCGACTCGAGGCGGCTGGCTACGGACGCACCCGACCGATTGCGCCGAACCTGACGCCGAAGGGGCGTCAGCTGAACCGGCGCGTCGAGTTCCTCATCCTCGAACGCTAGCGTCGGTGGCGAGCGCCGCCGCGCACACACCCACCGAGGTGCGATGTGTGCGGTGTCGCAGCGCCTTTCCACCTCCAACATCAAATTGCTTTGTTATCGCGTAGAGAGTGAAGAACCGCGGCACAATTCTGTTTGCATTGCTTCTCAGCCTGAGCGGCGTGGCCCGTGCGCAGATCGTGTCTTCTGGGGGATCGAGCCCTCAAGACCTGCAGATTCAATTCAACGGGATCATCTCGACGACGGTGATGATCAACGTGTCGGGTGCAGGGCCGACAACGCTGACCGGCACCACGACCGCGCTGCAACCCACGCGAGCCGTCGGCACCATCGACCTCGGCACATTCAACTCCGTGCTGCCTGGTTCTTCGGTGAACTGCGACGCGTACCGCGCCAGCAGCGGAACCCCTGGCGCCATCTTGGCGGCGTCGATGCTCGCGACGGTGACGTACAACGGCTCGACAACCGCCAGCGTGACTGTAATGCGCCGCAACCCTGTCGGCGCTCTGCCGGATATTCCGCTGGCGAACCTTCGGGTCTCCTCGCCTGGACTGCCTGCGTGGAGTACGGGCACCGACGGGACGGCGGTTCCAAGTTCCGCAGGACCTGGCCTGGATATCTGCACGCTGGCCGGAGACCCCACTTGCGTCAACGGCGTCGGTTACTTGCACCAGTTGGCGGTCTTCGTCCCGGACACGCAGCTTTCAGGCCCATTTTCAACCACCGTTCTTTATACGGCGACATCACCCTAAATGAGCGCCCTTCGATCTTTCAGTACGCAGTTGAAGTCGCAGTCCGCAGTCGCAGTGGCAGTTGCAGTTGGGGTTCAACGCAGTCAACGAAACAAAAGGAGCAGTCAAAATATGTTGAAACAAATCACGAGGGCAGTTGTGGCCATCACGGCCTTGTGCTCGATGGGAGCACTCGCGCAAACGGCAACGGGCAGTGGCACCGCCGGCGCAGGTAACGGCGGTCAGGTTGAAATCACGATCACCGGCGTCGTCACCAGCTCGGTTTCGCTGGACATCGTCGGTACGGGTACAACCGCACTGGCAGGCACCACGAGCGGTGCGAACCCTGTGGCCGGTACAGGTACGTTGGACTTCGGCACGTTCAGTACACAGAACGCCGCTGCAGCCACGAACACCTCATTCGCGGGTCGTACAGCGCTGAACGACGGCGCCATCGTCGCGGGCTCCTTGAGCGCGACCCTGACGTTCAACGGTGCCACCACCGGTACGGTCACGGTGGCTCGCCAAGCGGCCGCCGGTGCATTGCCGGACGTCCCTGCGGGTAACCTTGCCGTCGCCACCCCGGCGCTGGCTGGCTGGACCGCGATCACCGACGGAACGGCGATCCCGAACCCCGGCACATCCGTTGACGTCTGCACTGGCGTCGCTGGTGCTTGCAACAGCGGTCAGGCGTACGTTCACGAGCTCGCCGTGTTCGTGCCTGACACCCAGGCGGCTGGCGCGTTCAGCACGGTCGTGACCTACACGGGTACCGCGCTCTAAGCGTTGCCCTGCGTTCAGCCCCGGCGAACCGGCGCTCCACAAAGGGGCGCCGGTTTGTGGGGCGGCTGGCGGCGAAAAACCCATGCGAATGGCAAACCCCAAACTCTCGACGCTTCTCGCGCTCGCGATGTTGGTGTTTTCATTGCCTTCGTTCGGACAAGTCGCCACCGGAACAGGCAGCGGCGGCGCAAGTGGGCCACGCGTTGAAATCACACTTCAGGGCGCCGTCACTTCTTCGTTGGAAATCTGGGTCACAGGCTCCACAAACCTTCTAAACGGTACACCCACCGTGGTCACTGGCGCCGGAACGTCAGGCGTCGTGAACTTTGGTGTCTACAACCTCGCCGGTCCTCTCCTCACGGGCGAAAAACACCGCGTCAACTCTCCCCCGCGCGGCAACTACCTCGTGGCGACGCTCACCACGGGCGTTCGGTTTTCAGGTGGCATCACCCGCGCGTCTGTAGACATTCAGCGCACCAATCCCGTCGGGGGTCCCCTCGACGTTCCGTTTGCGAATCTCCTGTACGCGTTTCAATTCATCAAGAACAAGGGCGGCAAGTTGTCCTGGCCCAATTGGAGAAACTGGCCAGAGCTCCGATTTGGTACTTCAGTCTTCACTGTGCCCGCTTCGACCTACGTGCCTGGCCCCGGAAACTTGGACAACAACATGGTGAACGGAGACTTTTTCGATCATCAAGTGGGCATTTGGATTCCTGACAGCAGTCCACCGGGACCGTTTTCCACCAACGTCACTTACACTGCCACCGCTTTCTAGGAGCCCACCGTGCGCTCGCTTGCCGTGTGCCTCACCGCTGTCCTTCTTGCCGGAACCGCTCGCGCCGATATTTCTGTCGGCGCATCGCCCGCGTTCTTGGATCTCTCCCTCGACCCGGGAAAAACCACCGCCCAAACGATCTTGTTGTTCAATTCGGGCAAGGACCCGGTGACGGTCAAAGCCTACGCCTGGGACTGGTGGCACGAGGAGAACAACCCTCGCAAGTTTGGCCCCCCAGGAACACTCCCGAACTCAGCCGCCAAATGGATTTCCTTCGTTCCTGAAACCATCACCGTGAGTCCACAGAAGGCCGTCAACGTGACGGTCGTGCTCAACACGCCTGCCGAAGCCAAGGCCGGCAACTATGCGGTCGCGTGGTTTGAAGCGATTCCGGAGAAGAACGCCAAGGCCAAGGAGGTGCTCATTGGCGCCCGGCTCGGCGTTCTCGTCATGACCGAGGTGCGTGGACAAAGCCGTCCTGGCATTCGCGTCGACAACGTCAAGGTCACACCGCCCTCCGACGCGCAGCTGATGCAGGCGGATCTCACGCTGGTCAATTCTGGCGACGTTCACCTCTTTGCTCGCGGGACGTTGGTTCTGATGAACAAAGCGCGCAAGTTGGTGGGACACACCACCTTCGAGAAGCGGCGCCTCTTGCCCGGCGAAAGTTCGCCCGTCAGCATCAAGTGGGGCGGAGAGCTCGACCCTGGTGACTACCAAGCCCTTTTCACGGTCGACTACGGCGACGCTGGTTCCACCGTGAAGACAGTGGACTTCAAAGTGCCCATCGTGGCGCGTCACTGAGACGTGTTTTCAGCGGCACTCACGCTCTGGCTGTTTGTAGGCGCGGCGGCCGAGGTGACCGCTGCATCCGGATCCTCAGAAGAGGCCATGCGCGTGTCTGTGCGCGTTGGCGAAGACTTGTTCATTGCGGCACCTTCGCTTGAGACGGTCGTTCTGCTCGACGACAGCGTGGTGCAGCTCACACGGACGCCCGCCGGCATCTCGCTGCGAGGCGTTGCGACTGGCCGAACGCAAGCGCAGCTCTACACATCGACGGGCCTGCGCGTCTTGGTGGTGTCTGTTCAGCCTGCCCCGCCTAAGCCCCGGCCCGCCAATGCGGAGGCTCAGGTCACGCCGGGGCAGCGCGGCCCGTTGCGCTCGTTCTGGGGGCTCAATTCGTATACCGCCGACGTCACCTGGAACTCGCTCTTGGGCGTGTACACGCGTCATGCGCTGAGTCTCTCGGGCCTCGTTCAGGGCGGCGAGTACGACTTAGACGCTCAAGCCATGTTCGGCGCGCTCGGCTCGCGCTTTCAACGCGGCCGACTCGCCTGGATGAACGCCTCGCGCAATTTCAGTTTTTCGCTTGGCGACAGCGCGATGCAAATCCCAGGCAGCGAAGTCACGCCCGCACTTCCTGTGCGCGGCCTGCATCTGCGTTCCGGAAACGATCGCTTCACCAAAGAGCTTTTCTTGGGCGGATCGACCGCCGGTGGCAGCGATGGTTTCGATCAACCGCTGCTGGGTGGAACCCTGTCGGGCGCTGTTCCTCTGGGCAAGTCGTCGTCGTGGACGTTTCGGCACGCCGAGTCCGTGGTGGGGTTTCTCAGCGGCGAATCTGCGGCGTTGCCCAGCCACTTGGGCGTTTTGGCGGGGACGCGTTTGCGTCTGGAACAACGCCAGAGGTTTTCACTCGAACTCCGCTCCACCGGCGAAGTGGCTACCCCCAGGCGAGACGGCCCGCCCACCAGCACCGGGGGCGAATTGGGTGCCAGCGCGACGCTGAACGAAGAGCGCTGGGGCGCTCACGTCGACTATCAAGGCAGTTTCGGCACGCTCTACCTTCCCATGGCAGGGATGTACCGCTGGCCCGCACAGCGAATCGGGGGCGGATTCAATTTCAAAGTCGGCTCGTCGTTTTTCGGCAACGCCACCGGCTCCTATGCGGTGCTCTGGGACGAGCAGGGCCGCTCGACCGACGGCGTGTCCGGACATCTGGGTCTTCAGTACTACCTTTCGGCGAACACACGGTTTCAGCTTCAGGCCGCTCAGGTGGGCTCGGCGTTTTTGGTGGGCACCGGTGACGATACGCGTCTCATCCGAACCCAGCAGCGATTTGCCAGCCTCACCGCGGGACATCAGTTCGATCCCTTTACGCTCGGCCAGGTGTCCCTTTCGTACCACCAGAACCAAAACGGGCGCGGCGGCCGTCGCCACGGCATGACGCTTGCTGCGGTTGCGTCTCGCCAGCGCACAACGTGGCAGCTCAGCGCCAGCGCCAGCGTCACGGGATTTCGCGACGACGTCATCGCCGAAGACCGGCCACTCGTCATTCAGGGTTCAGCGAGCGTCAATGGTCGACTCGTCTTTGGACGCTTCGAATCTTTCGGAGGCATCAGCCTTCAACGGGAGTTCGTCCCTGGACTTGCTCGCGGCGTGGGCGGCAACGTCAACGTGGGCATCCAGTTCGCCCCCACCATCGCGCACCGCTTGATTGCCAGCTACACCCTCTCCCACCCGCTCGCAGCCGGCGACTTCAATCACAACGTGTCTGCGTCCTACACTTTTCTGTTTGGCGATTCGGTGCGCGCGCCGCCCATCTTCGAGTTCCTTTCGCACGGCCGCGTGCGCGGGCGCGTTTGCCTCGATGAAGACTTGAACGGCGAATGCGAGCCCACAGAATCGGGGCTCCCCGGCGTCGCGGTGCGACTCTCCAATGGGAAAACCACCAAGAGCGACGCGAAAGGCAGCTACATCTTCGACGACGTCAAGCCTGGCTTCTACCATGTCGAAGTCGACGAAAAGGCACTTCGCGCCTTCGGTCGAATGACGACGACACCCCGTTCCGGAATTGAACTTGCTGACCGTGGCGATGTTTCCACACGGTTTGGCGTGTTTCAGGGATGCGAAGTTCTCGGCCGTGTCGTCAGCGACCTGGACCTCGACGGCCAGCGCAGCGGGGCGGACTCGCTGGTCCCCAACGTCAAATTGACTGTCGCGGGCGAAGGCCAAACATACACCACCGACAGCGATGGATTCGGAACCTTCAACGTTCGGGTGAAGAAGTGCGGCGACTACACGGTCACCCTGGACGAGGGTTCTCTTCCGCCCCAGTACCGCGTCATCGCAGGCTCGGCCCAGTTGAAAACCGAATCGCGCGAACGTTCGTCGGGCGTGGACTTGTTTGTCAGCGCGATTCGAACCCTGAGCGGCACCGTGTTCTTTGACGCCAACCGCAACGGCGTGCGCGAAGCCCATGAACCCACCGTTACCGGTGCGAAAGTGTTTTGGAGCGGCGGCAACGCTGCAAGCAATGACGGTGGCAAGTTCCTGCTCCGCCGCCTGCCCGCCGGCAGAATACTCTTGCAGGTCCACCCAGCGTCGGTGCCCGCTGAGATGCGTTCGGAAAACGGTCTCGAAGTACTGCTGCCTGAAACGCCGACAACCCGCGAGGGATTGGACTTTCCCCTCACCCCCCGGGCGAATGCGAGTTAGCTGACGCCTCATGCAGTGCGTCCCGCCCCGGAACGGGCCGCAGTGCGCCATTTCGCATCGTGCGATTGCTAGTCTATTTTCATCGTAGCAAACGCGAGCGCCTGACGAATGTCGTCGGCTTCCAACTCCGGGTACTCCCGCCGGAGATCAGCCCAGTCGGGGTACAGGGCCACGGCTTCGACCACCCCGGCGAGAACGATTCGTCTTGGGGACTGGTGCACTTTCCTCAAGACACCAGCGCTACTGTAGAAATACCGTAGCAGTCACTTGGTCTGAACCAAGCTCAGCTCAGCTCAGCTCACGGAAACCGGGTGATCTCCGCCGGCGCGTTCGCCTGGATTGACCGCCGCTACAGGCAGTTTCTCAAGAACTCCCGAAGTGATGAAATCAAGTCGGTGTTGAACGAGTTGTCGAACTGAATCTGAATCAACGTCCGCCTTCATCGCTCGCTCCGGCAGCTTGCAGATTCGCGCCAGCGTAGAGTCTTCATCCAAACGTGCTTCGCGCGCGGCTTCCCTCGCCCGCGCGCGCGATCCGTCTCCTTTTAACCGAGCGAGCAGGTCGCGGCATCGCGCCGCTTCCGTTTCGACTTCAGCCCTGGAAAGCGTGAGCGGTGGATGGTTGGAGCTTTCCTCGGCAACACGCTTGAGCTTCGCAAGCAACGTATTCCGGTCAGTTTCGGTGGCTCGAATCCCATCTGCCATTTCGCCAAGGACCCGAGCAGTGGGATGGCTCTCCACTCGAAAACTGCCGCTCTCCAATACATAGTAGGCATGATTGAGGAGGCGACCAAGCTTCGCGGCGAAGTCCACATTGGCTGATAGATCCTGCTCCCTCCCCGGCGCCTCTTGCTGTTCCAGCTCTGCGGCCATCGGCGCAAGCTCGGTCGCAACGAAGTACTTGACGGCCTCGAGCTCCCAGTGAGCTCCAAGCGTTCCTAACCTGGGGCGTACAACCTCCACGTCGTTTCCACCAACCCGCAGTCGATACGCTTGCTCCTCGCGGGCGTCCGGACCCCAAATGACCTTCAGCGCTCGCTCCTCCGCGCCTCGACGCACGAGCTCTATCTCTCTGATGAGACCTTTTGCGTCTGCCAGAGCGTGCACGCCTCCCGCTGCGTCAACGACCTGGATTTTGTCTGCATCAATTCCATCGAGCCGGCCTTCGCACACGAGACCGTCGGCACCGATGTTGATAGGCCCCTTTTTCGCTACCCGCTCGACGAAGTCATCGACGGTGTGGACGTCCGATCTAACGGGCCGTTGGCGCGCACTCGGAGCCCGAGCACTTTCGTCGCCACTCACCGCGCGCCAAACAAGCAAGGCCGCGCCAACGAGGGCGGCCAGCATGCCGGTTGTCTTGCCCGTTCCGCTTCGCGCGCCCCGCCATGCCGCAATACTCCCGCCAATGAGCGCAACGGCTCCGCCCCAGACTCGCCAGTCCTTGGCCCAGTTCGGATTGCCTCTGATGCTGTCGATCACGCTTAAGCGTTATCGCGCAAAAACCTTTGTGGTTTCCGGTTCTTCCGCAAACTTTAGGAACAATCATTCAGGCCAAGCGGGATGCCAGCTAACTGCCTGTTTCGACTTAGAATTTCAAGGCCAAGCCACACGAGACCTCTCCCACAAACGATCGATGATCTCTCAAGCGCGTTCCCACCGCTGGTCGCTGGCTGACGCTTAATGCAGTGCGCCACGTCCCGGGACGGGCCGCAGTGCGTCATTTTCGTGTGTAGCGCGACAACCCCAGCTGACGACTCGTTCTCGCAAGGCATGTGCATTGCACGCCTCTACCGATTTGCGGAAAGGGCTCGCCGTGACTCAGGCCGAACAACGCTCACAGCAAAAACGGCGACGACGTTGGCGTGACTACAGGACACCCGCTGGCGGGCGTCCGATTCGCGAGTTCTTCTCGGCGTTGACGGACGCCGAGGCGGCAGTCCCGCAAGACGCCGATGGAACAGCTTGAGCTGGCAGAGGCCAGGCTGCGGATGTGGCGGAGTGTTGCTGGACGAGGCTTGTCGCGCAAGAATTAGCTTGAACGATACGTCTTGCCAAGCGCGAAAAGCGTGGCCTGAGCCAAACGATAGTGGCGGCCATGATGAGAACCTCGCCCTCGGTCGTTTCCAAACTCGAAGCGGGCGCAGACGTGAAGTTGTCGACGTTGCAACGTTACTGCTCAGCCATCGCCGAGCCATTTGTGCTTGCCTGACGGCTACGCCGCATCCATCAACGCTTCTTCTAGAGCGTGTTCTTCGTCCTGGTTGAACGGTGCAAGGTAGCGGGCCAGGAAGGCTTTCGTCTTGAGTTCGACCTGGCGGACGCGCTCGCGTGACACGCCCCAGCGCGCCCCAAGCTCTTCGAGCGTCCTGGGTTTGTCTTGGGTCAGGCGCTGTTGAACGATGTCCCAACCCAAGTCGCCGATGCGCTTTCGCACTTTGACCAACGCCTCTTGAACGTCGGCGTCTTGCTGACGCGCCACCACCGACTGCAAGGGGCTGGGGCCGTCGTCTTCCAGAAGGTCGAGGTGCGTGTTGTCGCCTTCGTCGTCAATCAGCGTATCGAGCGAAAAGTCTGACATCACGCCGCGCTCACTTTCCCCACCGCGCACTTGGCTGCGATTGTCCTTGAGGTAGCGGGTGATGTACGCGCGAATCCACCACACCGCGTACGTTGCGAAGCGAACGTTCTTCTTGGCATCAAAGTGCTCGATCGCTTTCATCAGGCCGACGTTCCCCTCTTGAATGAGGTCGTCGAAGCGTGCGCCTCGGTGCGCAAATTTCCGCGCCACGGAGACAACAAAGGCCAAGTTTTCGCGCGCGAGCGTCTCTCGGGCCTGTGCGTCGCCCTGCTTCACCCGCCGCGAGAGTTCGTACTCCTGTTCCCGCGTGAGCTGCGTACGGCGACCCAGGCTCTTCAAGTAGTGCGAGAGATTTTCGCTGCCAAAGGCACCCGGTTTCATGAATGTCACTCCTCAATGTGTATGACGCGCGAAATCGAAAAACGTTTCGCGTCTTCAACACATGAGCGGCGTCAGGATTCCGGAGGGAAGATTTTTCCTGGATTCAGAAGGCCCTTGGGATCCAACAAACGCTTGATTTGTCTTTGAAGTTCAATGACTTGGGGGCTCTGTTCAAGGCTTAAGAAGTCGCGTTTGGCATACCCCACGCCGTGCTCGCCGGTGATCGTGCCACCCACTTCGACCGTGAGTTTGAGCATGCGCGCGATGGCTTCATCTACTTTGGGGCGATCTTCCGGACTGTCGTACAAGATGTTCGCGTGCAGGTTTCCGTCACCCGCGTGGCCGTAGGTGGCGACCGTCAGGCCCATTTCTTGGCCCATCGCTTTGAGTGTCGCGATGACGTCGGCCATCCGCGAGCGCGGCACCACAATGTCCTCGGAAATCTTGTGCGGTTTGAGCGCACGCAGCGCAGTCGATACCACGCGCCGCGCCGCCCAAAGTTTCTCCCGCTGTTCCTCTGACTGCGCCAACCAAACGTCTTTCGCGCCGGCTTGCGTGCAGATTTCGCCCAACGCGGCGAGCTCGGCCAACAGAGGTTCCTCGGCGTTGCCATCGACTTCCGCCAAAACGGCGGCGCCTGTCCCTGGCGGGAAATTGAACCCGCGCCCATCGACCGCACGAATCGACACATCATCGAGCAGCTCAAGCGTGCGGGGCAGGATGCCTGTCGCCAGCACGCGGCTGATGGCGTCTGCTGCCGCAACGACCGAATCGAAAATCACCAGCGCCGTTTGAACGTGCCGTGGCAAGGGGAGCAACTGAACCGTGATTTCAGTCGCCACGCCCAAGGTGCCTTCAGAGCCCACGAAGAGTCCGCACAAGTCGTAGCCCGCAACCCCTTTGATGGTTTGCCGCCCCACGCGAATCGCTTCGCCCGTCGGCAGCACCCACTCCATGCCCAGCACATAGTCACGCGTCACGCCGTACTTGAGCGCCCGAGGCCCGCCAGCGTTTTCGGCGACGTTGCCGCCCATGGTGCAGAACTCCCATGAATTCGGGTCGGGCGGATAAAAGAGGCCCTTCGCCTGCGCGGCCTTCATGAGATCGCCTGTGATGACGCCGGGCTCAACCGTGGCAATGAGGTTCTCGGTCGAAATCGACAAGATTCGATTCATCCGCACAAGACTCATCACCACGCCACCGCGAAGCGGCAGCGACCCGCCACTCTTGCCGCTGAGGGCCCCACACGGCGTCAGGGGCACGCCCTCTTCCTGGCAAATGCGAAACACCGCGCAGACCTGGGCCGTGTTCGCCGGAAAGACAACCACATCGGGTCGAAACGTGCCGGTGTCCGATTCGTCTTTGGCGTGGGCTTCCAGGGTGTCTTCGTCTGTGCGAACCCCGTCGGCACCGAGCGCTTGCTCCAGCAGCTTTTTCATCCAAACACCTCGACCAAGCTGCCCGACATTTGAGCTGGCGCCTCGGTACAAAGGTAGCGCACGACACCGGCGACGTCGGCCGGCGTCATCGCTGCGGCAAAACCTGAACCGCGCAACATGTCGGTGTCGGTGCTTCCGGGAAGCACGGCGGCAACAAAGACACCGCTGCCGCGCACCTCTTCAGCAAGTGCCTTGGTGAAACCGTTGAGCCCCCATTTCGAAGCGCAGTACGCCGTCATGCGCGCCGTGCCCAGCGTTCCACTGATGGACGACACATTGACGATGCGCCCAAAACCACTCTGGACCATGCGCGGGACAAGTTCTCGGCACAACCGAAACGGGCCCGTCAGATTGATGGCAAGCGTGCGTTCAAAGGTGACTTCGGTCATTTCCGCCAGCGTTTCGCGCGGCGCGACGCCTGCGTTGTTGACCAAAATATCGACGCGCGAGAACCGCTTGAGCGCGGCCTTCACCCAATCGCCGGCGGTCTGGGGCAACGCGATATCTCCCGCAAGTGCAAGCACCGAGCGCCCATGCTTCGCGGCGAAGCGCTCGACCTCTTCGCAGCCACCCGGCCCGGTGGAACAAGCGACCAGGTCTGCCCCGGCTTCCACCAAGGTGTGCGCGATGGCGCGCCCAATCCCGCGCGACGCGCCAGTGACCAAGGCCACACGACCCGCCAGCGGGAGGGGGGACAGCGTCACGGTTTCTGCTCCAAGAGCTGCTGCAGCTCCCGTCGCAGACTTCCAGCGCGACGAAGCTGCCCGGTGTATGCCGCCACCTGCACACGCGCACCACGCTGCCGGGGACCCCGCAGACTGAGACAGTCGTGCGTCGCATCGAGAATGCAGGCGGTCGCAGGACTCGAAAGACCGTCCGCCAACGCCTGGGCGACATCACTCGCCAACTGCTCTTGAAGCACCAGCCGGTGAGCAAACGCATCGAGAACCTTCACCAGGCCCCCCAGTCCCGCCAGCCATCGCCCCGGCAAATACGCCAAGTGCGCGACACCTCGAACGGGAAGCAGGTGATGCGGACACATGGAGTGGTACGTGAGCGCTTTCACAACGACCAGACCCGGATGTTTCCCGGCCGGGATGCGTGGACCCAAGGCCGCGCTCGTCTCGACGCCGTAGCCGTCCAAGAAATGTCCGAGCCAAGCGTGAGCGACTCGCTCCGGCGTTCCTCGGAGCTCGGGGTCTGTGTTCAGCGGAACATCTGCCGCGCGCAAGAGGGCCGCCACTGCGCGAGCCATCTCACGCTCGCGCGTCGCACTGGGCGTCACTCGCCTCGGTACGCGACGGCGTATTCGGGGGTTTCCCACAAGCGAAGCTCCTTGAGTTGAGGCAGCTGCTTCTGAACTCTTTCCCAAATCCAAACGATCAAATTCTCGGCGGTGGGGTTCGGCATGAAGTCATTGAGCGTGTAGTGGTCACACTGCGCCAAGGCAGCGTCCCAAACTTTGCGTCGGACTTCTTCAAAGTCGCGCACCATGCCGTCTTTCGGGTTGATGGGGCCGGCCAGCGTCACTTGGAGCCTGTAATTGTGCCCATGCATCCGTTTGCAAGGCCCATCGTAAAAAGGCAGCGCGTGGGCGGAACAAAAATGAAAATCCACAGAGAGGTCGACTTGAGGCATGCCCCAGTCCCTTAGTCCAGGTCGGCCAAAGGCGCCATCTCGCACGTGTGGAGGAACTGGCCGCTGCACTTTCGCTCGCGAACGCGTAAACCCATGCCATGCACCCGTTGGTCGACTACGTCCGTCAGCACGCCGCCGCATTGGCCAAACCGATGGCTGAACGCGCGGCCGCTTTGGGGTTGCGCTTCACACTTCCCGAGGGTGTTCGCGACATTCCGCTCGTGGGTACCCCCGCCATCGTGTCGGCGAAAGCGCTGGCCGAGCGCCAAGCCTTGTCGGCCCAACTCACTTCGGCCGGAACCAAAGCGGCGGCCGCTCTGCTGGCCCGCCCGGCGGGTAGCGTTCTGCGCGCCGCGTTTTCACCGATTGAGCGCGACGTGCTGGAAGCGAACGGCCCTCGCGTCGACACCCTGGCCATCGCGCGTGTGGACTTCTTTGTGAACGCCGACGGCACCCCTTGGGCGCTGGAGCTCAACACGACGATTCCCGCGATGTCTGCGTACTCCGACATCGCAGCACAAGCCTTCATTGAAGGGCTTGCCCGTCGGTTTCAACTCAGCGCCCATGAGCAGGCCGACTTGCTGCGGAAAAATGGCTCGAACACGCGCGCTTTGTATCAAGCGCTGCTGCAAGGCTACGCGCGTGCGCGAGCTGGGCGACACCCCGAGCGCATCGCCATTCTTTGCCGCCGGCAAGATGCGCAACTGACCGAGCTGCACTACTTGGCCACGCGCTTTCGCGAATGGGGCACAGACACCGAAATCGTTTTCCCGGACGAGCTGACGCTGGGTCAAACAAACGTTGTGGCACGTGGCCGCGCGTTTGATTTGGTGTTTCGCCATCTTTTCGTTCGCCGACTGGAAGAAATCGAAGCGCCAGCTGTTCGGGCCCTTTTTCGCCAACGCGGACCCGCCGTCTTGCTGAATCCCCCTTCTGCACAAGTCGAGGCGAAAACAACGTTCGCCTTGCTTTCCGAGTGCGGCCATGACGCCGACCTCGCTGCAAAAGTGAGACTGACCGAATCAGAACGCCACGCAGTCGTTCAGTGCGTCCCTTGGACACGTGCGTTTGTCGCAGGCCAGGCCTCTGGCCCCGGCGGCGAAACGATTTCTGACTTGGTCTCGTTCGTTTCTGCGCAACCTGAACGCTTCGTCCTCAAGCGGTCATGGGAATACGGCGGGAAGGCAGTCTTCATTGGCGCAGAAGCCGACAGCGAGGGATTTCGAGAACGCGTGGCCAACGCCTATGGACGCACATTGAGCTGGCCCGCAACATGCGCAGAAGCTGCAGGCGACGTGCGCGGCGGAGGCTTTGTGGTGCAGGAGCGCATCGTCCTGCCACGCCAAGAGCAACTTCTGTTTGGCCAAGACGGCGTTTCGGCACTGTCGCTTTTCGTAGACTTCTCCGTGTACGCGAGCTTGGGCGTCGGCGAGCAGCCGCCTTGGGGTGGCGTGTGCCGCGGTTCGAGCGCACAAATCGTCAACATTGTCGGCGGCGGTGGTGTTGCCCCGCTGTTGCTCGAAGCGGTGGCCAACGACCTCGCGGCCGCGAGCCAGCGACGCACCTCGGCACCGGGCTAGGTCTTCTTGGTGAACAGCCGAAGCCGCTCGACGGGTGAGCCACCGAGCAGGTGCGAACGGACGATTTCATCGACATCCGCCGCTTGCACCCCGCCGTACCAAACGCCTTCTGGATAAACCACGACGGTGCACCCCAACGCGCACGCGTCTAAGCAGCCTGCCGCGTTTGCCCGCACTTTGGCACGCAGTCCCATTTCTGAAAGGACTTCTCGAAAGCGCTCGCGGATGCTTTCGCCGCCTTTGCTGGCGCAGTCCCCTTTCGCGTGACCGGGCTCGCGGCGATTGGTGCAAACGAAGACGTGGTGTTGATAGGGCGGCATCACTCTCAGGTACTGCGGTCATCGATGCAGGGCAAATCTGAAGTCGGGCCAAATTTCACTTTCAGTGAATATCCTGACGATTCGCTGGTGACGGCACTAAAAACGCGTGACACCCGCTTCGGCTTGTGAAAACGCCATTCCAGGTGACCAGGCCATTGGCTGACTTGCGTCACTTTGAGCGTCAACCATTTTCAGACAGACTGCTACAGGTCATCGCTAAACCATCAATATGTGGGACAATATCCTCCCTGCAACCACTACAGATTGTGCATTGGAAGCTTGACACGCCAATAGGGCGGGCGTAGGAGTCGGTACGAAGTTTGCGCCGTTTGTCGCTGTTTACCCCAGAAGCCGTACCAACCCAGTCCACATTCTTAGCCGTCCCCTCCGCCTAGAAGTGTCGAAAGCGGCTCGGACGGTCGACGGCTGTTTCCCCCAAAATAATCACTCGCAGTGAAAAGTCGGAGGCGTTAATTCCATGGACAAGGATGTTTCTTCCAAGGTGAGTACACCGAAACCTGAGAAGCGGCCCTCGAAGCCGCGCGCGCAAAAGCCCGACTCGGGCATGAGTGTTCCGCGCTACTTCACAACGCCTGGCGTCGATCCTGCGGATGAAATCGCGTGGGAGTACCGCACCGCTGGTATCAGCGGCGAAGACGGCAAGATGGTCTTTGAACAGAAGAACATCGAGGTTCCCAAGAGCTGGTCCATGCTGGCGACGAATGTTGTCGCCTCAAAGTATTTCCGCGGAACGCCCGGAACCCCCGAGCGCGAGACCAGCGTTCGCAAGTTGGTGGCCCGCGTGGTCGACACCCTCACCCGTTGGGGCGTGGAGGGTGGCTACTTCGCCGCCGAAGCGGACCGTGAAGCCTTTCACGCAGAACTGACGCATCTCTTGTTGCGCCAAAAAGTCGCCTTCAATTCGCCGGTTTGGTTCAACCTGGGCGTTGAAGAGCACCCCCAATGCTCGGCGTGCTTCATCAATTCGGTTCAGGACTCGATGGGCTCGATTCTGACCCTCGCCAAGACCGAAGGCATGTTGTTCAAGTACGGCTCCGGCACGGGCACCAACCTTTCTGCGATTCGGAGTTCACGCGAGCTGCTCGCCGGAGGCGGCACCGCCTCGGGTCCTGTCTCCTTCATGAAGGGCTTTGACGCGTTCGCTGGCGTCATCAAGAGCGGTGGAAAAACGCGACGCGCCGCAAAGATGGTGATTCTCAACGCTGACCACCCTGACATTTTGGACTTCATCCGCTGCAAGGCCCACGAAGAGAAGAAGGCCTGGGCCTTGATTGATGCCGGGTATGACGGTTCGTTCACCGGTGAAGCTTACGGGTCGGTGTTCTTCCAGAACTCGAACAACTCGGTACGTGTCACCGATGATTTCATGAAGACGGTGGAAAACGACCAGCCCTGGACGACACACGCGATTCGAGACGGTGCGCCCATGGACACGTACAAGGCACGCGACCTGTTCCGTGAAATTGCGGACGCGGCGCACTTGTGCGGCGATCCCGGGCTTCAGTTCGACACCACCGTGAACGATTGGCACACCTGCCCGAACACGGCGCGCATCAATGCGAGCAACCCGTGCTCTGAGTACATGTTCTTGGACGACTCCGCCTGCAACTTGGCGTCGCTCAACCTCATGCATTTCCGAACCATCGACGGGGATTTCGACGTTGAGGCGTTCCGTCACGCCGTGGACACCGTTCTCTTGGGGATGGAAATCATCGTGGGCTTCTCCAAGTACCCCACGGAGCGCATTGAGGAGAATTCGCACGCCTATCGTCCGTTGGGTCTGGGCTACGCAAACCTCGGCGCACTGCTGATGGCTGCGGGTCTCCCCTACGACTCCGATGAGGGTCGCAACTACGCGGGAGCAATTACTTCGCTCATGTGTGGTGAGGCTTATCTCCAGTCTGCGCGTATTGCTGAGCGCATGGGCGCGTTCTCGGGCTATGCGAAGAACGCCGAGCCCATGCTTCGCGTGATTCGGAAACACCGCAAGGCGGCCTATCAGGTTCCCGCCGAAGGCGTTTCTGACGCGCTGCTTGGCGCCCAGCGAACCGCATGGGACCAGGCGTTGGCTGTGGGGACCGAAACCGGCTACCGCAACAGCCAAGTCACAGTGTTGGCGCCCACAGGAACGATTGGCTTCATGATGGACTGCGACACCACCGGCATCGAGCCGGACATCGCACTCATCAAGTATAAGAAGCTGGTCGGTGGCGGCATGTTGAAAATCGTCAACAACACTGTCCCGCTTGCGCTGCAGAAGCTCGGCTACAGCACGACCGCCGTTCAAAGCATCGTCAGCTACCTCGACCAAAACGAAACCATCGAGGGTGCACCGGGGCTCCAAGATGAACACCTTCCGGTGTTCGACTGCGCCTTTAAGCCAGCGAAGGGCGAGCGAAGCATTCACTGGATGGGCCACCTCAAGATGATGGGTGCAACACAGCCCTTCCTCTCTGGCGCCATTTCCAAAACGGTCAATCTGCCTACCGCTGCCACAGTGGAGGATATTGAGCAGGCGTACATCGCTGCCTGGCGACTGGGGTTGAAGGCGGTCGCCGTGTATCGAGACGGCTGCAAACGGAGCCAGCCGTTGAACACGTCCAAGAAAACGGACGCGGAAAGAATCGAGGCGTTGGCGAACACCCACGCTACGGTCGTTCAACGTCGACGTCTCCCCGATGAACGCCAGGCCATCACGCACAAATTCCGGATTGGCGAGCATCAGGGCTACCTGACCGTCGGAATGTACGAAGATGGTTCACCCGGCGAGCTGTTCATCGTCATGGCGAAAGAAGGGTCTGTCGTCAGCGGTCTGATGGACAGCTTTGCCACGGCGGTGTCTTTGGCTTTGCAATACGGCGTGCCGGTTCAAGTGTTGTGCGACAAGTTCTCGCACACGCGCTTTGAGCCCTCGGGCTTTACGGGCAATCCCGCCATTCCCATTGCCAAATCGATCACCGACTACATCTTCCGATGGTTGGCGCTGAAGTTCGTTGCGGCACATGACCAGCTCCCAGCGTCCACTACCGGCGAGGCACCCGAACCTGCCCTCGAAGCAACGCCCGTCATGGCGCCACCGGTGAAAAAGGCGCATGACACGTATTTGAACCAGGCCGATGCCCCTCCCTGCCACACGTGTGGCGAAATCATGGTGCGCAGCGGCGCCTGCTACAAGTGCAGCAACTGCGGCGCTACGAGCGGCTGCAGCTAACTGGCAACCACCGTCGTGTCTTTCTCCGCGGCGCCCCGGGCATGAGAAGCGCCCGGCGCGCCGTGATTTTTTTCCACGGCGCTTTGCGCGTTGAACATTCCCCCAAAGTGGTCTACCCGGAGAGCTCCTCTTTCACTGTTAAGGAGCTACTCATGAGTTGGGGTCGTCATACTGTTGTTGGGGCAGCGGCCGCTTTGGCCTGGGTGGTGTCAGGCTGCGCAGATCTGTCGCAGTACACCCGCCAGGGGCAGGAAATCACGTCGCAATACACGACGGATACGTCTCGGTTGCTTGAGCAAAATCGAGCACTTCAGGCACGCGCGGCCAAGCTGCCCGCGGCGATGTCTGGCGTTTCTGAAGTCACTTCAGCGATCGCGAAGAACGAGACCCAGCTTGCAGACACCACCCAGACCACGGGTTTCACGACCAAGCTGGATGAAGTCGTCAAAGCGGGCAATGGCACCGAAGCAGAGAGCCTCGTCGCCGGCCAACGAACGATGTCGAGCGAGGCCATCGCTCGCGCTGAGAGCGACCTGACGGCCCTGTCTGCTCAGGTGACCGCTTTGGAAGCCCAAGCTTCGGCCACTTCAAACCTGACTGAGGGCAAGTTCAGCCGCTCGCTCACGTCCGGCCACTCCATCACGGGCAACCCCACAGGCATTGAGTCTCAGTTGATCACCTTCATTGAAGACTCCAGCAAGCTGGTCGACAAGACCACCTGGTTCGACTTTGACCGTTTGACGTTCAGGACGGGCAGCGCTGACCTCGACATGGACATGTCGAAAGACCAGCTGACGAACGTCGCCGAGATTCTCAAAGCGTACCCCAACGTCACCCTGAAAATCGGGGGCTATACGGACAACCGCGGCAGCGCAAAGGCGAACAAAAAGCTGTCGACCGCGCGCGCAACCAAAGTGGTTCAGGCGCTCACCGAGATGGGCATCCCTGCAAACCGTCTCTCCCCCGAGGGCTACGGCGCGAGTCATCCAGTCTGTGCAGCGAACGACACCGAAGAGTGCCGAGCGCAGAACCGTCGCATCTCGGTTCGCGTCGCCGCGAAGTAAGCATCAACGTTTGACCCAATAAACAACGGAGGACGGGAAATCCCGTCCTCCGTTTTCTTTTTTCCACAAACCAAGCGACTAGCGCTTCTTCAGCAAGTCTCGAATCTCCGTCAGGAGCACTTCCTGCGCTGGAGGCGCGGCAGGAGGCGCCTCTTTCTTCGTGCGCTCCATCAGGCGACGGGTCGGCTCTACCAAGAAGAAATAGATGACCCCAGCCTTGATCACGAAGTTTACAACAGCCGTCATCAACAGACCTGGCTTCACGGTCGAAGTGCCCAACACAAATGAGGCAACCTCATCGAAGTTGGGCTTGCCAATAACGCCCGCCAAGATCGGATCGATGATGCCCTTCACGAGCGAATCGACGATGGCACTGAACATGGCGCCAATAATGACGGCCACGGCCAGTTCGATAACGTTTCCCCTCAGTATGAAATTCTTGAATCCACTCAGCATGTCACCTCCGTTGGTGGGGCACGCCTAGCCGGACCCAACCCTGAAGTCACTCTCTTTCCGAGACTTTTCCGGGTGCGCAGAAAGCTCTGGGTGCTTGCGCTCAGTAGGCGTTTTTGGACAAGAAGCCGCCGAGAGCCGTCCGAACGAGGATCTTGACGTCCAACAAGAGCGACCAGTTTTCGATGTAGTAGAGGTCGTATTCGATGCGCTTCTGAATCGATGTTTGGCCACGAAGGCCGTTGATTTGTGCCCAGCCGGTGAGCCCTGACTTCACCTTGTGCCGCAGGTGATACTTCGGAATCTGTCGCTTGAATTCTTCAATGAACACCGGCCGCTCAGGCCTGGGGCCGACCAAGCTCATATCGCCCACAAGGACGTTCCAAAGCTGCGGCAACTCATCGAGCGACAGCGCACGCAGCACCGGACCCAAGAAGGTCCTTCTCGGGTCACCCTGATGTGCCATCTGGGCACCCGACGACTCCGCATCTGCACGCATCGTTCGAAATTTCAGAATGTCGAAGGTTCGACCATCCATCCCCATTCTCTCTTGGCGATAAAGAATGGGCCCTGGGCTGGTCAGCTTCACCAAGACGGCGACGACCACCATCACCGGCGCCAACAGCACCAGCAACAGGCCGGCAACCGCAACATCGAAGAGTCGCTTGGCGATTTGGTTCCAGCCATCGAGCGGACTCGATTGAAGGCTGATAATCGGCAGGCCCCCGAACTCTTCGAGGCCACCGTACAGCGTCACGTATTGGTAGAGGTCCGGAACCACTTTCACATCGACCGTTCGCAGCGCCAGACGTTCCATCAACTGCTTCACGAGCGGCTGTTCTTCAATCGGCAGCGCGAGGATAACTTGATCGACCGGGCGCGCGTCCAAGACAGACTCCAAGTCATCCACCGTCCCGACCACAGGAACCCCTTGGACGGTTGCGCCGAGCGCGTAGGGCTGATGGGCCAAAACACCGATGACACGAAACCCGAGCTCCCGATGGCCTTCGATGGTCTCGATCACACGTTCGCCAAGCTCACCGGAGCCCACGAGAAGTATCGACTTGAGGTTGAAACCCCGGCGACGCAATTCGTTCAGCAGCTGACGAGATGCCAAGCGGGTCGCAGAAATCAGGACGAATGCGTAGCCGACGAACAAAAGCAGCGTGCCACGCGAATAACGGTCTCGTGTGAAATACGTCAGCGCGACCAAAATCAGCGTCGCCGTCACAACGGCCTTGAGAATCTCAAAGACCTCGCCGAGGTGGGTGCGTGCCCGGTTGGTTTCGTAGAGGCGTGCCTGCCGAAACGTCACGGGGAAAACCAAAAGTGAAGTCACGAACGCAAGGACGGTGTCTCGAAGCGGCGGGAGAATGTCTTCGGGCGCTCCGAGAAACCGCGTCAGGTAAGCCAAAGCAAAAGCCACGGCCAACACGGCGACGTCAGTCACCACCTTGATGGACGTGTAAAACCTTTGCAATCGACCAAACACGGCGCCCCTGCACTAGCACTTTGCGCTGGCCGCTGGAAATTCGACCTCCGCTTCCCGGAATTGCCGGCGCATTTCCTCGAGAAATCTTGCCTTTCCAAATTGAAGCGCCCGGGCCCTCGCCGCGTTGGGTGAAAACGTCTTCTGAAATTGCTCAAACCGGTGCAGCGCTGAAAGCAGGGCCTCGGGCGTGGGCTCATCAAAAAAGACAGCGACCTCGGGGGTCAATGTTTCCAAGGCTCCCCCTTTGGCCAGCGCAATCACGGGCCGCCCACACGCCAGCGCCTCGAGCGGCGTGATGCCAAAGTCTTCCTCTCCAGGAAACACAAGGGCCCGGGCGTTCCGGTAAAGGGGACCCAGCGCTTCATCAGAAACCACCCCAAGCCAACGCACGTGGGGCGGCGCGTGGCGTCGCAGCCGCGCCTCGTCTTGGCCTCCTCCCACCACCCAGAGCGGAAACGGCGTCGCGCGCACAGCGTCAAGGACGATGTCCAGACGCTTGTACGGGGCAAGCGCACCGACCCAAAGGAAGTACCCCCCCTGGCCAAGACCCTCGAGCGAATGGCCGCTGTAGCGATCCACGTTGACCGGCGGGTGCACGACGTTTGCTTTTCTGCCCCAGGCCTTCTCAATCTTTTCAGCAATGTGGTGGCTGTTCGCGATGAGATGCGTCGGCCTCGACGCTGTTTCTCTGTCCCAACGCTGCAAGAAAGGGCGCATCAGCGTGGCACCCGCACGAATCGGGAGCGACGCGCGACCCGGGCCAAAATAATCGTCAAAGAGGTCCCACATGTAACGCATGGGGGCATGGACGTAGGACACATGCGGCACACCCATTGGAACACGCACCCCTTTGGCGACGCAGTGGCTGGAGGAGACGACCAAATCGAAACCTGAAAAATCGAATCGTTCAATGGCCGACGGGAACAGCGGCAGAAACATGCGATGCCGTGCGCGCGCACCTGGCAGCGCATTGAGCCACGAGGTCCGGATGGGGTGCGCGTCGATGTTCTGCCCGCATGCGCCCGGCTGGTGAAACAACGTGAACACCTCCGCGTGGGGAAAAAGCTCCAGCAAAGCCTCGAGCACACGTTCGCCGCCCCGCAACGTGACCAGCCAGTCGTGAACGATCGCGACCCTCACCCCACGACTCATAGCGCACCTTGTGGTAACCCGCGGCTGTGCCAAACGTGGTGATCGACCTGCGCATGGTGCGTGGCCGCCTCCATGGCATCGGGCGTTATGCGCTGGAGCTCGCACGCCGCCTGCCCGCCTTGGCGCCTTCTTGGCGGTTTGTTGGCCTCACCGCGCCTGGCGGCCTGCCGGACGTGGGACCGCTACGGCCCGACATGCCCCTTCTGCCGTGCACATCGGGTTTTCTCTCGTGGCGTGAACAGCTGGACCTGCCACGCGCGCTTCGTGACGCCCAAGCAGACCTGTTTCACGCCACGTCGTTTTCTGTCCCGAGGCTCTGGTCCGGCCGCCTCGTGGTCACCCTTCACGACGCCAATCACTGGGCACGTCCAGAGGACTACGGGTGGAAGCAGTCCCTGTACCTGCGCACCGTCACGGGACCCAGAGCGCGCCACGCAGAGGCCATCCTCACGGTCAGCGATTTCTCCCGCGAAGAGCTGTCCCGTTTTCTCAATGTGCCGCCCGAACGAATTCACCTGACGCCGCCCGGGGTCGACACAACCTTCCGCCCCAAACCGAGCAGACTGCCGCAACTGCCGCAGCAGTATTTCGCAGCCGTGGGCAACGAAAAGCCCTTTAAGAACCTCTCGCTGCTGGCGAAGATCGCATCGAGACTCCCCTATCCCATCTGCCTGCTTGCGGGGGCCGGCGCAGCCAAGCGCCTGGGGTTTGACGAACGCACGATTGATCTCGGCACACTCCCCGAATCGGACTTGCCGGCCTTCTACGCGGGTGCAACCGCGCTTCTTCTTCCTTCGCGCTACGAAGGTTTTGGACTTCCGGCCCTCGAAGCCATGGCTTGCGGCACACCGGTCTTGGCGGCGCGCGCCGGGGCGCTTCCCGAAGTCCTTCAACGCGCGGGCGTGCTGGTGAGTCCCGACGACTCCGAAGCCTGGGTCGATGAGGCCACACGTCTGGCGAACGACCTCCCTCATCGCCGGTCGCTTTCCGCCCTTGGCCTTGCCCGCGCCCAGGATTTCTCGTGGGATTCGTGCGCACAGAAAACACTTGGCCACTATCGAGCCATCCTGGAACGGGCCACCGCGTGAGGAAATGGGTCTTCGCTCTCCTGGCCGTGGTGTTGGCGCTCCGATGCGCAGTCTCATTCGGCACGGACCTCTATTTCGATGAAGCGTACTATTCGCTGTGGGGGCGCTCTCTCGCGTTCGGCTACTTCGACCATGCCCCGTTGATCGCCTGGTTGTTGGCGCTTCTTCCGCCCCGCCCCTTGGCCCTGGGTATTGGCGGCCTGACGGTTTTCGCCGTTTACTGGGTGGCAAAACGGGTGCATCGCTCGGCGGCCGCCGCTGAAAACGCTGCAGTGATTTTTGCAGCCGCTCCGCTTGCTCAACTTGCGGGCGTTTTCGCCACGCCCGACACACCCCTGCTTCTGTTCTGGACGCTCGCGCTGGGCGCCCTTCTCGCCGAGAAACCGATGAAGGCCGGCCTTGCCGGAGGACTTGCGTTGCTCTCGAAGTACACCGCCGTCCTGCTGTTCCCTGTCCGCGTTCTCGCAGCCATCCGGGAACGGAAGCCTTGGCTCGGTCCGACGCTGCAAGCGGGTGCAGTCGGGTTTCTTCTCTTTCTTCCGGTTGTCTTGTGGAACGCGCAGCGCGACTGGGTGGGGTTCCGCTTTCAGCTGGGCCACGGTTTCGTCGGCCACGGCGGATGGCGAACCCTCGCGGAGTACATCCTGGGCCAATTTTTTCTTGGCGGCCCCGCATTGTTTGCTTGGACCGCCTGGTGGATTGCCAAGGGACCCGCCGAAGAACGCCTGCTCCGCATCTCTTCGGCCGTGCCGCTCTTGTTCTTTGCCGTCTCCGCCCTGCGCGCGCGGGGAGAGGCCAACTGGCCCGCAATGGCCTACGTCGGCAGTGCCGTCGCGATGGGTGCGGCCCCTCGAAAATGGGTCGTCAGCGCTGCGCTGACTGGACTTGTGGTTTCGGTCATCGGTGCAGGGTTGGTGCTGCATGACCCAGGGCCCGGGACCGCGCGAACCCCCTTTGTTCGAACGCAGGGTTGGTCAAGTCTAAAGGCGCTGCAAGCCCGGGGCGCGCAGGCCGCTTTCGCGCCGAGCTATGCACTCGCCTCAGAGATTGCCTACTACGCGAAGCTTCCTGTTGGCGTCGTTGGCTCACGTCGGCCGACGCAGTTCGACCTGTGGCCACCGCCCGCACTCCTGCCCGGCGAGACGGCAATCTGGGTGAGTGAAAGCGAGATACCTCCCGAGTCTCTCACGAGCTCGTTTGAATCCGTCGTCGGCCCGACAATTTTGGTCGGGGGCCCTCACCGCTTTCAGATTTGGCGGCTTGAGAACAAACGCTAAACGACCGATCGTGATTCTCGATCGGTCGTTTAGGGCCAGGCTTACCCGACCGGGCCACCCAGCCTGCCCTCGCGGCGTGCCCACAGAAACCCGCCCCAGGCCATCAACAACACCAGGGGCGCCCACGCAGCGACAGGCGGCGAGAGCCGATCAGACATCGCCAGCGCTTTGAACAAAACCCACAGACCCCACAGGGCCACGCAAACCGCCATGCCTTCCACAAGCGCAGCCGTCAGATGCCCCCTGCGACGGGCCCGCAGGGCCAGGCCAACAGCCACCAGTGCACCGGGCATCCCGGACAAGGGATAGGCCACGCGATTGTGCAGCGCCAATTCGAAACCACGGGTCGGCAAACCGCCCGAGGCCCGCGCTTTGAGTTGCCGCAGCAGCTGGAAAAACCGCATTTGCTCCGGTCGGCCGAGGTGAATGTTGAATGCCGATCGGTCCACGCCCAGCGTGTAAGTCGCTGTATCCACGGTACGCGACCCCAACGAACCGTCTGGATGAAACCGTCGCTCGACAACATTCGAAAGTTGCCACTGTGTGCCCACCACGTGGTCCATCCGTGCGGCATCAATGCGCTCATTCAAACGAAATTCCGGACTCAGTTCGAGAATCGTCACGTCGAAGAAGCCCGAAGCCGCATCCCCGTTGCGCAGGAAAAACACGCGGTCTCCATGGCGAAACCACCGCTTGGGCGTGAAGTGAATCCGCCAGTCACCCCAGCGATGAAACCGCGTCGCACTGAGTTGCTCCACGCGACGCGCCGCTCGTGCGACGACGATTTCGTCGAAGAAAGTCAGCCCGATACCCCACAGCAGAGCCACGCTAACGATCGGCAAGAAAAGAAGGCGGGGCGAAGTCCCCAAAGCCTTCATGGCCAGAAGCTCACCGCGACGGCGAAACGTCGATACCGTCGCACCCGCGGCGAGCAACAGCGCCGCGGGGCCAAGCTGATGCGCGACGACGAGCGTTTTGTTCGCGTACAGCTCGAGCGCAGCGAGCACCCATCCCTCGCCCTGAAAGTCTTTCGCGCGGTCGACGAAATCTGTCACCAGGTAGATGGCGGTGATCGCACCCCAGATTCCTCCCAGGAATTTGAGATACAGCCAGATGATGTAGCGAACGAGCGTCGTCATTTCGACGCGCCGGGTCGGGCAAGACGCACAAGCAAGAACACACCCACCGCGACCAGAATCACATTCGGCAGCTGGCCGGCCAGAAGCAGTGGCAATTTCCCCGTCGCGCCAAGCTGTTCCATGCCGCGGTACAGCACGTAGTAAGCGATGTATGCACCCAGTGCCGCCAAGAACGCGGCATTTTTTCCCGACGTGCGTCGGCGCAGGGCCATGGGCGCGCCCATCAGCGCAAAGGCCAATGGCGACAGGGCCTGTCCCAACCTCACATGGAAATGCGTCAGAAATGGGCGACCGTCTCCGCCCCGGGCTTGGGTTTCCTGGCCGACCTGCCACAGTTCCAGCGGCGTCAACTCTTCCTTGGGCGAACGAAACTTGTTCTTCCGCCAAATCGACTGTTCGACCCCAAGCGCGAGATGCCCTGTCTCAAAGTCAAGAAGCGTGTAACCGGTGGCTGCGGCGTCCGCGCGGTGCAAGTTGCCTTCCGTCAGGGTCAACGTGAGCGCTGCCCCGGCCGACTGAGTGTCGATGGCGCCACGTCGCGCCACAACCAGGAGCGGCGCGACGCCTTCTCGCTCATCTTGCAAGAGAACGTTCGTCCACCGTCCGCGTGCAGCATCCACCTTTTCGGCATAGACAGTGAGACTGGGCAGGTCCTCATAAAACACGCCCGACTTCACGTCGCCCACCAAATTTCGCTTGATGACGTCGTTCATCACGCGCTTTACACCCGCCAGTCCCCGCGCCTCAGGCCCCAGCGCAAGCCCGACCATCGCCGTACTCACCATCGCGCCGAGGAGAAGCGGCACAGCCACAAGCGACCTCGGTGAAACGCCCAAGGCCTGTATCGCCAGCCACTCTTGGTCGTCGGCCAGGCGCCCCAAGCCAAACAGCACGGCGACAAGCAATGCTACTGGAAGGGCCATCACCAAGAAATGAGGCGACATGTAGAGAATGATTTGAGCGACATCCAGCACGCCGACCGCCGAACCCAAAAGAACGTCGCTTCCGCGGAGCAGCTGCATCACCAAGAGCAGCGAGAACAGAAACGTCAACCATGTCGCCAGCGGCGGCAACATCTCCAAGAGGAGGTAGCGGCGTAAGACGGGGGGCATCGTCAGTCCGAACGGCGATCCCCAATATCTTCGCGATACTGCTTCCCATCAAATCCAATGTTCGCCATCGCACGATATGTGCGCAGACGTGCCTCTCTCAGGTTCTGCCCAACAGCACAAACCGTGAGGACACGCCCTCCAGAAGTCACCAGCTGCCCGTCACGCAGCGCCGTGCCCGCATGAAACACCACGCTGTCGCGGACCCCATCGATGCCCGAAATCACATCACCCTTTCTTGGCGACTCGGGGTAACCCGCCGCTGCGGCGACGACGCCGACAGCGACCCCAGAGCGGCATCGCAGCGACCGCTCCGGCAACCGGCCGTCTGCAGCCGCCATCAGCAGGGGAAGGACATCCTCGTCCAGTAGCATCATCAAAGGTTGAGTCTCCGGGTCACCCAATCGGCAGTTGTACTCGAGAACCTTTGGTCCACCGGGCGTCATCATGAGGCCCGCGAAAAGCGCGCCGCGAAAAGGTGTCCCGCGGCGCCGCATCTCGGACAATACCGGCGCAATCACCATGCGTCCGAGCGCCGCCACGGCTTCTTCGGAGAGGTCCGCCACAGGTGCATACGCCCCCATGCCCCCGGTATTGGGGCCTTGGTCGCCGTCGCGCAGCTGCTTGTGATCTTCTGCGGGTGGAAACAAGAGGTAACGCTCGCCATCACAAAGCGCGATCAGCGACACCTCGCGGCCGGTGAGCCTTTCCTCAAGGAGTATGCGCTGAGCCGCGCCTCCCAACGCCGCCAGTGACACGACCGCAGCAGCCGCTTCGTCGCCGCTGTTCGCCACAACAACACCCTTCCCTGCGGCCAGGCCGTCGGCTTTCACGACACAGGGGCCTGCCAAAAGGGCGGCTTTGCGGGCTTCGTCCACCGAAGCGAAAACGCGTGAAGCGGCGGTGGGCACGCCGGCGGCCTGCATGACGTCTTTCGCAAAAGCCTTCGATGACTCAAGGGCCGCCGCACCCGCCGTGGGCCCAAACACCCGAACACCGCGCTCGGCCAGAGCATCCGCGAGCCCCGCGACGAGCAGCGCTTCAGGCCCGACGACGACAAGGTCCGGTCTGAGGGCCGCGAAGGCAGCAGCTGCTTCGCCTATCGCGTCAGGCAAACGGAGCGACTTCGCCAAAGCCTGTGTGCCCGGATTGCCGGGCGCACACCACAGCGCCGTCACGAGAGGGCTCTGCGCGAGCTTCCACGTGACTGCGTGCTCGCGGGCGCCGCTGCCCACCACAACGACTCGCATCGCCTACGCTCCTTGCCAACCCGGCGGTAGAACCTTGGGGCCTTAGGGCCCTGGTCGAAATAGCATGAGCAGGGATGAGCGCCGAGGCGCCCGCATGGCGCGACGGGAGGAGGGAGCATGCCCGTTGGCATGTGACCGACGAGCAACAAATCCAGGCGGGATGGATCGACGCTCAGGATGCATAGGCTATTTCGACCAGGGCCCTTAGTGCCGAAAGTGGCGAACGCCCGTCAGCATCATGGCCATCTTGTGCTCATCCGCAGCCGCAATCACCTCTGCGTCGCGGACAGAGCCGCCCGGCTGCACCACACAGCTCGCGCCCGCTTTGGCAAGCTCGTCGACGCCATCTCGAAATGGAAAGAAGGCATCGCTGGCCACAGCGCTTCCGCGCAAGCTCGCGCCGCCTCGAGCTGCCGCGATTCGCGCAGAATCCACGCGACTGGTCTGTCCGCCGCCCACTGCCAGAAGCCGATCGGCCGTGGCAAAAACGATAGCGTTGCTCTTGACGTGCTTGCAGACACGCCATGCGAACCGCATCGCGGCAACTTCCGCGTCGCTGGGCACACGTTGACTTGCTTGTTTCCAGGTCTGGGTGGGCTCAAGGGCGTCACGGTCCTGCATCAGAAGGCCGCCCGAAACGCTTCTCAGTTCGAACGAAGGCGTGGGCCCCGCACGCTCCATCTTGTTGCCAGCAGCCAGCAGCCGAAGATTCTTCTTCGCCGAAAGAATCGACCGGGCGCCTTCGGAATACGATGGCGCAATGATGGCCTCCAAAAACGTCTCGCTCAGCGCAGCGGCCGTCTCGTCATCGACAGTTCGGTTGAGCGCCACGATGCCGCCAAAAGCGCTGGCTTCGTCTGCAGCCCGCGCGGTTCGATACGCGCCAACGAGCGTGTCACCCATCGCCGCCCCGCACGGGGTGTTGTGCTTGATCACCACCGCAGTCGGGCGCTCCGTGAACTCCAAGACCAGCACCAGCGCCGCGTCGAGGTCGAGCAGATTGTTGTACGACAGCTCTTTGCCCTGAAGAACGTCGCACGCGGCGAGGCTCGGCTGAGGCAACACCCCCTGCCTCGCGTAGAAGGCAGCGCGCTGGTGCGGATTTTCGCCGTAGCGCAAGACCTGTTTGCGGCGAAAAGAAACGTTCAATTCTTCCGGAAACACCTCTTCGTCGCGCTGAGCCAGATACTCCGCAATCGCGGCATCGTACGCCGCCGTATGGGCGAAAGCTTTTCGCCGCAGCTCACGCGACAGCTTCTCGTCGATATTCCCGCGACTCAGGGCTTCCAACACGCGCGGGTAGTCGTTGGGGTCCACGACGACGGCCACCTCGCCCGCATTTTTCGCCGCCGCCCGCACCATCGCGGGCCCGCCGACGTCAATCTGCTCAATGGCCTCGGCTTCGCTCACCCCTTTCGCCACCGTCTCGCGAAACGGGTACAGGTTAACGGCCAGCACGCGAATCGGCCGAATCTGGTTCGTCTCCATGTCGGACTTGTCGCTGGCGAGCCCCGGGCGCCCCAAGAGTCCGCCATGGATGCGCGGATGAAGTGTTTTCACGCGACCGCCCAGAATTTCCGGCGAGCCCGTGTACTCAGAGACGGACATCACCGGGACGTCGCCCTCTTGCAGCGCTCGCTTTGTACCGCCAGTGGAAAGAAGGGTGTGACCGAGCGCCACGAGCCCTCGGGCAAATTCAGTCACACCACGCTTGTCGGAAACGCTCAGAAGGGCAAACACGGTCTCGCCTTGGAAGGCGGCCGGATAACAACCTGCTGCCGCAACTGTCAAACAACAGTTGCGATTTAGTCGTCGCCTTCCGGGATCGGGTCACCGTCGACAGCCGCGCGAAGCTTCATGAGCCCCCGCGTCTCGACCTGGCGGATGCGTTCACGGGTCAAGTTCATAATGGCGCCGACTTCTTCCAAAGTGATGCCACCCTTTTCGGCAACGTCCAGCGCGCACGTGTGTTCGAGCTCCCAAATCTCCTTGTCAGGAAAGTTGAGTTTGATCGATCCCGTTTGCGGATTCACGTCCAAATAGAGGTTGTGCTTGCACGACACGAACTGGCACGGCCTTGGGCCATTGACGCACTCCGCACGCGTACGAGGCCGGCTCTCCTCGATGATGCGAAGCAACTCGGCTTCTTCGGAATCGACTTCGCCCGTGAGGCGGCGCCGTCGAAGCTCTCGTGCCATCTCTTTTCGAGACATCGTTTTTGAACGCCGTCGGGGCTCGTCAGACCCATCGGTAGATTCCATTTCCGGGAGTTCCGGAACTTCGGTCTTCAGCTGATTCATCTGCCCTCCTGCTGCGTGGTCCTGCGCGTCCTCGTCAAATTTCGAAGATCAGGCGTAAAGTACCAGACTCATTGCCGGATTGAATGTGTGGCAATTTGACTACCTAGACCTGCAACTTCACGGATGAGCAGGTGGGACTTCTCCCGAGCCCGCCGAATCCGCGTCTCCAGCGTTTTTCGACGCTGTATTTCGTGCTCCCGAGACGCCACTTCGCCCGCTAGCCGCGCGAGCAGTCCCTCGAGCTCGCGCTCCACTTCATCGAGCTGATTTCGGAAGACGAGAAATGACCGCTTAATGTCTTCCAGGGTCATTCCCTCTGCCATCATTCGCTTGATCGCATTGAGGCGCCGCACGGACTGAACCGGGTACAGGCCCCGACTCCCCTGATGCTTGCCTTTGCGGCCCACCCGTCGGCTTCTGGGCAACAGACCCACCTGCACGTACTTCCGAAACGTCGCCTCAGACAGCGCCACACCCGTCGGACGAAAGACGTCGAGGATGGCGCGGGCGGGAATGCCGCCCGCGAATTCGCGCTCGATTTGTTCAATCCGCTGCTCTCGTAGAAGTTCCAAGGCGCGCGAAGGTATTCCACTGATTAGAGGATTGTCAATGGAATATAATTAGTGGAGATTTCGGGCGCGAGGACTCAGATTTGCACCGAAACTTGGCGCAACGAAACGGGTCAGAAGTCTTGGGGTGGCGTTACCGTTCCGTGTTGACGACGTGCTGGAGCACGTGTTCTTTGCCCGGCTCCAGAACGACACGGACCTGCTTGTTCAAGCGAGGATGGGCCAAACGAATCGTGTGCGGCCCCGCCGGCAATCGCAGCGTCTTGCTGCCCTGCACGTCTGCCCGACGACGGCCATCGATGTACAGTTGAGCCCAGGGTTTCGCACGAACCGTGAGAATGCCCAGCTCAGGCGTTGGCTCTGGCGACGGGGCCGAGGGTTCCGTCAGTGCGTTCCCCCCTTTCGAAGGCACCGCCGCGGTCGGCATGTCAATTTGGGCCGCCGCTGCGACCGGCTCTGCGATGGCGGACGGTGGAATGCCTACGTTCCTCACCGCGTGGGCACGCAAGTTCGAGGCGGGTTCTCCGAACGGCAGAAGGTGTCTGTACCGCCAGACGCCCGTCACGCCCAGCGCACCCAGCAGCCCCACCACAACCCACAGCTTTCGTGAGGGGCTGCGCGTCTTCAACTGGCGCTCCGGCGCACCTGTCACAACCGTGGTGCGACCGACAAACGCGGCGGTGGGGGCAAAGGCATCCGCGTCAACGGAAGGGCGTTCTGTCGCAAGCGCCACGGCGGGTGCCGACACCAAAAACGCGCCGGATACGGATGGGTCCTGACGCGGTTCGTCGGTGACAGCCTCCGTGGGAAACAACTTTCGGAGATAAGCCCCCACGTCGGTGTCTTCCGGCGTGTGCACCTGTTCCAAAACGAATTGCGCCAATGCGCGCTCGAGCTCTTGGGCACTCGACCAGCGGTCATCTACCCGGCGCTCGAGTGCTTTCATGATGATGGCGTCCAAAGTCGCTGGCACGCTGGCGTTGAGTCGCCCTGGCGATGCGATGGCGCTGTCTTGCACCGCCCGGAGAACACCGACATCGCTGTCCGCTTCAAAGAGGCGTCCGCCCGTCAAGAGTTCCCAAAGCACGATCCCGAGTGAAAAAATGTCGCTGCGGGCATCCAGCGATTCGCCACGCGCTTGTTCCGGGGACATGTAAGCGAACTTGCCTTTGAGCGTGCCTGCCTGCGTCAGTTGGTCACCTGCTTTCGCGATGCCGAAGTCCGCCAACTTGACCTCACCCTCGTAGCCCAGCAGCACGTTGTGAGGCGTCACATCCCGATGGACCAAGCGAACGGGCTGGCCGCGGTCGGTGAGCCGGTGCGCATACCCAAGCCCCCGCGCCACTTCCGCACCCAAGTGAGCCACAAGGAGAGGTGACATCGGCAGCATGCGCTCGCGCGCGCGCCGCCGTGCCGCCCACAGCGACTGACCGCGCACGTACTCCATGGCGATGTAGTAGGTGTCCTCGTGCTTGGCGAAATCGAAGATCTGAACAACGTTGGCGTGACTGAGGCGTGACGCCACACGTGCCTCGCCCACGAACATGCGAACGAACGCCTCATCGTGTGCCAGCTTCGGAAGAATGCGCTTGATGACGACGGCTTTGTCGAAGCCTTCGGGCCCGCGGGCGCTGGCCAAATAGATTTCGGCCATGCCCCCTTCGGCAAGCTTTCGCCGGACAACGTATTTGTCGATGTGCGTTCCGGCACTCAAACTCACGGTTCCACCTCGCCGCTCATCGGAGTGTCACCTGAACGAATTGACCGGGCCGCACCACGACTCTTCGGAAAACGGTCCCCTGTGTGGGGTGCACAAACTTACACGTGTGTTCCCCCGCGGGAAGTTGAACCTCAAGCGGCGTTCGACCCCGGCTCACGCGATTGCACGTGACCTGGCTTCCCGGCCGCCCGACAAAACGCACGCGGCCCAAAGCCGGGGAAGGTCGGGGGGCCTGTCGGGGGGCCTGGGGAACAGCCGTGAGCACCAGACTCTCGGTCTGCTGCGGCTGCTCGCTGGCTCGAACCTGCCGCATCGCGGGTGCATGTCCGGAAAGCTCTGCGCGGACCTCGAGCTGTGAACCCGGCGCCGCCTGCAATGTTTGGGGCGCCCGTCCTTGCGCGACACCGTTGACGAAAAGTTCGGCGCCCGAAGGCTCGCTGGCGAGCGTCAGGGCGACAAAGGGCGCGACCGGAAGCGGTTGAGACCGAGGGACACCAAAGCGGTCCAGTCGTTGTTTGGGGAGCGCAACTTCACCCGTAGCCGGAACCACCACCGAGAACGATACGCGCTGGTGCTCCGCCAGTTCGAGCTCAAATCGATGCGGGCCTGGCGACACCCGTGTGAGCGCGGCGGGTGTTGCCACCCCTTCGATGCGCTTGCCATCCAGCCAAATCGTCGCGCCGGGTGGATCCGTTCGAAGAAAAATCACGGCGGGCGGACCGGCGGACGCAGCCGGTCGGCGCGCGCGCAGCACCAAAAAAGCGGAAAGTGCCATCACTGAAAACGCACCGACAATCGACAGCGCCATCCCATAGCGCCGAATCCAAACACGTGACCGCCGAGACGGACGAACTGCAGCCAGCACGCGACTGGGCGCACGCGTTCGTGTGGCTTCATGCGGCTTAAAACCAGCAGTGGGCAGCGGCGGCGGGCTTGGCCCCGCAGCAGGGGGCTCGTCCCAGGGATGGTAGGCCGCGTTCGCCAACTCCGACCGACCGATCGGGTATGGCGGTTGCACCATCCCAGCGGCAGTCACCTCGACATCGTGTTTGTCCGGCACGCGTGGCGACGCCCGAAAACCATTCTGTCGACCGGAGGCCGAGCTTCGCGAGGACGCGGACCCCTGCCCGCTTGGCGTGCCGGTGCTTTCTGCACGGTCCGCGTAAAGCTTTCGCATGTATTCGGCGAGAGCTTCGGGCGTGGCAGTCAGCTGATTGTCGGAAATCCACTTCCCCAACGCACCCCTAAACGCGCCCGCATCGGGGTAACGACCCTCAGGGGACTTCGCCAGTGCCTTGAGAACGACTGCGTCCAAATCCGTCGACAACGCCGTATTCACTTCCGAAGGCGGCGGGACGCGACAATCAATGACCGCGTTCAACGTTTGAATGTCGTTGGCGCGCTTGAACAGACGTGTGCCCGTGAGCAATTCATAGAGCACAACGCCGAGCGCAAAGATGTCGCTGCGGTGATCCACCGGCTGAGCCGACGCCTGCTCCGGCGACATGTACGAGTACTTGCCTTTGAGCACACCAGAGCGCGTGACTGTCGCTTGGTCGACAGCCTGCGCAATGCCGAAGTCGACGACTTTCACTTCGCCTGCGAACGTCACAACAATGTTCTGCGGGCTGATGTCTCGATGAACGATGCCGAGTGAACGCCCGTTCGCATCGGTTTTTTTGTGCGCGTGGTCGAGACCCGCGCACGCGTCCATCATGATTCGGCACACCAGCGGCACCGGAATCGGCAGGTTCAGCTTGTCGGCCCTGCGCGAAACGCGGCGCAGGTCTTCACCGTCGATGTGCTCCATCGCGATGAAGTAGGTGTCATCTTGCGCGCCCAAATCGTAGATCTGGACAATGTTGGGGTGATTCAGCCGCGCGGCGATGCGCGCTTCGTCCAAGAACATGCGAACGAAGTCTTCGTTCTCGGCAAGGTGCGGCAGAATCCGTTTGACGACAACGTAGTCGGTGAACCCTTCAAGGCCTTGAGGCTTGGCCAAATAAATTTGGGCCATGCCGCCGGTCGCGAGCCGACGAATCAGCTGATAGCTGCCATACGATTCGTAGGCCACGGGAGAGCGCCAAATCGTAGGCGTGCCATTTTCTGTGGGTCAAACGAACAGATGCTTTTCAGCGCATTCTCTTGCGATTCCGCGACTCCTGCATCAACCGCTCCAGGCCTTCGATTTCTTTGGCCAACCGCAGGCGAAGACGGGGTTGTTCACGCACCTCGTCAAACAGTTTCATGATGCGCCCCACGGCGCGCTCCACCTCGCGCGCCCGCTCGGGCGTAATTTTTCGAAGGAGGAGGTCAACGCCCGACTCCAGGAGCGCTCTCACGACAGCGTCGGGGTTGTCGAGACGCTCTTTCGAACGCCCCTCTCCTCCTCCGGAAATGACACGAAACGGGCCGACCTGCCGGTCTTCCGGCTGCACCCGCCGAGGCGCCGGCGAGTCGAACGAAAAACTCAACTGCACTGGGGTCGATTTCGGGGGGCGGCGGTTCACGAGGTGCGCGGCACGCTAGCGTTTCCAGGTGACATGCCAAGTTCTTGCCTACATTTGACTACTTTGGATGACATCAACGCCCTGCGTAAACGTCTCGGCGTTGGAAAACCCGGTCCGCCAACACCTCCAGAAGACGCGCCTTG
>JBJXGM010000116.1:0-66296 GCA_046155985.1 Myxococcaceae bacterium | reverse complement strand
TGGCGAGCGCCTCGGCCGTCTTCTCACTGATGCCGCGCACGCGCGTCATCCGCTCGCGTGGGCTGAGCTCGTCGGGGTGGCGCCGCGCTTCAATCAAGCGGGCCTGCTCGCGCTCATAATCCATGCGAGCAAGTTCGGCGGCATCGTCGATCATGCGGCTCTTTGCGGCTTCCTGCATCGCAGGAATGCGCGAAGGGTCCAGACCCGGAATTTGCGCCAACACTTCGGGAGACGCCTCGGCTACATCCTTGGCCTGACGGAAACCATGAGCGTAAAGGGTTTCAATCAGCAGCTCGCCGATACCCGGCAAAGCGCCGAGCGAACGGTTCGCAAACTCACGCATCTCGCGAACACGCGTCTCACTGTTGATGTCGAGTTTCCAGCCGGTGAGTTGCGCCGCCAATCGAACGTTTTGTCCACGACGTCCGATAGCCAACGACAGTTGATCGTCTGGCACAATGAGTTCCATCGCGTGGTTCGCTTCATCGATGATGACGCGGGCCACTTCCGCCGGGGCGAGCGCCGAGCAAACAAAGCGCGCCGGGTCATCGTCCCAGGGAACGATGTCGATTTTCTCGCCGCGGAGCTCCTGCACCACCGCCTGCACGCGGCTTCCCTTCATGCCGACGCAAGCGCCAACAGGGTCGACGTCGGAGTCTCGGGAACTCACAGCAATTTTCGCCCGGCCCCCCGGCTCACGCGCTGCGGCCTCAATCACCACGATGCCTTCGGCGATTTCGGGCACTTCCATCTCGAACAGTTTGGTGAGGAGGTTCACGGAGCCGCGCGAGAGGATGATTTGGGGCCCTTTGGATTCCCGAAGGACATCAATGACAAACGCCTGAACGCGGTCACCCGCTCGGTACGTTTCACGCGGCACCTGTTCTCGCACCGGCAAGACCGCTTCTGCACGTCCCAAGTCGACGACGATGTTGCCGCGCTCAAAACGCCGCGCAATCCCCGTGACGATTTCGTTCTTGCGGTCTTTGTATTCGTTGAAAACGTTCTCGCGCTCGGCATCGCGGGTGCGCTGCAAGATGACTTGCTTCGCCGTCTGCGCGGCGATGCGACCAAAACCGCGACGAAACGTGCGCAGCTTGAGGATGTCGCCGTACTGGTCGTCCTGCGCCTTCGCTTCAGCGGCGTCTTCTTCGCGATAGAAAATCTGGAAAACGAGCTCATCGCCCGCCTGGACTTCCATGCCCTTGGATTTGGCTTCGACGATGGTGAGCTGGTTGACCGCCTGGATGGGGTCCGTCACCTGGTCGACGACAGTGATGGCCTGGAACAACTCCACCACGCCCTTGTCGGCGTCGTATTTCGCTTCGAGGTTTCGGTCCTGACCAAAGTGCTTCTTGGCCGCCGTCTGCATCGCATCTTCGAGGGTTCGCACCAAAACGCTGCGGTCGATGCCCTTGTCCTTCGCCACTTGGTCGAGGACAAGATTCAAATTCACCGCTGGGACTGCCTGGGTCGCTGCCATGTCTCTCTACGCTCCTGACTTCTGCCGCGGGTCACCTGTTGGGGCGCCCTGTATGTGAATCCTTAAAACTGAAACTCGAGGTTGGCTTTCGCCATGTCCTTAAACGCAATCTGAAATTCACCGGCGCCTTCGACTTCAAGCCGAACCCCGCCCTCGTCCACGCCGCGCAACACGCCCACAAAGTTTTTTCGTGGCGGCTCGCCGACCGGGCCAAACGTTTTCACCCGAATCTTCTGGCCTTTCACCCGCGTGAAGTGCTCGGGCTTTTTCAGGGGGCGATCAAGGCCCGGGCTGGACACCTCAAGCCGATATTCATGCGGAACGATGTCTTCCACCTCAAGCGCTCGGTCCACCGCATTTGACGCGCGGGTGCAGTCGTCCAGGCCGACTTTGTCGCCGGGTTTGTCGATAAAAAGTCGAAGCACCCAGCCTTCCTTCTCGCGCAGAAACTCCGCATCGATGAGCTCCAAGCCTTCGGCCTGCAAAAGGGGCTCCGCCAAGGCACGTACCTTGTGCTCAACCGTCTGATGGAGAGATTCGGCCATCGGGTCGCTCAAAAAGGAAAAGTGGGCACAAAGGCCCACTTTTCGGGTACATCCGAAAATGGTCTCCGTCCCCTAACACACGCCTTTCAAGGTTGCAAAGCTCCCCCGTCATGCGCCTTTCAGCCATCCAAATGAACTCCGGGCCTGACAAGGCCAGGAACCTCACCACCGCGACACATTGGGTGCGCGAAGCAGCCGCACGTGGCGCGAACCTTGTTGGACTTCCTGAGAATTTTTCGTGGATGGGCAGTGACGCCGACCGCGCCGCAGCTGCCGAAAGTCTGACGGGCCCGACCCTTTCGGCGATGTCGGCACTTGCGCTCGAGCGGAAAATTCACCTGCTCGCAGGTTCTATTCTGGAAACCGGCGGGCCGGGCGGGCGCGTTTACAACACCAGCGTGCTGTTCGGGCCCACGGGCGCAGCGCTCGCGGTTTACCGAAAAATGCATTTGTTCGATGTCGACGTGAACGACGGCGCCACCTACCGAGAATCCACCGCCGTTGCGCCGGGCAGTGATGTCGTCGTCGCTGACATCGGCTTGGTCAAAGTGGGCCTGTCGATTTGCTACGACGTGCGCTTTCCTGAACTTTACCGGCAGCACAGCGCACAAGGCGCCACCCTGCTCTGCGTGCCAGCGGCTTTCACGCTGATGACTGGCAAGGATCATTGGGAGGTCTTGCTTCGCGCACGCGCCATTGAGAACCAGACGTATGTTCTTGCCCCGGCACAGTGGGGGCGCCACTCCGAAAAGCGCGTGACGTACGGCCGCGCCATGGTGATCGACCCTTGGGGAACCGTCATCGCTTGCGCGCCTGACGGCGAAGGCCTTGCGCTGGCGGACTACGATGCGGAGCACATCGCCCGCATCCGTCAAGACCTGCCGGCGCAGAAGCATCGCAGGCTGTAGAAGCATCGGAGGCTGTAGGGGCTACCTGCGCAGGCGATTCACCAACGAACTTGGTTCAAACCAAGTTGCTTGGACTCGGACGCAGTCACCTCACACGAGACGGGCCCCATTGGGAACGGCCTGATCGGGCACCGCAAGAACGACTTCTCCGGGGGCACGGTAGAAGCCGGTCGTGAGAACCTCTGAGCGGAAGGGGCCAATCTGGCGTGGAGGAAAATTGGTGACGCAAACGACCTGCTTTCCCACCAAACTCTCCGGTGAATAGAGCACCGTGACCTGCGCACTGGACTGCTTCACGCCGACCTCAGGCCCCAGGTCTATCCAAAGCTTGAGCGCAGGCTTCCGCGCCTCTGCAAAGGGCTCGGCGCGCACGATGGTTCCCACGCGCAGTTCCACCGCCTCAAACTGGTTCCAATGGATTTCAGCCAATGCGTTTCCTCGGCTTCAGCAATCTGGTTCGCGTCACACGCGGGCCCCAAGCGAACCAGAGCCCAGAAAAAGAAGGGAACATTTTGGGGGTCAGGACCCCCAATTTGTACCAACCGTTTTGACGGGCTGGCCACGGAGGACCTCAGCTCTCCCTGGAGCGGTCGACAGGCGCGCCTCCCTGAAAAGTTGGATGTGGCTCAGTTTCGTGTCGATTTGGCCTGATCTAATGCGATCGGCGAGTTCGTCCTCTGGGGTTGCCGCAACACGAACACCCATTCCCGCAACCGCACCAAGTGCCACTTCGCGCAGCGTCCGCCTGAGATCCCTGCGCTCGCGCTCTTGGCTGCTGTGGACCAGCGCGGTCAGCATCACGGCGTCTGAGCCAGACGCATTCAGGCGCTGATAATACTCCATCGCTGGCGCCTGCTCCTCCTGCAGGAGCACAAGGCTCAAGAGCGCGCGGTCCACGGCTTCGGCTGGGATTGCGGTCTCCCCACCCACCTGTTGAAAGGCGCGCGCCGCAACGATTTTGAATTGCTCTTGGCTGAATTGAATCTCGGCCAGTGCAACTCGAAGGCGAAGCTCCGCGAGCACCAATCTCTGGCTTGGGTTCAATAGCCTTGTGGCAAGGGGCCCAAGATTGCCGTTACAACACTCTTTAAGACTCGCATTCAGGGCTCCGAACTCGTTGGAAATTCTCGGCAACCCCTAATAGGGAAGTTTCGCATTGATTTGAGCGGCAGATCTCGCGATTTCGCGTGCACGTTGGGTTCAAGTTTGACGTCGCTACGTCGATCGCGATCGTTGATGCACTGCGTCCCGCTCCGGAACTTGTTACGCTTCACCCGGTTCACCCAGGCAAAGTCACTGGCAGTGCGTGTTGTCGACACCCAGCGCGCCAGGTGCTCTGAACTTGGCTTGAGCAACGTCCCCGTCCCCGTCGTCGACAATCCCTTGAATGCGCGTACGGCCAATCACCACCCCCCCAACTCCGCCATCAACGACAGGGCGGGAACTTCTGACGTTTGCTCAGCACGTGTACGCACTCTTGCCGGCCATTGAGGCCCAAGGCCCATACGACATTTTCGAAGATTTGAGTGAAGTTCCGAAAGCAGCTCAAGCGCGCCTCGACGCCCGAAGCCGAAGGGATGACCTCGAACACGGCCGGTATGCGCTTCGCAGCTTCGTCGATGCCGTGTCCCACTTGCCCGACCGCGTGCACTTGGAGGCATCGCGGTGGGTTGATTTGCTCGATGACCTTTGGGGCGGCATCAATGTCTTGCTCGAGCATCAATCGCTCGACCCCGGTCAGTTTCAAACCATCAAAGCACTCACCGAAGCGGTTCGCCCGGTCTCAACGGACTTGGAACGTCGGCTTCGGTTCGTTGTGACGGGCAATCGAACGATGGCCAGCCAGTTCGAGGCGCTCACTCCTTGGGGACCCGCACGGTTCCCCGAATTGATGCGTTGGCTCGGGGAAAGGGAGAAGCAAGAACGACAGTCGTCACCCAAGATCGCCCGGCCGGGTTTCACTCCAAAAACGCTCGTCCTACCGGAGAAGCTGTTCAAAGACCGGCCTCGTCGCTTCGTTCGGGGGCTTCGCGACAGGGCGCAGGACTCTTTTCAAATCCTTGGCAATCCGAAGGGCAGAATCCACCTGCCCAAAGCGATGGAACGTGTTGCAGACCTTGAAGTCATTCTTGAGAAAGGTCCCCTCGCCGACCTGATTCGGCACCTCAACAGTGCGGACCGGGCTGCAAGTCTTCCCCAGTGGGACGTGCCTTTTGTTCCTTAGAAACAGAGCTGCAGCGACTCTGAATCCCAAAGCGCATCTCTCCCCACTTCGTCTTACCCACAGGTCGCTATTCGAGAAGCCGGTCGGGCTCGACTAGACTCGGCGGCCAGATGCCCGCATCACCGCAACAACGCGCGATGCAGCTCACGCCACGACTGGCGATGGCCCTCATCATCCCTGTGCTTTCCATGGCACCGTTTGGGGTCATCGCTGCGTTCACCGAAAGTTACCGCTGGGGCTGGCTCGCGGGGGGGTTGGCCGCGGGATTGCTCAGCGCCGGCCTGGTCCTTCGCGTCCTTCGACAGCGTCTGGCGGAACCCCTCAACGCCATCGCCGAACGCAGCATTGAACTCGCACAAGGCAGATTTGGGGTGCAGGCCGACGTGAAGGCACCTGAGCTGTCGGGCCTGGTGAAAACGTTCAACTACATGAGCAGCCAGCTCTTCGCGTACGCCGAAGAGAATCGGCGCCTGTATGAAACCTTGGAAGACGGCTACTTGGAAACGATTGTTTCCCTCGCCAATTCGCTGGACTCCAAAGACCCCTACACGCGCGGGCACAGTCAACGGGTGGGTGAATTGGCTGCTGAAATTGGGACGGAGCTCAAGCTGCCCGACCGAGAACTCAAGCTGCTGCGTTATGGGGGCATTCTTCACGACATTGGAAAAATCGGCATCATGGAAGGCATCCTTCACAAACAGTCGCGCCTCACGACCGAAGAAATGACGGTGATGCGCGAACACCCGATGATTGGCGACAACATCGTCGGGCCGGTTCGCTTCTTGAGTCCCGTGCGCGCAGCCGTGCGGCACCACCATGAGTGGTTCGACGGGACGGGCTACCCCGACAAGCTCAGCGGCGACAACATCCCCCTGATTGCGCGCATCATCGCCGTGGCCGACACCTACGATGCGTGTACCTCCACACGCCCCTATCAACAGGCGATGCCCATCGTCCGCGCGCTCGACGTCTGCCGCCAGCTTTGCGGCACTCAGCTTGACCCCAGCATCGTCAATGCCCTGGAACGCATTGTGACGCTGCGGTCGGCACCTGTTCAAAAGGCGAGCTAGCGGCAGCCACTCGCTGATAGAACGCCTCACCGACCGTGAGTTTTTGGAACCGCATCCAGGCGCACCGCCCTCCCCCTGTCGCTACCGACATCGAGCGCTCGGCGGACGGCCGTACCCTCAAAGTGTCATTTGACGACGGTTCCACGCACGAGCTGCCTGCTCGAAAGCTGCGCCAACACTGCCCCTGCGCAGGCTGTGTGGACGAGTGGACGCGCAAGCGGACGTTCGACCCTGCCTTGGTGAAGCCCGACATGACGATTCGCGACGTTCAGCCCGTGGGCAACTACGCGATTGGCATTCGTTTCGCCGACAATCACACCACGGGTATTTTCCATTGGGCATTTCTGAAGGAACTCGCGCACTCGACATCGCCGTAAAGGGGGCAACGTGGGGGACCGCTACCGCAGGGGGGCCATCATCGCGCGCGGTGGCATGGGCGAGCTGTACTCTGGCGTTTCGCTTGGCGAAGGCGGCTTTTCCCGGCCTGTGGTCATCAAGCGGCTGCTGCCGCACCTGGCCGCGGATGCTCAGGTGACGGCGCTGTTCATGGGTGAGGCGCGGCTGGCCACACGCCTGCACCACCAAAACATCGTGCAGATTTTGGACGTCGGGAAAAGCGCCGAGGGCCTTTTCCTGGTCATGGAGCTCGTCAACGGCTGGGATACCGCGGCGATTCTCCAAGCGTGCGAGGGCGGCCAAACTCGCGTCCCGCCCGTGTTGGCGACGTACATCATTCATCAAGTCCTCACCGGGCTCAGTTACGCCTATCGCCAGCGCGTGGACGGCAAGCCCTTGCTGACCGCACACCGCGACATTTCGGCATCCAACGTTCTGCTGTCTCGAGATGGCGAGGTGAAACTCGCGGACTTCGGCATCGCCCGGGTGACAGACAGTCAGGAAGCGAGCGAACCGGGCGTCTTCAAAGGCAAATACGCCTACGCCGCGCCCGAAGTGTTGCGCGGCGCGCCTGCGAATCCACTGACAGACCAATTTTCACTTGGCATCTTGTTGTACCATTTGCTCGCCGGGCGCCACCCTTTTGCCCCGTTGGAGCCGCTCGGCCCTTTTCTCGAACGTCTTCAAACCGCCGAAGCGGCGCTGCTTCTCGGCATCGATGCGGGATTGGCGCAAGCCGTGCGACGGATGCTGGCGAAGGACCCGGCGCAACGCTTTGCGACCACCGACGCTTGCGCCAGAGAGCTCGCTGGATTCCTCAGCCGCGCCGGCGAGCCCGCTGGCCCCGCCGAACTCTCGGCGTATTTTGAACACTTGGCGCTTGGCCCACCGCTCTTGGAGCGTGTTGGACCGGCGCAGACGCCGATGCAAACGCTGGCATCGAGCGAGCCCGCCCAGTTGGTCCCGAGTCTGTCGAGCATCTCGTACGACATGAACGCTGAATGGCAACACGAAGGGCCTGCCCTCAGCACTGACGGCGCGCTCGAGTCCTCTGCGGGTGACCCCGCGGAAGCCACCGCTTCCACACACATTCGCGGGACACTCAGCGGGCCAGCGCCCGCGGCGGCAACGCCCACTCCCGCATCCCATCCGGCGGCTCCCGCAACGCGAAGCACCGGCACGCAAGCCCGCTTCGCTCCACCCGTCGACACGGAACCCACGCTTGAGCTCGCCACCCACGCGCCCCGCGTGGCGGAAATGCCGCTGGAGTCATTCCGAGAAGAGCCAAAACCCCAAAAGCCGAAGCGGCGATGGCTTCCACGCGGCCTTGTCCCGCTTGTGATGTTGGGCATCGTCATCGGCGGTGGCGTCGTCGCTTGGCCGGAACTCAAGAAGCGATTCCCTCAGTTCGAGAAATGGCTCCGTCCTGTCGAAAACGTGGTGAACCCGCCGACGCCTTCCCTGTTCATCGATTCGGTGCCCTCGGGGGCGCGGGTCAAAATCGACGGCCAGCCTGTGGGCGAAACACCCGTCGTCCTCGACAACGTGTACCCGGAGGTCGACGTCCCCGTTGAAATCAACCTCAAAGGTCATGAAACCTGGAAAGGCACGTTCCGGGGCAGAACCGCCGTCGAGCTGGTTCCCAAACTCAAGCGACGGTAGTCACAACAGATCCTCAAATGCTGCCGGGCACCTGAGCGTCATCGGCGAGCGCATCCTGCACACCAGTGCCGCGTGGGACCTGCATCGCGGAACCCTTCGTTTCGAGTACCGGGATGACTCGCCGCGCACCCTCGAGTCGGCTCGGCTGGTCCAAGCCCTGGCAATGTGCGCACCGGTGGCCGGCGTCGGCGAGCAGCTCGCGCAGCTTCGTGCCGCGCCCCCGCCCAAACACGCTCCCGGCCCCTTGCTCGTTCGACGCTGAGTTGGCGAGGGGTTTCGAGACATGAAGCTGTCCGACGGAGAAGACGGATTTTGAACTCGCCCGCACTTTCGCCGGTGAAAGTGGACCGCATGTGCTGTTCGCGCGGGGCTCGACACGCTTGTTGCGCTGAGTCTGCCCACCTGACCTGAGCTTTTCGTCTGACTGAAAAAGTACCGTGCAAGTCACTGGGTCTGGAACGAGCTGGGGCGAGCGGCAGCGGATCGCTTCTCCCGACCGGTCAAAACGCAACCTGTCGACGTCCTCTCGTCTACTTCACCAAGCGCAAATGCCGTCGCGGCGAATCATCCGCTGGCGGAGGCACCACCCGCGGGCCTGACGGCGGAGGCACTTCGGCCAACGGCTCTTGTGCCTCTTGCGGCTCGAATAATTCAGCCGGCACATCGTCTGGGTAGGTCCAAAACTCTTGGGTGACTTGGCTTCGAATGGCAAAAAGCGCCGCCCACGGCACATTCACCCGAAACTTCCGAGCCCCGAAACTCAAGGTTGCGCGCAGGGCGTCGTCATTGAGTTCGATGTTCGGCGCTTCAAAACGATACGACAAATTGAGACGCAAGTGCGCCTGCTCGGCCAGCGGCCCCGGCACGACCACGCCGGGACGACGCGCATCAAGGTGAACCATCACGAGGCCCCGCTCGAGCGCCTGCGAAAGACGTTCTTTCTTGTCTGAAGTGCGTTCCATCAACTTGCCCTCTGACTCGACACGTCAGCGTCGCTGCGCGCGGTCCATCTCGCGCTGGGTTTCTCGTTCGCGAATGGAATGCCGCCTGTCCTCATGCGTTTTCCCACGGCACAACCCCAACTCGACTTTGGCCCTACCTGCCTTGAAGTACAGCGTCAAAGGGATAATCGTGTAGCCCCGCTCGCGCACTTTGCCGTTCCATCGGTCGATTTCTTTCCGATGCAGCAGCAGCTTACGCCCGCGAGTGGGTTCATGGCCAAAGGTCGCGGCGGCTTTGTACGGGGCAATGCGCAGGTTGAGCAGAAACAGCTCATTGCCTTTTGGCAAAGCATAGGCGTCCGCGATGTTGACGCTCCCCTCGCGTAAACCCTTGACCTCACTCCCGGTCAGCACAAGTCCGGCCTCCAGGGTTTCATCGACGTGGTAGTCGAAGCGCGCGCGGCGGTGCGTTGCCAATACCTTGCGCCCGTCCTCCACCGCTTTGGGTTTGTGTGAAGCCATCGCCCTGCCCCTAAGCCTGGTCTGGTGCCGGAGAAGCCGATGCCGGACCCGAAGCGGAAATCGCAGCGTTGTCGATAAGCCTTGTTTTCCCAACGAAGGCTGCGACGAGCATGCGCGCGGGCGAAGAAGCGTCCGTCATTTCCAGCGGCTCCAAGGTTTGCGAGTCGACCAAGGCCACGTAGTCCTCGCGCGCGCCACTTTCTGTGAGTTCACGGCGCACCGCGGACATGAGGACCTCGGCTGACGTCTCCCCAGAGGCAGCAAGCGCTTGAGCCTTGCGGAGGCCCCGGGAGAGAGAGAGTGCCGCAATGCGTTCATTTGACGACAAATACGCGTTTCGCGAGCTCATCGCGAGTCCGTCGGCGTCGCGAACGGTAGGCAACGCCACGAGCTCGACCCCGAGATGCAGGTCTTTGACCAATCGCTCCAACACCTTGAGCTGCTGGTAATCCTTTTGCCCAAATACGGCGACGTGTGGCCGAAACAACGCCAGCAGTTGGGTGACGACCGTCGCGACACCCCGAAAATGCCCCGGGCGGCGTTCACCTTCCCACCTTCGCGACAAACCCTGGACCTCAACAAAAGTCTGATGGCCTTGTGGATACATCTCTTCTGGAACGGGTGCGAAGACGACGTCGACGCCCACATCTCCACAGCGACGAACATCCCCTTCCAGGTCCCGCGGGTAACGAGACAAGTCTTCCTGGGGACCAAACTGCGTGGGGTTCACAAAGATGGTGGTGACGACATCTTCGGCGCGACGCTTGGCCTCTCGCATCAGCGCGAGGTGCCCCTCATGCAGCGACCCCATCGTTGGAACAAGGCCCAAGACGGTGCTGGACCTTTTTGCGCGCCAAGCCCGCCACTGCGCCTCGGTGCGCAAAAGCAACGGCACCGCCTGACTCAGACGGGCACTCCGAAGACGGTCTTCTCGTCACGCTCACCCTGGGACGATTCGGGTTCCGCGTTCGAGGACACCAAGCGCAGGGCCTTGGCATGGAATGAATGCTGCTCCTCTGGAAAACGACCTTCGCGCACTTCGGCCAAATAGGCCTCCGCGGCGCGCTTCGTGCCGGAATAGAGTTCGGCGTAGCGTTTGACGAACTTGGGTTGAAAATCGGGAATAAGTCCCAACAAGTCATAGCAAACAAGCACCTGTCCATCACAGTGAGGGCCTGCACCAATGCCGATGACAGGAATGCGCAACCGCTGGGTAATTTGCTGGGCGAGTTCGAGCGGCACGCCCTCGAGAACAAGCGCATAGACACCGGCGCGCTCCAGCGCGAGCGCATCACGAAAAATCCGCTGCGCGGTTTCGTCATCGCGACCCTGAACAACAAAGCCCCCGAACTTGTGGACAGACTGCGGCGTGAGGCCCAGGTGCCCCATGACGGGAATCCCCGCTTGAACGATGCGCTCCACGGTTTCCGTCAACCCGGCGCCGCCTTCCAACTTGACGCTCCCGGCGCCGCCCTCGGCGATGAGCCGTCCGGCATTGCGAACAGCCTCGTCGGCCGAAGCCTGGTAACTCATGAAAGGCAGGTCGGCGACGATGTGCGCCCGCTTGGCCCCACGGCACACGGCGCGCGTGTGGTAGACCATTTGTTCCATCGTCACCGGCAGTGTGGAGTCGTTGCCCTGAACCACCATGCCGAGCGAATCTCCGACGAGCAGAACGTCGGCGCCAGCGTCATCGAGGATTCGGGCAAAGGTGGCGTCGTAAGCCGTCAGCATGCCGATTTTCTGGCCTGCTGTTTTCATGCGCTGCAGCGTGTGGATGGTGACCTGGTCCTTCACGGTTCACCTCCTATGCAAAGAATGGAACCCACTCACGTGTCCTCCGCCGTCGGGTCGGATCGCCGGGGACCCATACACTGTAACGCCATCCCCGTCACACTGCCCAGCTACTCCGCCAGGCCTCCCGGTGTCGTGGCGAGAGGCAGGTAGTGGTGGGTGCCCTTTTTCATCTTCCGAATCACCCCCATCAAGTGCTCGAAATCGTCGGGGTTATTCACGAAATCAATCTCTGACGTGTTGATGACCAACAGGGGTGTATCGGCGTAATGAAAAAAGTACTGGTTGTACGCGTGAAGCACTTGTTCAAGGTACTCGCCGTCAAACTTGCGCTCGTAGTCGCGACCGCGCCGTTTGATACGCCCCAAAAGAACTTCGAGCCGACCCTGCAGGTAGATGACCAGGTCCGGCTTGGGGATTCTGGGACCTAGCGCTTCATAGACCCGCTCGTAGAGCGCGAGCTCGTTCTCGTCCAGGTTGAGCGACGCGAAAATGCGGTCTTTGGCGAACAAGTAGTCGCTGACCATGCCCTTGCGAAACAAGTCTTGCTGCCCCAACTGCTGCTGCTGACGGTAGCGCGACAGCAGAAAGAACAGCTGCGTCTGAAAAGCGTGCTGCTGACGGTCCTGATAGAAGCGCTCGAGGAAGGGGTTCTCTTCCACCTGCTCCAAAACACGCTTGGCGGAAAGACGTTCGGCCAACAACTGCGTCAGGCTCGTCTTGCCGACGCCAATGGGACCCTCGACGACGATGTACCGATGGTCCATGGGGCAGGTGTATCCAAGCATGGGCCCCTGACGACGGCAACGCGGATGAACTTCACAAGCCGGGCGTGGGGCCATCCGGCAAGGGCCCTGGTCGAAATAGCGTGAGCAGGGTTGAGCGTCGAGGCGCCCGCATGGCGCGACGGGAGGAGGGAGCATGCCCGTCGGCATGTGACCGACGAGCAACAAAGCCATGCGGGATGGATCGACGCTCAGGATGCATAGGCTATTTCGACCAGGGCCCTAAGGCGCGTTCCAGCGCCGCAAACTCTTCCACCGACAAAGTTTCGGCCCGTCTTCGCCCATCGACCGAGGCGACCTCGAGCGCAGACACAATCGCCGCCTCGCCCCCCAGCTCCGCGTGGCCACGCAACGCGTTGAGCAACGTCTTGCGGCGTTGGCCGAATCCGGCCTTCACCAGGCGTCTGAATCGGGCTTCGCTTCTCACCGCGGCGCGCGGCGAATTGCGGTGCTCCAGTACGACAACCACTGACTCTACTTTTGGGGGCGGATGGAAAAGGCCCTTCGACAGCGCGAACGCCACCTCCACGTCGAAGTGGAGCCCCAACAACACGCTCAGGAGACCGTAGTCGCGCGACCCTGGAGGCGCCGCCAAGCGCTCGCCGACTTCCTTTTGAACCGTGAAAACAGCGCGCGTGACATCGGCATGTTGGTCAAGCACACCGAAGAGAATGGGGCTGGTCAGATGGTACGGCAGGTTGCCGACCAGGACGAGAGGGGCTTTGCCGGCTGCGTTGGCGAACTGGAGATCCGCTGCATTCGCCGCGACGATTCGAACGCCCTCCAATGGGGACGCCTCCAGGACACCGACCAACTCCCTGTCCCTCTCCACCGCAGTCACGGCCGCGCCCGTAGCGGCAAGTGCGCGCGTGAGATGACCCAGCCCCGCGCCGAGCTCAAGCACCGCATCGCCCGGACCCACACGCGCCGTCGATGCAATGCGGGCCAACACGCCGGGGTCACCTAGAAAGTTTTGGCCCCAGCTGTGTTTGGGCTTCAAGTGGTAGCGCGCGAGCAGCTCTTTGGGAGATTCGCTCACAGGCGCCACGCGGGGTTGGCGTTCAGCGACAAGTCGGCGCGCACGCCGCGACGAAAAGCTTCGGTGCCGGCAACTGCAATCATTGCACCGTTGTCGGTGCACAACGCTGGCGTCGGTACGTGAAGCGCAATGCCCCGTTCAGCAGCGCGCTCTGCCGCAAGCGCCCGCAGGCGGGAGTTGGCCGCCACCCCGCCGCAGATGACCACCCGGCGGATGCCTGTGTCGTGCGCTGCAGCCATGACCTTTCGGGTCAAGACGTCGGCCACCGCCTCCTGAAACGACGCACAAAGGTCAAACAGGGCCTTGCCCTCCGGGACACCGTGCCGCTGCACATGAAGCGAAACCGCCGTCTTGAGCCCCGAGAAGGACCAGTCTCGTTCTTGCCAACTTGGCAAAGCGCGCGGAAAGCGGTGTGCCGTCGCATCACCCTTTTGCGCCAGTTCGTCGATGGGCCGGCCACCTGGGTAAGGCAGCCCCAGAAGGCGCGCAGTCTTGTCGTACGCCTCGCCGGCAGCGTCATCGCGCGTGGTTCCCAGACGCTCGTAAGTCCCCAACGCGTTCACCCGATACAGACTCGTGTGACCTCCCGACACCACCAACGCCAAGAACGGCGGCTCCGGTGGGTTGGGGGAAAGCAGCGCGGCGAGAAGATGGCCTTCGAGATGATTGACGGGAACCAAAGGCTTTCCCGAAACCAGGGCCAACGCCTTGGCGACTTGGACACCAACCAACAATGCCCCAACAAGCCCTGGGCCCGCCGTGACTGCGATGGCATCCAAGTCGGCCAGTTTCACCTGAGCGCGTCTCAAAGCCTCATCGACAACAGGCATCACCTGAGCGACATGGTTGCGGCTCGCCAGCTCTGGCACCACACCACCGAAGCGCCGGTGCAGCTCGACTTGCGTCGCCACAACGTCCGACAGCACACGGCGACCGTCCTCCACCACGGCGGCGGCTGTTTCATCGCAGGAGGTTTCGATTCCGAGAACGCGCACGGGCCCAAATGACGGGAGTCGGTTGCTCAGGTCAAGAGCACACGCGCGGGGGCTCCACTTTGGCGTCGGCGAAGGGTGGTTGCTCCTCACCGAACCTTTGGCGAGAGGTTCCGCGCATGCTGGTCGTCCAGCAACCACCGTGCGCGAAACTGCTAGTCGTTCAATTCCTTGAGCAGCGCCCGAACCTCGCCTGCCGCCACCCCGTTGGGCTCCAGCGCCAAGTAGCGTTCATACGCCTTGCGCGCTTTGGGGCGCTGCGAGGTGAACTGGTACGCCATGCCCAAAGAGAGCCACGCCATCGCGTTGCGGTCCTGAGTGCGCAGGCCTTCCTCCAGCATGCGCGCTCCCTCTCGGTAGTCACTCTGGGTCGCCGCAGTGCCCACCAGCGCGATGCCAAGTCCGGCCTTCGCTTCCGACGACTCGGGCTTGAGTGTAAGCGCCCGCCGGAAATGGAACGCTGCAGTCTTGAAATTGTCCGAGCTGACCGCTCGCCGTCCCATCGCGAGCGCGCGCCCAAACTGAACATCCGACTCTGAACGGGGCTGGGGCGACATCTTTGGCGTGGGCATCGCCGACTGTGTGGCCTCGGGCGGAGCCGCATCCGGCGGAATCACGACAGCGGGAGGCGTCACGGGGGTTGCAGGCTGCGCTGGAGTAAGGGGTGGCGCCGGCAGAACCGCTTCGGGCGTCTGGCGAGGCGGCTCTGAGGGCTTGGTGTCGGGTTTGGGTTCCGGCGTGGGTTTGGGCGCTGTCACTGCCGATGGAGACGGCGGTGTCGGGGTAACGGCGACGGATGGCGCGGGAGACACCGGAGGCTGCGCGGGTACTGGAGTTGGGGCTGAAGGTGCAGGCGCTGGAGACCGTGACTGCGAAGGGAGCGGCGGCGAACGCCGAGGCGTTTCCGACGGCCCAGCGCCCTTTCGAACCCCTGCGAGAAACGCGAGGACTGAGGCCACGACAAGTGCCGCGATGAACACTGGCCCAGCCCAAGGTGATCGATGCTCTGTTTCAGGCTTGGCGGCGGACATGCGACGCGGGACCGCCACGGGCTGAGGCAATGCCGGCGAAAGGCGTCCAATCACTGTCCCCGTCGGCACACGCGCCGTCGCCAGCGGCACCCGCGACGCTTCGGGCGAATGCGCCCGCGACGTTTCGGGGCTCGGCGAGCCCTCAACAGGCCTAGCCACCTCGGCCTCCGCAACCGGAAGCGCGGGCAGTGCCAACAGGGGTGCCGGAGTGAGCGCCAGAGGCGCCTCTTCCAAAGGCGCCGGGGGCGCTACAGCTGCGACCTCAACGGAAGAGGAAGTTCGTGCCGGCGACCAATTCGACTGTTCTGAAGAGAAGAGCGACGGCCGAGCGGGCTCGTCCGCCTCAACGCGACTCCACTCTTCCAAGAGCTTTCGCTTGGCGCGCTCAATCGGAGAGATTGCACCCGATGCCTCCACGCGAAGCGGCGTGACATCTACCTGAACGCGCGCGGGCGACGCACTTCGCATCGGCAGCAACTCGGGTGGAACCGAGAGCGGCTCTGGCGGGGGCGGCGGCGCGAGGGGAGCGAGCGCTGGCGGCACAGAAACCGCACGGGGAGGTTCGGCGACAAGTGGAACGCGGGGCGCAGGCATGGGGAATGCGGGCGGCTCGCTCGGTCTGGGCGAAACTGAAGCAGCCGGCGGCCTTGGCGGAGGCAAAACGAAAGCGGGATCCGTCGTCACGTCCTCAGCGGTTCCCACGATTTCGACCGGCGACTCGACGACCGCGCGCTCTGGCGCACGCTCTGGCACCCGATCTGCCAGACGAGGCCCAGGGGGCGTCGCCGGTGCCGCGGCAGGAACGCTGATCACCACCGTGGCCTCATCGGAGGGCGGTTGCGCCACCTCCCGAATCAACCCCTCGAAGTAAAGCTTGCTCACGATGCCCAGCGCGGCGAGGTCGTCGAAGCTCGAGTCTTCGACCGCGCGCTGCAGACTGCGCGTCCCATCGAACAACCTGAGAATTCCGTTCACCTCATCTGGGATTTCAGACAAACGCTCCGCAAGTTGCTCGTCATCGATTTCGAAGTAGGCGTCGAGGGGGGGCAGCTGTTCGATGATGCGACCCCACTCATCGATTCGCCGCATTCCTTCCATCAAAAGACCTTGAGTCGATGTCTCAATTTGTCCTGCCCTATCGACGGGCACGAACTGCAGCTCGAAAGTGCCCTCGGGGATGTTCAGGATTCGATAAAAGGCCGCTTCGCCGTTGGCCTGACCCCATTCGGCATCGATCACCCTGCCTTCTCGAAAAAACATGGCGCCCGCGCCGCGTGGGCTGGTCAGCGAAAGCACACCGGTTTTTCGCCCAATTTCGAACGTCTGCACCAAGTCCACGACTCCCATATCGACCAGGCTGCCGCTGAACCCACCCTTCGTTTCTTTCGTGCGATCGACTCGATCTTTCTCCACTTTTTGGAGAAGCATCGAGAGCCGCGCCACGATTTCTTTGATGTAAATCGGCTTGGTCAAGTAGTCGTCGGCCCCGAGTTCCAGGCCTTTCACCTTGAATTCCACCGACTTTTGATTGGTCAGGAAAACGAATGGGATTTGTTTTGTCCGCGCGTCATTCTTGAGCGCTCGACAGAGTTCAAAGCCATCCATCTCCGGCATCTTCGTGTCTGACACGACGACGTCGGGCGCGCTGATTTGTACTTTTTCAAGCGCATCGCGCCCGTGGATGGCCGTCGTGACGGCATAGCCAGCCTTTTTCAGACTGACTTCCATCACCCTCAGGCTCTTGGCATCTCCATCCACGAGAAGGAGATGCTGCTTGGCCGCCTGGGCGTGATCTTCAGCGCCGCGCGGGGCTGTCAACGACGGCTCCCTTCATGCTTCTCACTTCTTGCGACGCCGCATCTCAATGAGCCGCAGCTCTTGCGCAGCTTCCACATGCTTCGCATTCGCCGAAACGGCATCACGAAAATGGCGCTCCGCCTTGTCCAAGTCACCCTCGACGCGCGCGACGACACCCAACTGGTAAAGCGCCCGGTCACACCGGGAGTCCAAGCGCAGCGCTTCTTGCATGAAGGTCTTCGCCTTCGGAAGTTCCTGTTTCCGTTCTGGATCCATGTAGATGGCCCAAGCCTGAGCCGCCAAATACGTCGCGGTGGGCTTGAGGTCGTGGGCGCGACCAAACATCTGCTCAGCCTGGGCGAAGTCTCGCTTTTTCATCGCCTGCTCGCCCCTCTTGTAGAGCTCTTGGGGATCGGCATCCGGCTGTGAAAGCGGTGCAGCGGCTTCTTCTTTGGCGACCAAACGCTTCAGGTAGTCGCCCCGCCGCGCGTCGTCGTAAAGGACCTCGTAGGACTCACGAATCGCTTCAAAAAGCGCTGTCATCTTTGACGCCAAATGCCCCAAGGACTGGGGCAGGCGATCGGGGTGAAATGTCTTGGCCAAACCGAGAAACGCCGTCTTCACGCCGTCTTTTGTCACGGAACGCGAGACGCCCAGAAGCGCAAAGTGGTCTGGCTTCGTCGCCAGCGCGGCATGGCGCTGCGCAATCAACTCTGCAAGCTGTGCCGTCTCGCCCGTCGCCTCTGCGATGGCAGGCGCCGCCGTCTCGACGGGTGCTGCAGGACGCGGTTCGGCCACGTCGGCGTTCAAAGGTGCGGCAGGGGCGGGCGTGGAACGTTGTCCGAACGCGCCCAAGTTTTCCATCGCTCGCCGCAGCAAGCGCTGGCGACGTGCACGCGACGCCTCTCCTGGGTCTGTCGGGTCTCCGGCCAACTCCGCCTCATCTATCGGATCGTTGTCGAAAGTCTGGTCGCTAAAGTCCGAAAAGTCACTGGATTCAATCTCGGCTTCGACGGGCGGTTCTGGGGTACTGAAAGTACCCACCAATGCTTCAAGTTCAGCATCGACTTGCGCGAGCGCCTTCTCAAAGGACAACGCAAGGTCAGTGGGCTCGGAACGGCTGAACTCCAAAAGCCGCCAAAGGTCTTCATCGGAACGGGGCCGCGTCGGAGGCTCGATGGACAGGCTCTGCGGCAGGTCTTCAGCCCTGTCCGGGGACCCTGCGGGCGATGAGAGTTCTGCCCATTCTTCGGGCAGCTCAGAAACGGCTGGCGTCTCACGCGCCAGGGGCGACAAGACGGTGTCAGTGGGTGTCGTATCAACCCAGCTCGGTTCGCTGCCTTGCGTGGAATCCAGCCAATTATCGGTTTGAGTTTGGCTTGCGCGTCGAAGCGCTTCGTCCATTTCTCGCTGGAGCTCGGCTTGCGCACCTTCTCCTTGGCCGGTGGCCTCCTCGGCTGACTGACCTGTGGTCTCAGGTGCGAAGTCAATCGCCTCCTCCGCAGTCAGGGGCAGCACTTCAACTTGGGCGGGCGTTTCGGCTTCTATCAACACCTGGGCGACAGGCGGCGCATCGACCAATTCGGCCCATGAAGCCTCGGTCAACGGCGATATCGCCTGAGCGGTCGGCTCGGAATCGGCCGCCACTTCATCGGCAGCGCCGAGCTCGGTGATTTCAACGGCGGGCGATGGCGGCGGGGTCGGGGCGGTGACGGCGGCGGTGGCGACAGTGCGCAACCACGCTTCCTCGCTCAGCACGTCCACCAAACCAACCTCAGAAAGCACGCGAAGGAGAGCGCGCTCGTTGGGGAGCGCGTCATCCGCCGACTTGAACTCGGCGAACTGTTGCAGAAACCCAAGCTCGTCTTCGCTGGCCACCCAAGGCCGGCAAGCGTCAACGTTCATGCAATGAAAACGCTGGCCCGTTTTCTCCGAGCCCTGTGCCTGAAAGGCCCACCGCACCGCCGCTGGGCCTGAAATGCGAACACCAGACCCGGGAACTTCGCCCGCCTCAAAGCGCGTCGTCTCGGCCTGGGTGGCCAATTCGCCGACCTGCACAAGAAGTTGGTAGCGCGCCGCTTCATCACGGGTCACGCCGAAAGCCGCAAGCGTTTCGTCAGAGGGAGTCTCACCCTCGTTTCGCGACCACCACGCATCGAGTTGTTCTGAACCCAGGCGCCCCATCCGCCACAGCGATTGCGCAACGCTTTGGTATGCAAAACCCATTTGCGCGCCCACCACATCGCCGTCGGCTATCCAGAGTTCCGAGCATCGACCCGTCGCCGCCAAAAGCGACAAACGCCCGGTCGACCGGGTGGCGCAGGCAGAAAGGAGTGCTTGAGCGGCGCTGGGCTCCGTCATCGCCGGCATTGTAGCCGCGCATCTGGGTGCGCCAAGGTTTAGGGGACTTTCCCCCTTCTTCGCGCTATGCCTTTGTGCGTGCGTTCGCTCGCCGTATGCAGTTTCGTCACCCTGGCCGCCTGTGGAATCGCCTGCAAAGGCACACCGCCTGTGGAATACGAAACGGCGGAGGCCGACCGCGGCAAGGTCGTCGCGAAGGTTACTGCCACCGGCACACTTTCCGCGTTGGTGACCGTCCAAGTGGGCGCACAGGTCAGCGGTCGCATTGCGCAGCTTTTTGTGGACTTCAACTCGCCCGTGAAACAGGGGGACATTCTCGCCAAAATGGACGCGCAGCTTTTCGTCGCGGCGGTTCAGCAGGCGCGCGCTAACCACATGGCTGCACAGGGTAATCTCGCTCGCGCTCGGGCAGAGGCCAAGCAAGCGGGTCGTGAACTTGCCAGAACACGGGCGTTGTCGGCACGCGACCTCGTCGCACCCGCAGATCTTGACGCCTCTCGGGCCGCGGCCGAAGCGCAACGCGCCACGGTAAGGGCGGCCGAGGGTTCGCTCGCCCAATCCCAGGCAGCGCTGGAACAAGCGGAGACCAATCTCGCCTACACGACCATCGTCTCACCCATCGACGGTGTCGTCATTTCTCGCGCAGTCGACGTGGGTCAAACCGTGGCCGCGACGCTTCAAGCGCCCACCCTTTTTACGTTGGCGAAGGACTTAAGACAGATGCAGGTCGACACCAACGTTGCCGAATCCGATGTCGGCAAACTTCAGCCAGGAATGTCCGCAACGTTTCGCGTCGACGCTTTTCCAGGTGAACACTTTGAGGGCCTTGTTCGCCAAATCCGCAACGCCCCGCAGACCGTTCAAAACGTCGTCACGTACGACGCGGTGATTGACGTCGCCAACCCACAAGAGAAGCTCAGGCCCGGCATGACGGCGAATGTCACTTTCATCTATGCCTCCCGGGAAGGTGTGCTCCGCGTGCCGAACGCAGCGCTTCGCTATCGGCCACCTCCAGGAAAGACAGACGCTGGCACGCAGCGTGAATCACCTCCCAAGGACGCACGAACCGTTCACCTCCTGCGAGACGGCCAGCCCCAACCCGTCAGCGTCGTCACCGGCATCACCGATGGCTCCTTCACCGAAGTGGTGTCAGGCGAACTGCGCGAAGGTGACAAAGTCATTACCGAAACACGCGGCGGCGCCACCGCGCCTGGCGCACGCCAGCCTCCCGCGGGGATGCCGGGTCCTCGACGAATGTTTTGAGCGGAACATGACCGCCCCGCTCATCGCGCTTCAAGACACCACCAAAACCTATCCCATGGGTGACGTGACTGTTCAGGCCCTTCGTGGCGTGACCCTTCAAATCGACAGTGGCGAATTCCTTGTCATCATGGGCGCCTCGGGTTCTGGCAAGAGTACGCTCATGAACGTGCTGGGGTGTCTCGATAGACCCACGTCTGGCTCCTACCAACTTGCTGGACAAGAAGTCGCGCACTTGAGTCGCCCGGAGCTGGCGCGGGTCCGAAACCGCACGCTGGGTTTCGTCTTTCAGGGCTTTCATTTGCTCGCCCGGACCAGCGCCATTGAAAACGTGGAACTCCCGCTCGTCTATGCAGGCGCCTCATCCGCCGAACGCCGCCGACGTGCGCTCGAGGCGCTCGAACGCGTGGGCCTGTCTGAGCGCGTTCATCACACGCCCCAGCAGCTGTCCGGCGGGCAACAGCAGCGCGTGGCCATCGCCCGTGCATTGGTCAGTGAACCGCGCGTCATTCTCGCGGACGAACCCACTGGCAACTTGGACTCGACAACGAGTCATGAAGTGATGGCCCTGTTTCAAACCCTGAGCCGCTCGGGCATGACGCTGGTTGTCGTCACCCACGAAGCCGACATCGCCGCGTACGGCAGTCGCCTTCTGGAAATGCGCGACGGAACGATTCTGCGAGATACGCGGCGCGCAGGCCTCCCCTCACACTCGCCAGCAGAGGTGCGCCCATGACGCTTTGGCAAACCGTGCGGGTCGCCGGCCGAGCCCTTGGACTCAACAAGGTACGTTCGTTTCTCACGACACTGGGCATCGTCATCGGCGTCGCCGCGGTGATTGCGATGGTGGCCATCGGCGAAGGCGCGAAGTCTCGCGTCGAGGAAACCTTTGCGGCGATGGGCACCCATCTCCTCTTGGTCATTCCCGGAAGCACAGCCTCCGGCGGCGCACGGGGTGGCATGGGCTCCCTGTCCTCGCTGACCTGGGCCGACTTCGATGCCATCAGTCAGGAGGTCAGTGAAGTGCGGGCTGCGGCACCGGTGCTTCGGACCAGCGCGCAAATCATGAGCGAGGACCAGAACTGGACAACCTCGGTGCAGGGCACGACGCCGAGGCTCTTGGAAATTCGTTCTTGGCGGTTGACGCAAGGCAGTGCGTTCACTGCTTCCGATGTTGAAGTCGGGGCGAAAATGGTCCTCCTGGGCACCACGGTGGTCTCGAAACTCTACGGGCCTGGGGCCAGCGTTGTGGGTGAAACCGTTCGCATCAAGAACGTGCCGTTTCAAGTCATCGGGGTTTTGGCACCCAAGGGACAATCCCCGATGGGACAGGACTACGACGATGTCGCTCTGATTCCAACCACCACGTACCGCTCCAAGCTTGAATCCGGGCTCGGCAACTACCTCAACGGCGTCATCTTTGTGAGTGCCGTTTCACAAGATGCCGTGGCACGTGTGGAGCGGCGAATCAGCCTTCTTCTCCGAGACCGCCACCGCCTGGGCCCAGGTGCAGAAGACGACTTTTGGGTGAGAAATTTGAGCGAAGTTGCAAGCGCCCAGCAGGAGGGCGCCGAGACCCTCAGCCTCCTTCTCGCAAGCATCGCCGTCGTCGCGCTCTTGGTGGGTGGGATTGGCATCATGAACATCATGCTGGTCAGCGTCACAGAACGGACCCGCGAAATCGGGCTTCGCATGGCCGTGGGCGCATCGCCGCGACACATTCTGGCTCAGTTTCTGGTTGAAGCGCTCACCCTCGCGTTCCTCGGCGGGCTCATCGGCGTGGCCGTGGGCGTCGCGACGGGGAGTTTCGTCGCATCTCGTTTTCAGTGGGCGATTCAGCTTCGGCTAGACATCATGTTGCTCTCCGTCGCATTCAGCGCGCTGGTCGGCGTGGTTTTTGGGCTCTACCCCGCCATTCAGGCCTCGCGTCTGGACCCGATTGAGGCACTTCGATACGAATGACGTCCTCATGAACGCTGCGTGGGTCATCATCATCTGGACAGGAATGGCCGTCGCGCCTGATGGCACTTCCCCATCGTCCCGCCTGGTGACCCTGTCAGAAGCTTTGGCACATGCCGAACGACACCAACCCGCGCTCCGCCAAGCCAGTGCCAACGCCGAGGCCGCCGATGCGCGCGCGAATCAGGCTCGGGCGCCCCTCTTGCCGCAATTGACCGGACAGCTGACTTACCAGCGAACGACCGCCAACTTCGCTGCGCGCCCCGGCATTGTGCCGCTCTCGGGCTCAAGCGCCGCAACGTTTCGCGCCTTTAATTTTTTCAACGCGAGCGTGACGGCCTCGCAGCTCGTCTACGACTTTGGCCAGACTTGGGGGCAATTTCACGCCGCTGCGGCCAGCGCGTCGGCCGAGCGCCACAACCGAGAAGCAGCCTTGCTGCAAGCCCGCCAGGATGTGCGCCTGGCCTTTTTTGCCGCCCGCGCCCAAAAAGAACTCGTCGCCGTGTCGCGCGCGAATCTCGACAACGCGGAGCGGCACGTGGACCAGATTCAGGGGTTCGTCGACATTGGCACTCGCCCGCGCATTGATTTGGCACAAGTACGCACTGAACGCGCGAACGGTCGAGCGCAACTCATCGCCGCCGAGAACGCATACCTCGTCGCCAAAGCGCGCCTGAACCAAGCCATGGGTCTTGAACAGGACACTGCGTTCGATGTTGCGGACGACTCGATGCCGCCAGTAGTAGACGAAGATGAGAACACCGCCAAGCTCTTGGAAAGGGCCTACGCCGCCAGGCCGGAACTGCAAGCTCAGGCACAACGCGTCTTGGCGCAAGACGCCCAGATCGCGGCCGCGCGCGGAGGTTACTTCCCCTCTTTGGGCATCTCGACCACCCTGTCCGATGTCGGGACGTCTTTCGCTGCGTCAGCCTGGAACTGGAACGCGCAGGCCCAGCTTTCGTGGAGCCTGTTCGACGGCCTCGGGACGCCGGCGCGCACCGCAGAGGCGCACGCCACGCGAGTCGCCGCTGAGGCGCAACTGCAAACTCAACGCCTCCAGGTCCGTCTTGAACTCGAACAGCAACATGGCGCCGTACGCTCTGCGAGAGAGGCGCTGCTGGCCGCGCAGGAAGCAGAAGCCAGTGCAAGCGAGCGGCTCACCCTTGCCGAGGGTCGGTACAAGACGGGCGCTGGCAGCATCATTGAACTCGGCGACTCGCAAGCAGCTTTTAACTCGGCCGCGGCGCAGCGCGTTCAAGCCGAATACACGCTGGCGTCTTCTCGAGCGAGCCTGCTTCGGGCACTCGGATTACCCTAATGGCGAACTGTCGACACGCGGCACGACGCATCGGTCTTCAATCACGGTAGAGCGCGGCATAGCGTTCTGAGATGGCACGCGCGGAAAACTTTTCGACCGCGCGCCTGCGAGCGGCCTCTCCCATTCGCCGTACGAGATTTGAATCCGCGACGAGCCGCTGCAGGGCATTCACCAACGCAGCGACATCGCCCGACGGAATGAGCAAACCTGTCTCGCCGTCGACAACGATTTCAGGAATGCCAAACCATCGCGTTCCCACGCTGGGCAAACCCAACGCCATCGCTTCAAGCATCGCAATGGGAAACGTCTCTCCGCGCATGCGACTGGGCAGAACAACGGCGTGCGCCTTCGCCATGCGCGCGGGCATCTCCTCGTGAGGGACGTACCCCACAGAGACAACAGCACCCAGCCCAAGACGCTCGACGTGAGCTCGAATATCCTCTTCAAGGGGTCCGGCGCCCGCCAACGTCAACCGCAACCGGGGATACTTCGGCCGCAGTTGTGCCGTGGCCTCGATGAGCTCTTTGTGCCCTTTCCCCTCGACCAGGCGTGCCGGCATCCAGAGGTGGAACGTCGTCACCTCGTCGTCTGGCGGCCTGCCCGTCGGCGCAAACCTATCGATGTCGACGCAAAACGGAATCGTGTGAAGCCGCCGCGCAGGAACGCCTGCTTCCTGCCACTCGCCCGCGGCCGCGGAATAGGGCGCAACCACGGCGTGTGCAAAGTGTCGTTCAAGCCAAAGCGTGACATCACTCAGGAAGTTTCGCAGCGGCGCAAAGAAAGAAAGCGTCGCATGGTGGGTGACGACGAATCGGGTCCGTGTCCACAGCGCAGCCAAAAAGGACTCCAAACCATCGATCCCCACAGCGTGGACATGAAGAACATCCGGCTTTGCGTCACGAAGCACACGGACCAACAGTCGCCAACGCTGCCATCGCGCCTTGAACGAAAGTGCTTTGCCCACCCAGTGACGCTGCTCGCCGCGCGAGAGAAACAACGTGGTTTTCACCCCCAGCGCCTGCGCCGCATCGAGCAGCTCACGTCTTCCGTCTTCCGCACACGCGAGATAGACACCGTCGCCCCGGCGCCGCTGCGCAGCGGTGAGCGTCAGCACGAACGTCTCAACGCCCGTCATGCCCACATTGCCCAAGACATGCAGGACCCGCATGGGCAAGAGCTTTGACGTGAGAGGGGCGCCGCTCAAGTTTGAATCGAAAGTTGCCGAAGGGCCTCGTACGTCACGATGCCCGCGGCGGTGGACAAATTGAGACTGCGCCGCTGGGCCAGCATGGGAATCGAGCAGACTTCCCCGCTTCCACCGGAAAGAATCGGCTGCTCCAGTCCCTCGGTCTCTGAGCCAAAGACGAGGTGGTGGCCCGGCCGAAACCGAACTTGAAACAGACTCTTTTCAGCGCGTGCGCTAAACAGCGTCCGAGGAACGTTTGGAAAAGCGTCAAGGTACGCAGGATAGCTCGCAAACCGCGCCAAGAAGACATGCGCCCAATAGTCTAGACCGGCGCGGCGGAGGTCCTTGTCTTCAATCGAAAAGCCCAGGGGGTCGACCAACACCAGGCGCGACCCCGTCACCGCACACAGCCTGGCGATATTGCCCGTGTTGGGCGGAATTTGCGGAGACACCAGCACGATGTGAAGAGGAGGCGTTGGCGGAACCAACATGGAGTAGACCCCTGGCTGTGACCTATCGCGTCCGGAACATCAGTCGGGGCACGCTCGTAGCCGAACAGGTGCAAAAGGCAGAGTCCTTTTGGCAGCGCCTTTTCGGGCTCATGGGCCGACCCTCGCTGGAACCCGGGGAAGGCCTTCACATCGACCCTTGCCAGTCCATTCACATGTTCTTCATGCGCTTTGCCATCGACGCGGCCTTTGTGGATGCCAATGGTCATGTAGTCAAAACACTTACCCACTTCCCGCCTTGGCGGGTCAGCGCCTTCTACGGGCAAGCGAAAGGCGTGCTGGAACTTCCCGCCGGAGCCTTGCAAGCCAGCCAAACTCATGAAGGAGATAGGTTGACCTTTGAACCATTGAGCGCTTTGACGCCTCCAAAGCGCGGTGACTAGTCTGCAAATGGAATCCATGAACATTGAGGTTTCCGGCCAGACCCACGTTGGGATGAAACGCAACCACAACGAGGACAGCTATCTCCTCATGCCCGAGGAGCGCCTGTTTTGCGTTGCGGACGGAATGGGCGGGCACTCGTCCGGCGAAATCGCTTCGCGCATCGCCGTTGAAGAAATCGCTGAGTTTTTTCGATTTACGGCCAAAGACCACGACGCCACGTGGCCCTTCAAAATGGAGAAGGGGAAAAACTACGACGAGAACCGGCTTGCCGTCGGCATCAAGCTGGCCAACACGCGAATTTTTGAGCGTTCGAACACCGACCCGCGCTACCGGGGGATGGGCACGACACTTGTTTGTATTCATTTCACGCCCGATGCGGCGTACGTCGGACACGTCGGCGACAGCAGGGTTTACACGTTCCGAAACGGCATCCTCATGCAGCTGACCGAAGACCACTCGCTGCTCAACGACTACATGAAGGCGAAGAAAATGACGCCCGAGGAAATCGAGGCGTTCCCTCACAAGAATGTCATTGTGCGCGCTTTGGGCATGAAAGATACCGTGCAGGTGGATGTCTCGCGCGTTGACCCCAAGCCAGGCGACGTCTTCTTGCTGTGCTCAGATGGGCTGTCGGGCATGGTCCCCGACTCTCAAATCACCGAAGTCCTCAACTCGACGTCGGATCTTGATCGCGCCTGCGAGCAGCTCATCGGGCTTGCGAACGCCGCGGGTGGTAACGACAACGTGACGTGCGTGCTCACGCGCTACCAGTAGCCCTCACGCCCTCAAGCGGTGCTCGCCCCAGGCGATCACCCGCTCGCAGACCTCGCCCGAAGCGATCGTGGTGTTGTCCAACACGGCGGCGTCAACGACTCTCGCACCTCTGCAGATTCTGGCACCCTTGCCCACGTACACACGCGGTCCTACCTGTGCGCCCGGTTCAATCACCGCGCCTGGCGCAACAGGGGACTGCGCGGAGAGTCCCAGTTTTTTCAGCAAGTCAACCTGGCCCGTGAGCAGCGCCGTCTGCGTCGCCAGGTAGCGCTTGGGCGTTCCCAAGTCCGACCAGTATTCGGGCATCACGATGCCCGACACGCGCTGGCCAGCTCCCAACATGCGCACATAAACGTCCCGATTGATGTCTTCTGGCCCGCCGGCACGCATGAAATCGAAAACCACGGGCGAAAGGATGTGCACGCCCGTGAAGTGCCAAGGCGACAGCGTGCCTCCGCCCGGGCCATGGCCAGCGACGCGGCGGACCTGCATGTCAGCGTCGCACTCGACAGCAGCGTACGTTTCCCCCGCAGGCATCGGCAAAAGCACCATGCTCGCAGCCGCGCCCCCTGCGTGGTGCTGCGCCAGCGCTTGCGCAAAGTCGAGGGGGTAGAGGATATCGCCGTTGGTCACGATGAAAGCGTCGTCGGCCAGAAACGCGCGCAGCCCTCGAATGCCGCCGCCTGTCCCTTGAATGACGGGCTCGTGTGAAACTTCCAGCGAAACACCCCTTCGCTCGCACGCCGCCTTCGCGACACGCGCCATGACATCCGGCAGATGGTGCGTGTTGATGCCCACGTGACGAACGCCGGCCCGGTAGAGCCCGGCCAACGTGTATTCGAACAAGGGAATACCCAGCAGCGGAATCGCCGGCTTGGGCCAAGTGTCAGTGAGCGGGCGAAGGCGGGTGCCCAGCCCGGCGCACAGCACCATGGCCTTCATGCGAAGGGGGCCCTCACGCCAACTCCGGCACGTACCGGGCCACCAGCTTTTGAAGCGGCTGCCACTCGGGCTGCCGGCCAAACGCCTCTTTGACGTAGCGCAACGACGCGGGAATGGAGACGAGAAACCCCGGATTGCTCTTCACGCGATGGATGTACTCAAACCGCCCCGCGTCTTTGAGTTTTCGCTGAATCGTGAGCAAGTCAAACGTGGCCAAGAACTGCGCGCGGTCGAGTTTCGGACCGCCGGCGCGAGCCAAGCTGTCGAGGTAGCGAATCAACATCGCTTCCACGAAATCGCGAGGGAGTTCGACGTAACTGTCTCGCAAGAGTGCGACCAAGTCGTATTGCCTTGGCCCCAAGAGCGCGTCTTGAAAGTCGATGACGATGAGTTCGTCGTTCTTCACCATGAGGTTTCGGCTTTGATAGTCGCGGTGCGTGAAGCCGCGCGGTTCGGCGGCAAGGCTCTGGGCCATGCGCCGAAACGTCGCGTCGAGCTCCGCGCGCTCCGCATCACTGGGCTTCTTGCCGCTCCACACCTCAAGCCCCCACTCGCGAAAGTGGTGCAACTCCCAGTCGTAAAGCGCTTCGTCGAATGCACGCGTGTAAGCCAGACACGCGGGGTCGGGCGCTTTCTCGGCGCGGGCGCGAAACTCCGCCAGCAAGTCGACCGCCTGGCCATAGAGTGCTTCGCGCGAGTGACACTTGAGCGCTTGCTCAAATGTGACGTCTCCCAAGTCCTCCAGCACCATCATGGCGGCCGGTTCGTCGAATCGCAGAATCTTGGGCACCCGAACCCGAAGGCGCTCCAAGTAGCGATGCACGTTCACGAAGGGCAACTCGGGCGGTGCATCTGTCGCCCCGCCTTCTTCGCTCTTTTTGAGGCCATCGGGCGGCATCACCATCACCACCCAGCTCTCGGGCGCCATCCCGACGCGGTAGTAGGAACGATTGCTCGCATCGCCCTTGAGTTTGAGAATGGGCGCAGCATCGACTTGACGGCCGATGGCCCGCGCCACTTGGTCACGCAACGCAGCGTCAATGTTCATCAGAAGGCTAACCCCAACGTTCGCGTCGCAAAGGTAGCGCTTCAAACGGTAGGGCGACCAGTGTTTCGAACCGCCCGACGGTCGGTGGAATGCGTTCGTCAAAGCTGGCGTGCGTCAGCCCGGGCTCGGCCATCACCAACACCACGGATGCGCCCGCGTCATTGCGCCCAGGTGCCACCGCCGTCACACCGCGAACACCGGACAGCTTCTGTGCCAGTTCCTCGACCGCGGACAGCAGCTCGGGGTCCAGGGCCTCGGGGCCACCTTCTTCCCCCTGCCCCTGACCGCCCCCTTCTTGGCCATCAGGGTCCAAGCGCTCAAACAATTCGCCAGGGTCCTTGGCGTTGTTCAAAAAGTGCAGTGCACCCGTCATCATCCGCACGGGCGGCTGTGGCGCTACCGGCGCCTCAAGCTTCGCGTGTTCTGCAGCCGCGGGCGGACGGGCTTCTGTTTTGAAACCGTCCCGACGCATCTGCGCCAGCTTGGCGACTTCTCGCTGCTGCTGCTCCATCAGGCGCTTGTTGAACTGGCCTTTTGCCTGGCCCTGCTGACCCTGCTCGTGTCCGTCGTCTTTGTCGTGTTTTTCGGCGACGGTCTTCATCGCCATGCGGCGGGCTTCTTCGTCGTCCTCCAGATGATGCTCGTGGCCGAATTCGCCCTCTTCGGGCTCATTCGACTTCTGCGCCTGACGGGCACCCCGGGCACCCCTGGCGCCGCGAGCATGCTGGGGCTTCGGAGCGCTTCGTGGCCTGAGTGAGGGCGTCAAGGGTCTGTCGATCCGTTTGGTCAAAGTATGAAGTAGCTTACCTCCACCTTATGGAGTCGGACTACGGCCGTTGCCCCTGCGGGGGGACTTACGGGCAGAGGTTTGTGGAAGTGCGCATGAACGTTCGGGGAAAAACCGTCGTTCTCACGCATGTCCCTCAAGGCGCATGCCCGCAATGCGGGTCGCGCGTTTATAAAGCCGAAGTCCTTGAACGGCTGGAATCCCTCATGAAAGGCCTGCCCGTTCAGCGTACGTAAAGCCACTTCGCGGAGAACCCATGCGCGTTTTCGACAACATCCTTCAAGCCATTGGTCACACACCGATGGTGAAGCTCAACAAGATGGTCGGCCCCCAAGACGCCACCGTTTACGTGAAGTGCGAGTTCATGAACCCTGGCGCGTCCATCAAAGACCGGATGGCGCTCCACATCATCGAGAAAGCCGAACGCGAAGGCCTCCTGCGCCCCGGTGGAACCATCGTCGAAAACACGTCGGGCAACACCGGCATGGGTGTCGCCCTCGCCGCCGCGGTGAAGGGCTACCGGTGCGTCTTCACGATGCCGGACAAAATGTCTTCGGAAAAAGTAAACCGCCTCAAAGCGCTGGGCGCGCAGGTCGTTGTCACGCCCACCAACGTTCCGGCCGACAGCCCGCAGAGTTACTACGAAACCGCTAAGCGTATTGCGCGCGAAACACCCGGGAGCTTTGCTTTGAACCAGTACCACAACCCCGACAACATCGCGGCGCACTACAAGAGCACCGGCCCCGAAATCTGGGACGACCTCGACGGCAAGTTCGACTACTTCGTGGCGGGGCTGGGCACCGGCGGCACGATGAGCGGCGCGGGCAAGTTTCTCAAAGAAAAGAAGCCGAGCATTCGCAACGTCGGCGTCGACCCCATCGGCTCGGTCTACACGAGCTATTTCAAGACGAAGCAACTCAGCACACCACACGTCTACAAAGTGGAAGGCATCGGCGAAGACATGCTGTGCAAAGCGATGGACTTTTCGGTGCTCGACGACGTCCGGCAAGTCGACGACAAGCAAAGCTTTGCGGCCGCAAGGCGTTTGGCCCGCGAAGAAGGCATTTTTGCCGGCGGGTCTTCTGGCGCTGCAGTTCACATCGCCGTGGAGCTCGCCAAAGAAGTCGGCAAAGGCAAGACCATCGTTTGCGTCCTCCCAGACTCAGGCGGCATGTACATCTCCAAGTTCTATTCGGACGAATGGATGCGCGACAACGGCCTCGGCGAAGACCGCCTCGGAAAAGTGAGCGACCTTCTCGCGGGCCGCAAGCAGACCGTCATCACCGCCAAGCCGGGTGAAAAAGCCGAAGCGATTGTTCACACGATGCGCCAACATGGCATCAGCCAACTTCCTGTGGTTGACGCCGCCGGAAAGACGCGCGGGATGGTGCACGAGGTGGACCTGCTCAACGCGGTCGTGTCTGGGAAACAGAAACTCCAGGACCCGATCGACGCCCTGATCGCACCGCTACAAGGCATCGTGTCGTCCAACACACCGATTGAAAAGCTTCGCGACGTTTTTGCTCAGGACCAAGTCGCCGTGGTCACCGACAACGAACGCATCGTCGGCATCGTCAACAAAATCGACCTCATCGAATACTTGGCTGCGCGGGCGTAGCGAAACGCGTTCGCCCCACCCGCGCACCCAATAGGACCGCCTGCTTTAGTGACCTGCGTGCGCGTCTGCAGCCGTCGCTTTCGCAGGAGCAGCCGCAGGCGTCGAGGGCACGGCCGCACCTGCCGGCACAATTTCTGCCCCCTTGGCTTCAGCTTTCTTCATCCCTTTGCCAGCCAATGCTTTCGCTTCGGCTTTGCCTTCCTTGGTGGCTGCTTTGGCCTCGGCCTTCGCGCTCTTCAGAGCGGTCTTCGCCTCGGTCTTGCCTGCATCCAGGGTCCCTTTGACTTCGGTCTTGGTCTCGGTCACCGCAGTCTTGATGTCGGTGGCCGCCGGGGTGGCCGCCGTCTTGATTTCGGCCGCCTTCTCGGTGCCCGTCTTCACAGTCGCGTCTTTGGCCGCTTCTGCCTTCGCCGCCATGTCTCCTGCGATAGCAACGCCAGAAACTGCTAACGCCGCCACCAAACCACGCAAAAACGTCTTCATGTTTTCTCCTCAATGCAGCGCCGAAAGTGACGCCCGACGCATGCCGATAACCTGGAATCCTTTCCTGTTGCAAACCGAAGGAACACTCTGGTTGAAACTTTCCTGTCAGAGAGCACTGAAAGGTCTATTTCGCCTTCGCCGTCTTTCGGCGGTTCCGTGAGACTGGCGGGCGCCGCGTCTTTGAAACTGCTGCCTTTTTCGGGCGCCGTGCGAAATACGTCTTCATCGGCGCCAGGTAGTAGTCAACCCAGCCGGTTTCGTACTGCTTGGCCTGCCCCGCCGGAATCTTCGAGTGCTTCAGGGTCACGCGCGTCCCCTGCGCCGTACGCGCCAACGTGACTTCGAGCCGGGAGTCGCCGACGTCTTCCGGGAACTCGGTGCTGCGCCAGGACTGAACGATTCTTCGTCCAGGAACGAGTTCGAGGTTTCTCCCCCGGATGTATCCATCCCATGCCGTGAATGCCCCACCCACACGCGGCGAAGCCGTCGCGCGGCCACCCCCCGTGAATTCTGTATGCGCCTTGGAATTGAGCCACGCGGAGAAGACTTCCGCCGGCTCAGCTGGCACGACAGCCGACACTTTCAATGCTTCACTCTTCACGAATGCCCCCTTGCAAAGGAGGGGAGCTTACTCGAGCGGAGGGCTTCCCAGTGAGGTCAGGTGGGCGTCGAGCTGTTCGTGGGTGAACTTCAAGACTTGGCCTGTAGAAAGGTCAAACCCCAAGTAGCGACGGCCGGTCACGTCGTAGGTAAGACCATTTTTGAGCGGGCCTGCCCGGTCGCCCAATAGGTCAATGCGCTTTTCAATCTCTTTCACTTGTTGGTCGTTCGAATCTGCGACGCTCACTGCCTCGGATTGCGCGGGCTCGACATGACCGAATGTCACGTTTTCAGCGTGTCCTCGGCTCAAAGACACGCGAAGCCGAAGCGCCTTCTTCAGTTCTTCAAGTTTGCGGAGCAAGGTGGCCATGTGCCGCTCACTCGTGACGAGTCCAATGGGCAGCTGGATGCTCATTTCATCCCCCTTGCCCTCAACGTCTTCGAAACGCAGCTCGCCCTCAGGGACACCTGCCAACGCGTCTTGCAGCTCGGTCAGCAACTGCCCGTCGGCCGGGTCGTTGGGATTCAGCGTGCCAGCCACCGCCCTGTAAGCGTCTGAGACCGCCTGTGAAGCTTTTCGTTTGTAGTCTTGGAGCATCTCCCAGATGGGGTCACCCACGCGAAAAGTGCCCCTCACAATTTCTGTTTCACCGAGGTCCCGCACAGGTGTCCCCGGCCCGCCTGGCTGACGCATCGTCGCAAGGTTCTGGAGTTCACGAGCCGCCCCGTTTTGCACGAGAACATTCAGCCCCTTCACGTCAAAATGCAGGTACGCGCGATCGCGAAATTTCCAAGAGCGAGCCCGAAACGCGAACGCCGAGGGAAGCCCGCTTCGGCAAGCCTGCCGGTTGTCGAGCGTCAGTGTCAGCGCCTTCTCGACGCGGTCGCGCGAAACGCTCTGCCCTCCGTAAAGGGCGCGGGCAAGGGCCAGAAGCTCGTCCCACTGGGCCGGAAGCGCGTCGAGCTGGGCGAACGTTCCGGGATAGGGAAAGTCCACAATGCGGGTGAACTGAAACGTGCGTTGAAATTGATCAAGGATGGCTTCGTCTTGGGGCCGCTCCGGGCGCAACTTTTCGGCGCGGTGCGCCAAGAGCAGCGCTTCGTTGTGAAGCAGGTACCCGGTACCCGGTTCTTCGTGAACGACCTCGACCATCTTGCCTTCGAACTGCACGCGCTTCCCCCGAAGCGAGTGAAAGAGCTCTGCTCCGGCGGTGATTGCGTCGTTGAGTTGATGTTCAGAAAGTTCAGCCTGCCGACGGTCGGCGTCAGTGCGAGTTCGCATAGACAGAGGCGTTGGGCCAGCGTGCCGACGGTCTTGGGGGATGCGGTTCACCGCGGACTTCGCGAGCGCAAGTGCATGGGCGCCAACGACGTGTTGAGGCGAAGCTTCAGGCTGGAGCTCACTCATTCCCACGAACACGAATGCTTCTTGAGACTTCAGAAGCAATTCGAGTTGTGCGCGAATCCGCTCCGCCCTTGCTTGGCTTTTGGCGTCGGGTTGTCCACTAAAAAACTCCGCACTTTCCAGCAGGAATCTCGCATAGACCATGTGGAGGCGCGCGTTGAGAGAGCCATGGAGCGCCCCCACCCAGTCCGCAAGCGCCTCGCGTGGAACACCAATGTTCAGAACCAACGCGCTACTGCGGTCCTCGGCGGCGAACTCATTGCCCACGCCGACTTGGGGGAAGGTTTCCCCGAAGAGTTTAAACTCTTCGCGGATGGCAGCATGAATGTTCGAAATCAAATGGCGGTCGACACGCGCCTGCGTCGTCAGCGTGTTCAGCGTTTTTCTGCCGAAAGGGCCAGTGCCCTGAGTCGAAATCCGAATCAGGTGTTTTGGCATGCGCGGATTCGCTTGCATGTGCCGAAAAACACCCAAATCGGGATGCTGGCGAAAAATCATTTTTCCGAGGCGCCGGCATGCGGTTCTGTAAGCGTTGTGGCCAGCCCCCTTGGCCAAGATGTCAAGGTTCTCAAGGATGTACTTCTCCAACTTGACTGGTGATTCGTCAATCGCACGGATGGGAAGAGGTCTCTGGGGGATCCGGAGAATCTGCCCTATCGACCTTTCAACGCTCGCTCCAGCGGGGGCATTCGTGAACGCGTCAGGCTGTTGCGCGCTGGCGACCCCTGATTCCGCCTGAACTTTCACCTTTCCCTTGCCAGCTTTCGGCTGACGCGCTTGTCCAACCCTCGCTGAGCGCCCCGCGGCATCGGCGGGCCCGCGCCTCCCCTTGTTGCTGACGGAGGTTCCAGTGGAAGCAGAGGTTGGTTGAGGAGATTTTCCTCGGCCTGGCTTAATTTTAGGGTCCGGCACGACTGAGCCATTGTCGTTCAGTCACTGCGGAAGTTTCTAAGCGCTGGTGTGGATTGAGCGTCGCCTGACGCAGCTGGTATTCTATAGGTATTTCAGTAGCTTGTGCCGTTACCGTGCAGCTGAAAACCCCTGTTTCAGGTCGTCGATGAGGTCTTCCACGTCCTCGATGCCCACCGACAGCCGAATAAAGCCATCTGCAATGCCCAGCTGCTCCCGCGTCTCTTTGGGCACGGAAGCGTGCGTCATGATCGCGGGATGCTCAATCAATGACTCCACGCCGCCCAGGGACTCAGCGCAGGCGAACAGCTCGCAATGCTTCAGAAACGCCCGCGCTGCGGGCAGGCCACCTTTGATGTTGAACGTCAGCATTCCGCCAAACCCGCGCATCTGCTTTTTCGCCAACGCGTGCTGAGAATGAGATTCCAGGCCTGGATAACGAACTTTTTCCGCCTGCGGATGAGCCGATAAGAATTCCGCGATGCGTAACGCGTTCTGTTCATGGCGCTGCATCCGGACATGCAGTGTTTTCACGCCGCGCATCACCAAGAAACTGTCCATCGGCGACGGCACCCCGCCCACGGCGTTCTGCAGAAAGTACATGCGCTGAGACAGGGCTTCATCGTTCGTGCACGCGAAACCCCCGATGCAGTCGCTGTGACCGTTCAAGTACTTCGTTGTGGAATGCACGACCAAGTCTGCACCCAGCGCCAGCGGGTTCTGAAAGAAAGGCGTCATGAACGTGTTGTCACAAACGGTGAGACCACCCTTCTTCTTGGCGCGTTCAGCCACCGCCGTGATGTCGATGAGTTTCAACATCGGATTGGTTGGGCTTTCGAGCCACACCAGTTTCGTCTTCGGGGTCCAGGCTGCATCGAGCGCCTTGGCGTCGGACAAATCAACAAACGAAAACGACAGCCCGTGCCGCCGAAACACTTTGTCGAAAATGCGGAACGTGCCGCCGTAAACGTCGTCGGAGCAAATGACGTGGTCTCCCGCATCGAGCAGGTGCATCACCATGTCCGTCGCCGCCAGACCGGATGCGAAAGCTGCGCCGTATCTCGCGCCCTCCAGCGCCGCCAAACACGCCTCAAGCGCGTGGCGCGTGGGGTTCTGCGTTCGACTGTATTCGTAGCCTTTGTGCTCGCCGGGTCCGTCTTGGACGTAGGTCGACGTGTAATAGACAGGCGTCATCACCGCGCCGGTCGTGGGGTCTGGTTTTTGGCCAGCGTGAATCGCTTTCGTGTCAAAACGCATGCGCGACACTAAGCACACAAGGCCCGCGGGAGTCTCGCCGTTTTGAGCAGCGATTTCGCCAACCGACTCGCCAAGAATTGGCGCCACCGCCAACGTTGGGCCGCGCGGATCGGCGTCACTGCGTTTCGCGTTTACGACCGCGACATTCCCGAACACCCGCTCGCTGTGGACATTTACGACGACCACGCGCACATCAGTGAATACCCCCGGCGAAAAGCGATTCGTTCAGGCACAGAAACGCAGCGGGCCACGCACCAAGCGGCCATCGTCGAAGCTTTGGGCATCCCATCGGAGCGCCAACATTGGAAAACGCATTTGCCGGCTGGCGTGCTGGGTGGGCAATACGAGCGGCGCGCGCACCGCAATGAACGCTTCGTCGTCGAGGAACAAGGCCTTCGTTTCTGGGTGAATTTGGAAGACTTCCTCGACACCGGGCTTTTCCTGGACCACCGAAACACGCGCGCCAAGGTTCGTTCCGAAGCGAAGGCTCAACGGTTCCTCAACCTCTACGGCTATACGGGAAGCTTTAGCGTCTACGCTGGGGCGGGCGGTGCCGCGACGACAACAACGGTGGACTTGTCTGAAACGTATCTCGATTGGGCGCGCGAAAACTTTGTGCTCAACAAACTCGCTGGCCGCGCCCATGCTTTCGTTCGCGAAGACGCAGCCCAGTTTCTTCAGCGTGCCGCGGCCTCGAGCTTCGACCTTATCGTCCTAGACCCACCTTCTTTTTCGACGTCCCGCAACATGAAGGGCGACCTCGACATCCAGCGCGACCACCCCAAACTCCTTGTCGAGGCGTTGCGCGTCCTCAGCCCGTCCGGCGTCCTTTATTTTTCAACGAATCGCTTCGGTTTCGAGTGGCGCGCCAAAAACCTCGACGCCACCGTCGAAGAGCTCACCCCCGCGTCCATCCCCGAGGACTTCACCCGGAAAGACAGTCACCGCTGTTGGCGGATCGTGAAGCAGCGGGGCTAGCGCACGAAGTGTCGCGCACCAGGGTCGTCCCAGCGACCTGGGTGCGCAACGGTTCCGATGGCACGAATCTGGCTTGCCGTTGGGGAATGACGCCGCGAACGTTGGATAAGCTTGTTGTGCAACTCGCACGGCGCCAACACGGCGTTATCCACATGACGCAGGTCACGCAACTGGGCGCGACGCCATCTCAAGTACGTCATCGCCTCAGGAGAGGCGACTGGGAGTGGATGCTCCCGGGTGTCATGAGGATGGGGTGGGCCGCACAAGACGCGACTGTGCGAGCCATGGCGGCAACGCTCTGGGCCGGCCCCAATGCGGCGACATCCCATGTGTCGGCGGCGGCGTTGTGGGGTTTGCTCAAACCAAAGGACGCTGAGGTCCACATCACAACCCAAAGGCATCTCAGACGACCCGCGCCGTGGATTGTTCTCCATCAGGGGCGACTGGGCCGCTCGATGCAACGCATGCGGTCGGGCGTTCCGCTCACGTCACCTTCGCGAACGCTGTTCGACCTCTCCGGCGACCCAGGTCTGGACCTCCAATCTCTTTTGGAGGACGCCGTTCGGCGTGGGCTCACCTCGCAGGGTGAACTCGTGTCGCTCCTGCGCGTCCTTCCCTCTCAGGGAAAAGCCGGCATCGTCCGCCTTCGCGAAGTGCTCTCCCAGGAACCACCGGAGGCGTTTCGGACTCAAAGCGCGCTCGAGCAGTGGGCACTTCGCGCGTTCACTCGAGCCGGTCTCCCCCGGCCCCAGCTGCAACACGTTGTCCCGATCCCGGCGCGGGGCGTGGCCGTCTTGGACTTTGCCTGGCCAGACCAGCGTGTGGCCGTGGAGGCAGACGGCTATCGCTTTCACTCAGGTCGCCGCGCCTGGGAAAGCGACGTGGCCCGACACAATGCTCTCGTTTCTGCGGGTTGGCGGCCTATTCGGGTCACTTGGCGCGCGCTGCGCGATGAGCAGCCTCAGATTCTCGCGCAGCTTCGTGACCTCCTCGGAAGTGTCGCGCATAGCGGTCGCTAGAACGACCGTGGTGCGCAAATGAAACGCGCGTGTGCGAACTGAAAGCCAAGCAGCTCTTTCGCGTAAGCCGGGACACCGAAGCGGTCTAGGCCTTCAAACAGGATTGTGTTGCGGTGCGAAAGCCGGCCAACGGACATTTCTTCATTTTCCGAACAGCGGCGCCGAAGTTACGAGTCGGCCAGTCATAGCGGCGGCGAGCTCCTGATCATCGCTCGAACGTCTCTGGGCAAGCCCACCCAATCCAACGACCCGCGAGCCTGGAGCCCTGCCGATTTCAGCAACGCGCGCGCGCCGGAGATCGCGTAATTCGCCGTCGATAGCAAAGACGACGCACGTCGCTGTAGGCCCGAAGCGTTGGGGGACGACGTCAAACGGGGGCGGCGACCGGGGCAGCATCCGTCAATTGTCGCGGCCGGGCGTTGGAGAGTTGCTGTGCGTCCCATGTACTCATGTACCCATGTACCCATGTACCGATGCGTGTATGTGAGCCGATCAGGAGATTCGAACACCGATGGTGACTTCCAACGAGGAGAAGGGTTTTGAGGCGCTGGGGCTCAAGCCTGAGCTGGTCGCTGCGCTCGCTGAGCTGGGCTACGAGGAGCCGACGCCCATTCAGCGCGAGGCCATTCCACTCCTGCTCGCAGGGAAGGACCTCATCGGTCAGGCCGCGACGGGGACTGGGAAGACGGCGGCATTCGCGTTGCCTCTCCTCCAGCGTTTTTTGCCCGGAGAGTCCGGGCCCTTTCAAACGACGGCGCTCATTTTGGTTCCGACACGCGAGCTGGCGATGCAGGTCGCGGAGGCAGTTTTTCGCTACGGCAAGCGGCTCGGGGTGCGCGTGCTCGCAGTATACGGCGGCCAGGAGATGGGTCAGCAGTTGCGCCGATTGAAGGGTGGCGTGGATGTGGTGGTCGCCACGCCAGGACGAGCGCTCGATCACCTGCGTCGCAAGTCCCTCAAGCTGGACACCGTGAAGACGGTCGTGCTGGACGAGGCCGACGAGATGCTCGACATGGGTTTTGCAGAAGACCTGGACACCATCCTCAGCGCAGTTCCTGCGAAACGTCAGACCGCGCTGTTCTCTGCCACGCTCCCGCCGCGGATTGCGGCGATTGCCGAGAAGCATCTGAAATCTCCAGCGAGGCTAAAGCTCACGGCCGAGCGTCCCGCGGCCGGGACACTGCCTCGCGTTCGGCAGACCGCCTACGTCACGCCCAAGCAGTTCAAGCTGATCACGCTCGCTAGAGTCCTGGACCTCGAGGCACCGACCCAGGCGCTTGTCTTCTGTCGAACTCGGAACGAAGTGGACCTTCTTGCGGAGAATCTCCAGGGTCATGGCCTGCGCACCGAGTCACTCCACGGGGGAATGAGTCAGGACCAGCGCGACCGCGTGATGAAGCGCTTCAAAGCGCGCGAGGCCGAGCTGCTGGTGGCGACTGACGTGGCCGCCCGGGGTCTCGACATCAACCACCTCTCCCATGTGGTGAACTACGACCTGCCCACCTCGCCGGAGGTGTACGTGCATCGCATCGGTCGGACGGGGCGCGCGAAGCGTGAGGGCGTGGCGATTACGCTCGTGGAGCCACGAGAGGCGCGCCTCCTGAGCACCATCGAGCGAGCCACTCGGCAGCCCATTCAGATCGCGAAGGTGCCCACGGTGGGCGATGTCGAGACGCATCGGTTGACCCTCACCCGTGCGGTGTTGCGCGAGCTGCTGGCGTCGGGTGAGCTCGAGGCATACCGGCCACTCGTCGAGGAACTGGCGCGAGAGTTTCCGGTCGAGACGCTCGCGGCAGCCGCCATCAAAGGGCTCCACGAAGCGCGCCATGATGGGACCCTTGACCCCACGGAGGTGCCTGCAACGGCTTCTGCGCCCAAGCGGACCGAGCCGGTCCGCGACGTGCGAGGAGGGCAGCGCCCGGAAAGGAGTTCGGCGAAGCAGCGGCTCTTCATTGGGTTGGGAAAGCGTGCTGGCCTGCGCCCGGCCGACCTGGTTGGCGCGATCGTCAACGAAGCGAAGCTTCCTCCCAAGTCCGTCGGCGCGATTCAGATCGAAGACGCACACGCCTTCGTCGAAGTCACTGCGCGCGACGCAGAGCGCGTGCTCGAGGCACTTCGACGGACCAAAATTCGGGGACGAAAGGTGTTTGCTCGAAGACAACGCGATTGAGCGCTGTTGGTCCAGCGCGCATCGACACGCTTGGCGCTCTACGTCAGCAACAACGCAAGGACGAGCAAAACGGCCGCCGCGGCGAGTAGCACTTTCGTGTTCGCCGAAAAGCGTTCGTGCGGCGTGGGGAAAGCGGCCGGAAGCGCTTCGGGAAGGCCCATCATCGCGCCGGCGTATTTCGCCATCTCGGCGTACCGCCCTGACACGCGGCTGCCATCAAGCGCGGTAACAGCATCGCCGAGCTGAGCGTCAAACAGGTTGAGGTTTTGTTCGGTCGCGATTTGCGCCAAGCAGCGCACGACGTCCTCGACGAAGGTTGCTTCCTCGCCAAGCCCGATGGCCACACACACCGCAATCGGTGCGCCTTCCTCCAGTACCGTTTCAGCCGGCAGCGCAGCCTTATCCCACTGCCAACTGCGCGAAGCGTCGTGGCCCAGCACGGGGTGGTGCACGGCCAGCGCGGCGAACACCGCTTGCGGCGAAAGCGCGTCGCCGGGCCGTCGGTTGAGCAGGAGCTCGTAGCGCAGCGGGGGGTTCAAGGCCGCATGAAGCGTACTACGGGGCCTTCATCTGTGCCTGGCACTTGTGCCTCGCACTTGTTCCCGGGCGATGTGCCTTGGGGCGGCGTCGTGTAGAAGGGCGGCATGAAATCCCCAGAAGTTCGTCTTGCACGGCGCGGCGTGGAGCGCTGGAAGGCAGCACATCCTTGGATTTATCGGTCGGACCTCGCGCGCGAGCCCAAGCAGCTTGCCGGCGGCGAAGTCGTGCGTGTCGCCGATGAACGCGGCCACTTCTTGGGTCAGGCCTTCTATTCGTCCAAATCCAAAATCGCGCTTCGTTGGCTGGCGTGGAACGACACCACTGTCGATGCCCCGTTTTTCGCGCAGCGGCTTGCGCTGGCGGATTCGCTTCGCCGAAACGTTTTCCCGGGCGAGGACACCTACCGGGTCGTTCATGGCGAGTCGGACTTGCTGCCAGGCCTCATTGTCGACCGTTACGGCGACTACCTTTGCGTGCAGTTTCTGATTCAGGGGGCCGAAGCGCGAAAAACAGAATGGCTTGAAACCTTGTGGCGTCATTTTTCGCCCAAAGGAATCGTCAACCGTTCAGACGGACAAGTCCGCCTTCTCGAAGGGTTGCCTCAAGAGAAGGGCGTTCTCCGCGGCGAGGTTCCTCCCCTCGTGCCGTTTCGCGAAGGCGACGTCGAATCGGTCGCCGACCTGCTTGCGGGGCAAAAAACGGGCGCCTTCCTTGACCAGCGCGAGAACCACGTTCTGTCCAAAGCGTATGCCCAGGGCGACGCCTTGGACTGTTTCAGCTACCACGGCGGCTTCGCGCTGCAGCTGGCGCAGCGTGCCCGCACCGTCACCGCTGTGGAAATTTCAGCGGCGGCATGCGCGACTTTGCGCGAGCGTTCGACACGCGCGGGAATTTCCAACGTTGAAGTCGTCGAGGCCAATGCTTTTGACTTTCTTCGTGACGCCGTCGACGAAGGAAAGCAATACGACACCATCGTTCTCGACCCACCCTCTTTTGCCAAAAACCGCGGCGCGATTGATGGCGCGGTGCGTGGCTACAAAGAGCTCAACCTTCGAGCGCTGATGCTGCTTCGCCCAGGCGGGCATCTCATCACCGCCAGCTGCACCTACCACGTGGATGAGCAACGCTTTGAAGCCCTTCTGGAGTCAGCAGCGGCCGATGCGAAAAAGCGCGTTCAAATCATCGAACGGCGGGGGGCCTCGCGCGACCACCCCGTGCTGCTTCAGCTTCGCGAAACCCGCTACCTGAAGTGCTTTGTGCTTCGAGTCGTTGCTTGAGTGCGTTTCAAAACACGCAAGCCGTGTTGCGTGAGGCCGACGCGCTTTACGCGCCCTACAGTTGCCCGGCCACCGCTGAATGTTGTCAGCTGACGGCGCGGGGAAAAGAACCGTGGCTCTACGCGCCCGAATGGGAACTCTTGATGGATGCCCTCGAGGCCCATGAACGACCGCTTCCGCCCGAACGGCCTGACGGCGCTTGCCCGTTTCTCGACGCCGCTGGCCATCGCTGCACCGTGTACGCCGCTCGGCCGCTCGGCTGTCGCACTTTCTTTTGTCATCGCAGAACAGGCCCTCAAAAGGAGCCGCCCGCTGCGAACATGGATGCCCTGATCCGGCGTCTCGAAGCGACAGCGGCGGTGGGAGAAGAAACCCCTTCCCCCAAGCCTCTGTCTGAATGGCATCGACTCAGTGTTGCGATGCGCCAAGCAGGTTAACGCGCGACGCAGGGTCGCCGAACGTTTGCGCGTAGTCCAAGCGGCTTCTGCGCAAGACTTCCAGCGCTTCTGCTCGACCGTACGTTTCAGCAATGCGCACACGCCGGGGCTCATCACCTGGGAACTGTTTGTAGGTGAGAAAATAGTGACGCAAGCGGTCCAAGAGCGCGAGAGGCACTTCGGCAATGTCTTTTGCGTCGCCGAAAGCCGCATCGCCCTCTAAGACGCCAATCAGTTTGTCGTCGGCCTGTCCGGCATCCACCATGCGCAAGCCACCGAGAATCAGCGCTTTCAGCAGAAAGCCCCCTTGCCCAAAAGGCCGTTCACTCAGGACGCAGATGTCCAGCGGGTCGCCGTCGCCCCGACTGGCAATGCCTGTGCGCTCCGTGCACCGCTGTCCCACTTCTTCACCGCAGTACGTTTGCGGCACAAAACCGTACAGGGTTGGGCATGCGCTGGAAAAACGCTGCGGCCGGTCCACGCGAAGAAGGCCCGACGCTTTGTCGAGCTCGTATTTCACGGCATCGAGCGGAACGATTTCGATGTACGCGATCACCGCGCCTTCGGGCTGCGCATGAGACGACACGCCGTGCCAGGGGTGCGCTGCGAACGACAGCGCCCGGGGGGTTGCGACTGACTCCGCCATCACTCTGCTCCTTTGAGAATTTCACGCGCGCGACGGAGTGCGGCTTCGACGCCTGCTTTCGCTTCGGCAATCACCGCATCCCGCTCGTCGAGCCCACGACCGACTGTGGAGATGGGCGACCCAACAACCAGTGCCAGCCGCCTGCCGCTGCGAATCCAGAGCCGGCCTTTGGGAACAATGTCCCGCCCCCCTGCGCAACCCAGCGGGACAATCGGGACCTGCGCCGTCAGTGCCAACACCGCAGCGCCTTTCTTGAAAGGCTGCACGCGGCCATCTGCGCTGCGCGTGCCCTCCGGGTAGAAGAGCAAGCTCACGCGTTCACGAACCGCATCGACGGCGCCCAAAAGCGCCTCTTTGTCTTGTTCTCCTCCGCTGCGGTCCACAGGCACGTTTCCCGTGGCCACAAGTGCCGGCCCAAAAATCGGCACTTTGAGCAGGTCTTTCTTCACGACGAAACGAATGTGATGCGGCACGTACGCGACGACGGGGAGCGGGTCGAAAAGCGATTCGTGGTTCGCCACGAACACGACCGAACGCTTCGGCAGAAGCGCTAGCCCTTCCACCGCCACGCGAACGCGGGCCGCGGCCAAAATCCGTTTTGCCCAAGCGCGCACGACAGCATCGGCTGCTTCTGGGCTTTGCCTCGACCGATGAACCGCCAAAGGCGCTGAAACGACTGTCGTCGCAGCGGCGGCCAGCGTGGCCACGTTGGCGCTCGCGTCTTCGAAAAAAGCCCGCAGGCTCATCGCAAGAACCCGCTCGCTGGAAACAACAAGACATCTTCGATTTGCGTTGCGCCCAAAATGGCCATCAAAACACGGTCGAGTCCCACCGCCACGCCCCCGGAAGGTGGCATGCTGGGCAGCGCCGACAAGAAGCGTTCGTCCAGAGGGTATTGCGTCTTCCCCGCACGACCGCGCAATTCGCGCTCTTCGACGAGGCGGCGTCGTTGTTCGGCCGCGTCGGTCAATTCAGAGAAGCCGTTCGCCAATTCTAGGCCTGCGCCATAGAGCTCGAAACGTTCGGCGACATCGGGGTGCCCGGGCTTTTGTCGTGCAAGCGCCGCCAACGGCGCGGGGTAGTCCACCAGGAACACAGGCCGTTCGCGGCCCAGGCCCGCTTCCACCTTTTCTAAAAACAAGCGAAAGAAGACGTCTTCGTAGCCGTCGTCTGGCTGGGCTTTGACACCACAGCCCAGCGCAGCTTGGCGAAGCGAAGCGACGTCGGGGCAGCGGGCAAGGTCGACGCCTGTCGCCGCCAGGACCGCATCGCGCACCGTCAAACGGATGTAAGGCGTTTGCGAGAAATAGGGCTTTCCGGACAGTGCGACTTCGATGGCGGCCAGCGCTTGCTCGAGGTCAGCCATGATGGCGTTGTAGTCCGCGTTCGGACGGTAGAACTCCAGCAAGGTGAATTCGGGGTTGTGTGTCGGCGAAAGTTCGCCGTTTCGAAACACGCGCGACAGCTGAAAAATGGGCCCAGCGCCGTCGGCCAAAAGTCGCTTCATCGCGTATTCAGGACTGGTGTGAAGGTAGAGCGTGCAAGCCGCCGCGGACACGCCGGCGTCGGGAGAAAACGCGACTTCAAACGCCTGAATGTGAGGTTCCATGCCAGGTGCGGCCACCAAACAAGGCGTCTCCACCTCAAGAAAACCGTGCGCGCCAAAAAACTGGCGCAGCGTCGCCTGCATCGCGACACGCGCGCGAGCAGCTTTCCATGAGTTCGGGTTGGGCATTGGCGAAAGCGACGATACATTGCGCGCCCCATGCGCCCAATCGCTCTTCTCGTCGCATCCACTTTGGCCACTGCCTGCGCCACCTCGTCCGGTGCCTTCACCGACAGCCCGACCGACGCGCTGCGGTCTGAAGTGGCGCAAACTGCCGCAGCGGCCAAAACGCTCCTTCGCGCTCAGAACGAGCGTGTTTGGAAACATTGGGTGAACGGCGACGCACTCGACCTTCAGCCCACATACACGGGGAAGGACCACGTTTTCTCTGCGCACTCGATTGCGCGAGTGGATGCCCTTTGGGCGCGCTCGTCCGATGGTCGTGAAAAACGCGCCCTGTCTCATCTGCGCAACTACCTTGCCGGCGAGTACGTCTCCGCGCGCACCTTTGCCGCCGCGGCAGACGCCGCGACCGCAGCCGCGACGATGATGTTTTCGTTCGAAAACGACAGCTTGCCGCTCCGTGACTTGGAACGCACGCTGGCCAACGAAAAGCAGCCGTCACGCCGCGCGGCGATTTACGCTTCGGCCACCCCTGCCGTTCAGCAACTGACCGGGTTGCGCGCCACGGAAGAAGCGCAACTCGAGAAAACCGTGCGCGAGCTTGGCCACGCTTCCACAGAGTCTTTCGCGCACGCGATTCGTTCGGGTGATGTGGCCGCACTCGCGAAGTTGGCTTCCGACCTGCTCGACACCACAACAGCGGACTATCAACGCGTCATGGACGATTTGGCCAAACGCGAACTCGGCATCCCCCTGGCGCAACTCACGCGGGCCGATTTGCCCCGGCTGTTTCGGCCGATGGGCGTCGATGCGGACTTTCCAAAACATGCGTTGCTTTCGCGCGCACGGGCAACGTTTTCCGGCTTGGGCTTTGCGCTGGAGGGGCCGTTGGCGCCCAAACTTCATCTGGAGGACAACAAGACTCAGCAACCGCGCCCGCTCGCGCTGGCGGTGGACATTCCTCACGACGTTCGGGTCTCGATGAAATTATCGGGCGGGCTTAGCGATCAGGCCTCCTTGCTGCACCATCTCGCACTCGCGTTTCGGGACTGCCATAACAAAGAGGCCCGGTTTGAGCTCTCGGTGCTGGGAAGCCCCGTTGTCGGCCGCGCGTTTGGTCTTGTTTTTCAGGACCTCGTCGAGGACCCCACTTGGCTCAAGCAGCAAGCGGGGCTCAGCGGCCCGCGACTCTCCCGATACTTGGCGGCGGCGGCGGCCTACCATCTGTTCGTTGTTCGGCGCGCAGCAGGGCAATTGCTGTACGCGGTGGGCGTTGGGAAGGCTTCGGCGCCGGAACGCCAGGCGCTTTACAAGAAAGTGACCGCTCGAGCGCTGGGGTTCCCTACCGGTGCCGACGACGAAGCGCGCGCCCCTCTTGAGCGCGACCTCACCTACGCATCCGCGGACGCACTTGCGGCCTGGCTTCTGGCGGGCCAGCTGCAAGGTGTCTTGCGCGCGCGCTTTGGAGATGCGTGGTGGACACAACCCCGTGCGGGCGAGTTTCTGAAAACGCTTTGGGCGCAAGGCAATGCGCAAAGCGCAGAAGAGATTCCCGCGACGTGGGGTGACAAGGGCTTGCGGGTTGAGCCGATGCTTGAACGCCTCCAACGGGCTTGGAAAGCGGCCAGACCGGTGCCGGATTGAGATTCGAGCTTAGGGCCCTGGTCTACCCCCAACGGCTGACCAAGCGGTCACGGTCAAAGAGCGGCACGGCGGCGGCGAGCAAGAGGACATCCATGACAAGCACGACTGCCCCTTGCGTCGCATAGTACGCGGGGCCCGCGCGCAAAACGCCCGTGAGCTGCGCACCCACCAACGCCAACAGGGGCAACACGACGACACCCGAAAGCTGCTGTGCCAAACGCGCATCCATGACACGCGCCGATACGAGAACTGCCACGCCGTTCCCGAAAAACGCGAACAAGGGTGCGATGACGCCCACGCCGAAAACCCACATGCTGTCGGGCAACAGCCACCCGGCGCCAAACGCCCGGCCAGCAAAATTCACCGACACGCACAAGAGCAGAAAAGCGACCCAGCACAATGCCACGGCCGGAACCAGCGAGGCCAAACTCTTGCCCACCACCAACTCAACCGCGGTCACGGGCGACGCGAGCAGTGGCTCCAGCGTGCGCCGTTCCTTTTCACCTGCGACGCTTTGCGACGAAATCAGAATTGGCACAAACACCGGCATCAAAAGAAACAACCCGAACCAATCCATCAGTGCGCGACGCGCCAGAAACAGGGCCGCGTTTTCATGCGCGGGAAAATTGGGTTCGTAAAATAGAGCCATTTGTCGCAAAGACGCGTCATCAGTGGTGTGTGCGTAAGCCCAAACCATTCCGGTGGGGACAACCACCAAAACGAGCGGCAGCACCATCATCGACAACAGAAGCGCTTTGTTCTTGAGCAACTCGGTCCAGTCTTTCGAGAACACCGCCTGCGCGCGTCGCCAATGAAAACTTGCAGTGAAGCTTGGGAAAGGACTCACGGCGGCGCCTCCGGCCCATCTGAGACCGCTTCCAAGTAGAGGTCTTCGAGCGAGCGCTGCCTGGGCTGGACGCGAACGATTCGTGCGCCCGCGCGGGTCAAGAGCGCGACAACGTCCGGGATGTGTTCGGGCGCGCGAAGCGTGAGGAACAACTTCGAACCGTTGACGCTGAGCGCAGGGAGGGCCCTGAGCGTCTCTCGAAAAGGACTGGCGTCACCGTCCAGCTCAACCTCAACCCCCGGCTCTCCACCCCGCAGCTCCGACACAGTTCCCAGCGCACGGAGGTGCCCTTTCACAATGCCAATACGATGGCAGAGGCGCTCCACTTCGCCCAAATTGTGAGAGCATAAAACCACGGCCCTGCCCTCGGTGGCGAGTTCGGCAATGACGTCCCGCACCACACGCGCGGACTCTGGGTCCAATCCCGACGTCGGCTCATCCAGAAAAATGACTTGTGGGGAATGAATGAGCGCTCGTACCAAGGCCAGCTTTTGGCGCATGCCCTTGGAGTACCTCCCGGTCGGCTCCGACTCTCGTCCGGAGAGCCCAAAGCGTGTGAGGAGCGACTGCGCCAAGGGCCAAACGACGCGCTCATCCACCTCATAGAGCCGCATGAAGAAACGCAGGTTCTCTTCGGCGGTGAGACGGTCGTACAGGCCAGGCTGCTCGGGGAGAAAACCGACCCTGCACCGCAAGTCATTGCGCTCTTCTGACACCCAGTGTCCTGCGACCCTCGCCCGACCCGACGACGGACGCAGCAGCCCGGCCAACATTCTCACCGTTGTTGTCTTGCCTGCCCCGTTGGGCCCCAAAAGACCAAACACTTCTCCCGAGGACACCGAGAACGTGACGGCTTCGACGGCGATGCGCTCCCCAAAACGCTTGCCGAGCTGCTCGACTTCAATCGGGCTCAATCGATGGTCACCAGCACGAACTTGTTGCTGATGTCACGCTCGACGACGTTGACCTGGTAGCCCGGCGTCAGTGCATTGCGCAGGGCTGAAAGCCGGGCGTGCTCGACAAGCGCCCACTCCCGCCCTGGCCCGCTGGCGTACGCTTGCAACCGACGGCTCGCGTCAGCGAGCGGAATTTGTTTGACGGTATTGCGTGAATAGAAAGTCTCGCCGCGCCAGTTCATCAAGTAGGCCGCCACGGGCTCACCGACGCTTCGTTCGGCGAAATAGCGCCAGAACAAGTCGCGTTGCGTCCAGTGGTGGGACAGGGCGACCCAATGGTCCCAACCCAACCACACCGAGAAAGCCAGGGTACCCAGCACCCAAGCGGAGGCGAGGGCACGCGTGTTGCGCCACAACAACGCCACACCCAAGATCGCGAAGCCACCCCACAGCGTGTACGTCAGAACCGTCTTGAGGTTCGCTGTGGGCGCGAGCAACTCTGCCAACGGCTCACCCCACGCGTAGCCCAACACAAACGACACAACGCCCACTGAAAGAAACCCTGCAAGGGTCCAGCGTTCTTCCCCTGGTGCACGCGTCAGAAGCCATGCGGCGTATGCCGTGAATACGCCGCCGGCGATGGCCATGGGCACCGCAAGACTCCCGCGCCCGCCCGAACCCCCCAGAAGCACCGCAAGCCCCATCGCGACGACGGCAACGCCCATGCCTCTTGCTGCCCAACGGCGCGGAAGGCCGAGGTGCGACTCCACGGCGAAATACGCACCGAGCGCGAAAAGCAATCCACCGAAAACATCGCCCACGCGGAGCGCCTGCCCCGCAAACCCTCTCATCGGTTGGGTCAACAGCTCAGCTGGGTAAGGGCGGTCGTAGTTGTAGACGAACAGGTCGGTAAAGTTTTTGAAGCCGCCGTACAGCGCGCCTCGCTCGTTGGCGGTGGGTCCTGTCAGCAAGTCTTTTGTGACCAACCCCAGCAGCACCATGCCGAGCAAAGCGCTGCCCGCATGACGCCCGACCCCCTCGCGCCACACGCGCTCCCCAAAGACGGCGATACCCACCGCCAGCCCCGGCAATACAGGCAGCAGATAGTGATGGAACTTGGTGGCCGAGAAAGCGACAAGCGCGAAGGCGCCCAGCGTCCAAATCGCAAAGGCGGCCATCACTTGTTCGGGAACCGACCGCTCCCGAAAACGCGTCTGCGCCAAGACACCCAACGCACCGGGTACGGCGGCCACCCAGGGGAAAACGGCGTACCCTGCTTGCTCGACAAAGTAGGTGAATGAGCCCCCAGGGGTTGTGGTGTGCACGCCGGCACCCAGGCGATTGAGGTGGTCATGAATCAGAAAGCGGTACCAAAACCGCTTGCCTTCATCGTCTGTGCCCTCGAACAAGAACAACGTCACATACCAGGGCGCGCACACTGCCAGCAGCACGATGAACCCACTCACAAACCTCATCCGAGCGAGCTGTTCCCACACTTCAGGCATGGACCGTTCGCCATGCCGCACGCGCGCTCGAAACTTGGATGACACGAGCCACCGCGCGTGGTCGAGCCACATCTCCTCGGCCCACGACAAGACACAGGTAAAGACAAAAACCGCAAAAACGACCGCGGGCAAAAACCCCAAGAGCCCCTTCGCCAACACGGCGAGACCGGTCAGCACGTAGAAGCCCATCCAGAAGGCAACTCGGTGTTTTGTTTGCGCGTCAAACTGGGCCAGCAGCGCGCAGGCGAAGGCCGCAGTGATGGCCGCCAGAAACGGCGTGTCCGTCACAGCTTGGCGAGAAATGAGACCAAACTGGGGGAACGTGGCAAGGGCGAAAGCTGCCAAGAGCCCCACGCGGCTGTTCACCAGACGCGCCAGCGCCAGCGCCAAGAGTGTCAGGGCCGCAATCGAACTCAAGGCGAAAGGAAGCCTGACACCCCACTCCGTCAGCAAGGCGAGCGCGCCCTCGGACCGATCGGTTCCCACAGCCCACATGCCCAACACCGACAACCACATCGTCAGCGGGGGCTTGGAGAAAAACCAACTGCTTTCCCAGAATGGAAACACGAAGTCTCGACGCGCCAACATCTCGCGTCCCACTTCTGCATAGTGAGCTTCCCAGGGGTCCCACAGTCCGACAGAACCCAGGTACGGAACGAACAACAACACGCCGAGCAATGCCGCCGTCCAGGCGACCCGCGTGTCGCTTCGCAATGCAAACCACGGCCGCAGAATCGGCCAGGCGCCCACTTTGATGCCAAAGAGCCCTTCCAGAAAACCGGGTTCGGACTCGCTCGATGGCTCTGACATGACCGCGCTCCTAGAAACTGCCTTGAAGACCTGCCACGGCCTCTTTGTCGGTCACCGCAAGACTCGGCGTCACCGTCGCACCGGGCGCGAAGACCACCATCAGTGTGCCAGCCACGGCCACCACCCCTGCGCCTACCAGCAGCCCCGTGGTCCAACGGGCACGTCGCTGAAGGGAGGCGTCCAGCGCGACACCCTCTGCATCTCCGCGGGGAACCCTACCCTCGCCGTCCAAACGCGTGCGGAGCCGCTGGATGTCCGCCTCCGAAGTCCAGCGCAAGATTCCCGCGGCCGCTCCAAGTCCAGCCCCCACGCCCACGCCGGTCCACCCCGCAATGCGCCAGGGAGACGGTCCAGAAGAAGACTGAAGCGCTACGGATGCGGCAGGCACACTGGGGACAACACGTTCCTGAACGAGCGGGGCGAGGTCCAAGTCATCGATCCCCAGCGACTCATCCAAAAATCGTTCAAGGCCTTCGCTTGCAGCGTCCCGCCCAGCCTTCTCCTCACGACGAACGACAAAGCCTGACGCCGCCCGGTCCAATGTCCCCGCGGCGCTGACGACGCTTCCTGAAAACACCCACCGCGCTGGCGCAATGTGAACGGCCACGTAGAGAGCGCGTTCTGCGCCGCAGGCCGCTGCCAACTGCGCAAGGCAGCTCTCGTCGGCGGCACACGAAGCACCCGGCTTCGAGGCGACGAACTTTGCGACACAACTCGCCGGCACAGCGTCAAGATTCCGCTGGCTCAGACGCTTTTCCAGAGCACGTTCGAGCGCCTCTTTTTCGGTATTTTCGTCAGAGAGAACAACCACTGGATGAATCGCCCAACGTGAGCCCGCCATCCCCACCGGGGCCAAGAGCAGCACCCCAAAAAAGAGCCATCTCGACCAGGACGCCATCGTCCACACCGTTTACCTCAACCCCCGTGCGCTCGAACAGGGATTCAGACGCCTTGGGGCAATGGCGCGGCGCATGTTATGCGCGGCTCGCATGCCGTACGTGCTATCCGCGCTTCTTTCCGTGCTCAACGCTGCCGCGCCCTTGCCGCGCAGGGCCGCAGTCGTTGCCGCAGAACACTGCTCGGATGCTGATCTCGCTTCACAGACACGCGCACTGCGGTCCGCACTCGCGCAAGAGCTTGGCGAAGCATTTGTGGCCTCCGAAGCAGACATCGAACAGCGCGCACAACGCGCCGTCCCCCCTTCCCCCCAGGCCCTCCAACTGACGCTCAAGGCGACCCAGGGGCTCTTCTACAACGGCGCGCTCGCCAAGTGCTTAGAGCGACTGTCACCCTTGGTCGCGGACATCGAACGGCTTCCGCCTGGCCGGGAACAAGCAGAACTCTTGACCGAGGCGAGGGTCCTGGAGTCCTTGGCGCTGCGCGCCCTGAAAAGAAACGAAGCCGCCGACGAATCACTCACTCGCGTGCTGCGAACACGCCCTCAGCATGCGCTCAGCGCAGACGAGTTTTCGCCCATGCTGCGTGCGCGGTTTGAGCGACTTCGAGCGGCTGTCCAAAACGCGCAGCGCGTCGAGTTGCAGATACGTTCGCGCCCTTCGGGTGCGGGCGTCTTTTTGGACGGCACAAAGGCGGGAACGACCCCTCTGACGATTCTCGTGCCACCGGGTGACTATTTTCTCGCGCTGGAGTCTCAAGGGCTGGCCGCGCTCCCACGAACCATTCACGCGAATGCTGCCACAACAGTCAGCGTTGACCTGGGCTTTGAAGGCGCCCTGCGCAACGAGCGTGTTCCGTGCTTGGCAAGCCCGCCCCAAGACCTGCTTGGACATGCCTTTCATCTCGCGGGCCTTCTGGAAGTGGACGACATGATTCTCGTTTCACTTGGCGCGGCCCAAGCCGGACAGCGCTGGTTGACCGCCACGGTTGTCGACGGCACCCGTGGGCAGCGAACGCGTGAAGGTGGCATCCCCTTTGACATGGCCAAGGGAAACCCTGAGGCGATCTTGGACCTCGGACGTTTCGCCGCAACCGGTGCAGCCAGCCCTCGAGTGCGCAACGCGGCGCTCGAGATACCTGCGCCTCGCCCTACCCCAACGTTTCGGGAATGGCGAAAGCCCGTGGCTTGGGGCCTCACCGGACTGGCAGCGGCCAGTGTCGCCACAGGGGTGGTATTGCATCTCCAATCGGCGGCGACCTGGCGCGTCTTTGACACGCAATATGCGGGCCCGGGCGGCGCACCGAACCTCGACGGAGTGGACGAGGCATTCAGCCTACGTCAGCGCGCTGAAAGCCAAAGAACATGGGCGATTGTGGGTTATGCCACCGGTGCTGCTGCGCTCGGCACAAGCCTTGCGCTTTGGCTCTGGCCGCTGCCGAAAGACGGTCCACAAATAACCCTTGCGCCCACATCGGTCGCGCTTTCGATGCCGCTGCCCTAAAGCGCCTTTGGACAGTCCTGCGTCGCATCGAGCGCTGCACCGCGGTCTAGGGGTTGTCCACCCGAATCGCGCTCACCGCCTGCGCCACAGCGCCCGTCGTGTCGGCGAGGCGAACGGTCACGTTGAGAGATTGGTCCGTCCCCTTGGGAAGGGGGACGACAGCGTCGAAGGCGCCCGAGTTGAGGCCCATCTCCGTCCAACTGTCCTGACCATCGACGAGATACGCCAAGAGGGTCACGTCTTGCGCGGGAACGACTTGTCCACTCAGGTTAACGGTTGAACCCGTGATGACCGCACCATCTCTGGGCGCGCCGATGCTAATCACCACCGTGCTTGTGGGGGCTGCACACAGCTGTGTGCGCAGGTCGCAGACCTGTGGCGCCGGACACGCCGGACAGGTCCCACCGAGAGGACCCGTACAACCGGCACTCCAGACCGCGACGAGAAAACCGGAAATTCCAAAAGCCTTCACGTCCAGGGCATCTAGCAGAAAAGTGCGGCCCGGCCCACCGCATGGTTGCGCTTGAGGTTCAAAAGTACCGTCCTGTAAGGTAGTCGGCCGCTGGGACCCCGATGAAACTCATCATCGAAGACGACGAAGGGCGAAAAACCGTTGTCCCCTTCGCCCAGGGTGAGATCACGATTGGACGTGAGGACGGCAATACCGTTCGCCTCACGGAGCGGAACGTTTCGCGTCGTCATGCACGTTTGCGGCTTGGAAATGGGCACGTTCTGGTCGAAGACTTGGGAAGTGCCAACGGCATTCTCGTCAACGGCGATCGCATTTCCGGCAACGCGAGACTGACCGACCGCGACCTGCTGGAGATTGGCGACTACGACCTGGCGATTGAGCAAGAGGAAGTCAGCGCACCCGCACCGAGCAACACGACAGCTCCGGCAGCGCTCGCCCCGGCGGCTGCATCGCCGGCCAACGCTTATGAGAAATTTCAGACGACCTCGATCATTCGCGTGGACGAGGTCTCCGCTCGGGAAAGGGAGCCCGTCGAAGAAATCGACGCACAGTCGGCACCGCGCTTGATCATCATGACAGGTCCGCTCGCAGGGCGGGAGTTCACGTGTCTGAGAACCAAGCTGCACATCGGGCGAGTCGTGGACAATGACATCGCCATCGACCATCGCTCACTCTCGCGAACCCACGCGAAGCTGACGCGCGCCCAGACAGGTGAATGGCGCATTGTTGATCTGCAGTCCGCGAACGGACTCTCCGTCAATGGCGAGAGCTATGGCCACGCGACGCTGCGCTTTGGCGACACGCTTGAGCTTGGCCACGTCAAGCTTCGCTTCCTGGGTCCGGAAGGCGCCAGCGAAAGCTTCATCAGTCAGCTTCATCAGCTGAAATCCCGGCGAAAATTTTGGGGTGCACTTGCAGTCATCACGAGCAGCACCGCGCTGCTTGTGGCCGCGCTTGTTCTGTGGCCAAGACCCCAAAGCACCAAGTCCACGTCCGCCGACGAGGTGATGGCTGTTGCCGTGCCTGATCTCGTGAACGTTCTGCCGACTGTCCCTGAACCCAACGTTGTGGCAGTCCCGCCCCCTCCCTCCGACACGCCAGTTGCAGCCGCAACCCCACCACCGCCTCGGGTGCTCCCGCCACGCAAGCCCCCGCCAATACCAGTCGGCGCGACAGCCCCGTCCGTCGTCGCTCCTTCGCCTGCTGTTGCCGTGCCGCCTATCGTCGCAACGCCTTCTTCCTCACCACCCGGTGTGGCTGAACGACCGCGTCCCCGCGCCCCACTGGCACGTGCGCCCGTGCGGCCGAATGAACCCCTGCGTCCACGCGAAACGCCCGCGCCTTTGCCCGCCGACGAAGCCCTGGCTCTTCTCAACGATGGCCGCGCACTGGTGAAACAAGGCAAGCTGAAAGAGGCGGAAGCCGTTTTCCAAAAATGCCTGTCAACGGCTCCGCAGCACGCGCGATGCCACATGATGCTGGGCTCGACCTATGCGCAAATGCGGATGCTTGAGCGGGGCGCATTTCACTACCGCCGCTTCCTGGAGCTCGCACCGAATGACCCAAACTCGCCTCGGGTCAAAGAACTACTGGAAAAATACGATGAAAGTGTCACTCAACCTGAGGGTTGAAGTCCGGAAAATCAAAGGCTCGTGTTAGTGATGGGAGGGCAAGGGGCCAAAGCCTCACGGGGGTACTGAGTGCAGATTCGAATCCTGGTGGTGGACGACGAACAGGACAACTGCGACTACCTCAAGCTTGTCCTCGAGAAAGCAGGCTATGAAGTCGCTGTGACAACCGACCCCACGACGGTGATGGACCGTCTGCGGGAATCCACGTTTCACCTCGTCATTCTCGACATGATGATGCCGCAAATGAGCGGCACCGAAGTGCTCGAAAAGATTCGTTCAGATGACTCTGACATCGCCGTCATCGTGGCGACCGCATTCCCCACCGTCGACACCGCCGTTGCTTCGCTCAAAGCTCAGGCGTCGGACTACATCCGCAAGCCTGTCGAAGCGGAGGCTTTGCTTTCCACGGTACAAAACGCCCTGTCCAAGAAGGGCCTGTCTGCAGACCCGGAAGCGGAACTCCATCGCGCCATTGGACGCACCATTCGCGACGCCCGCAAGACACAAGACCTCACCCTGAAACAGCTGGCGCGCCGAACTGCGCTTTCTGTTTCGCTGCTCTCGCAGATTGAGCGCGCCGAATCGTCTGCGTCGATTTCGTCGCTCTATAAAATCGCCACCGCGCTTCGTCTGCGCATGGGCGAGCTGTTCGGCGGCGCCTAGCAGGCTGCTGAAAAACTGCTGCGCGTCCCATCTGCGGCGTTGCGGCCCCCTCCTTTCGTCCTCACGTACAGAGAGAGCACGCTGCGGCGAAAGGGCCTCCCGCGCCTGGCATCTCGGCCTGCTCGCGACGTTTTTCAGCAGCCTGCTAGTACCCCGCCAGCACAACCAAAACGTCGCCCTCGTTGACCGCTTGACCTTCGGCGCAGCGAATCTCCTTCACGACTCCGCGGGCCGGGGCTTCGAGCGGCATCTCCATTTTCATCGACTCCAAGATGACGAGCACATCGCCGGACGTCACAGACTGTCCGGCTTTGACTTCGATTTTCCAAATGGTGCCCGTGATATGGGCGCAAACATCGGCCATGGGTTTCTCCTAAGGCAAAGCGTGTTGTTCCAGAAAACGCGTGGTGAGTCGTCCCGCTCGAAAGGCTTCGTCGGCCACGATGCGTCCGTGCAAAGCGACGTTGGTCTTTGGCCCTTCGATGCGCGTCTCCGACAGCACTTCGCTCGACTTCGCGATGGCCTCGTCGCGCGAGGCGCCCCAGACAATCAATTTCGCAATGAGCGGGTCATAGTACGGCGTGATGGTGTTGCCGGCCTCGTAGCCAGCATCGAGCCGCACACCTTCCCCTTTGGGAACATCAAACGTCACAAGCTTCCCAGGTGAAGGCAAGAACCGCACGGGGTCCTCGGCGTACAAGCGAAATTCGATCGCAGCGCCCTTCCGCTGCACATCCGACTGCGCCACCGTCAGCCGTTCACCAGCCGCAATCCGAAGCTGCCAACCGATAAGGTCAACGCCCGTCGTGAGTTCGGTCACCGGGTGTTCCACCTGCAGCCGTGCATTCATCTCGATGAAATAAACTTCGCCGTCGGCGTACAGCATCTCCACGGTGCCCGCGTTCGTGTAGCCAAACGCGCGCGCGGCCGACAGGGCTGAACTGTACAAACGTTCGCGAAGGGCAGCATGCGCACCGCCCGCAAACAACGGCGAGGGCGCCTCCTCCACCACTTTTTGATGGCGTCGTTGAATGGAACACTCGCGCTCGAGCAGATGAATCAGGTGGCCGTGCGTGTCACCCAAAATCTGCACCTCAAGATGCCTTGGGGCCGCAAAGTAGCGCTCGAGGTAAACGCCTTCGCGGCCAAAGGCTGCACGGGCGCGATCGGTGCACTGCCGAAAGACTTTCTCGAGCTCGGCAGCATTTGCCGCCACCGCCATCCCAATGCCGCCGCCTCCGCCCACGGCCTTGCACAAGACCGGATAGCCCAAGCGTTCGGCCTCACGAAGCGCAGTGGCGACATCCGGCACGACGTCGGGTGTCCCCGGAACAATCGGTACGCCGGCTTCGTGCACAAGTCTGCGCGCTTGTGACTTGTCTTTCATCCGGGTCATCGTCTCTGGCGACGGCCCCACCCAAATCAGGCCAGCTTGCGAACAAGCGCGTGCGAGCTCTGCGCTCTCCGACAAGAAGCCGTAGCCGGGATGAATCGCTTCGGCGCCCGTCTCCCGCGCTGCGGCAATCAAGGCTTCCACGCGCAGGTAGCTGTCCTTCGCGGGTGCGGCGCCGATTCGAACCGCCTGACTCGCTTCCCGAACGAAGGGCAACTCCGCGTCCACGTCGGAATAGACGGCAACCGTCTCCAATCCCATCTGTCGCGCCACGGTGTTGATGCGCCGAGCGATTTCTCCACGGTTGGCGATGAGAAGTTTACGAAACATGGTGGCGTCGCAACGTAGCGCGGCGGGGCGTGCATCGCACGCGCTGAATCCCGGGCACCAAGCTCCTGTGTTGGGTTAGAAGCCGCTCATGTCTTTCGTATCCGTCTACGCGCGGCTGTACGTGAGCTGCCTCGTTCGCGCCATTTCGGGCGTGAAGCGCGCACCCTGGACGCTGCTCTTGCCGTGGGCCTGCTTCGTGCTTCATGCGTTCACGCTCAGGACCATCGCACAGCTGTTTGGTCTCGCGGGAGCGGGCGGTCAATTGATAGGCGGCTTCGCCGCAGCCATCGCCAGCGCGGCCGTCTTGAGTGGCTACTTCTATTTCGTCGGCGAACTCGTCGCGGAGTCCAAGGTGTCGCTCGCCGAGTTCCGCCGGGCACTTGGCGCCTACCTTTGGTCGTTCGTGAACCTGGCCTTTGTGCTTTGGGTAGTGAACTTCGTCACGTCACGCCTGTTTCAGGGACCCAGCCAAGCCGCAGTCACCTTGTTCGTCAGCCTGGCCTCCTTTGTTCTGCTCAATGCGGCCCCAGAAATTATCTACCAACGCGGCACATCCGGCGGGCTGGCCACCGTGCAAGGCAGCATGCGCTTCATCCAGGCCACGTGGATTGAGTGGTTCATCCCCAATCTCGCCATTGCGGCGGGCTTGTGGTTCGGTGTTTCAGTACTTTGGGACCGCTTGCCCTATGGGCCTGTTTCATGGGCCGCCTCAGCGGTCGCAGGCGCCCTGCTTCACGTCTTTTTTCTGTTCCGCGGGCACCTGTTCAAGGAACTGGGTGCTTCGTCTCACCGTCAGCGGATGTACCGCTACCGCGCCTAGTGCCCCGCGGACTACGGCAAATCGGTCTGACCTTGACGGCGCAAGAACGTGGGAATGTCGAACTGGTCCTCGTCCATGGGAAGCGCCGGCTCGCGTCCCACGATGCGTGACTGCGGTGCCATGGCACGTTCCGATGGCTGAGAATTTCGCGCGCCAGACTTGGCAGGCACGATGGCCACTGGCTCTTCCCGCAAAGCGTGCGCGGCCGCGCGGGTGGTCGTGTGCAGCGCCGGCGCCACAGACATCGGGCGCAGCTTCGGTTCGCGTTGAACGAAACCCGTGGCGATGATGGTGATTTTAACCTGGTCGCTCGCATCATCGTCGATGAGCGATCCAAAAATGATTTCAGCTTCAGGGTCTGCGGCATCATGAACAAGCGTCAACGCCTCGTTGACTTCTTGAAGCGTCATGTCGCGACCGCCCGTGATGTTGATCAGCAGCCCCGTCGCACCATCGATGGTGACGTCTTCCAGCAAGGGGCTGGAAATCGCTTGCTGCATCGCCGTAAGCGCACGTTTGTCACCACTCGCTCGGCCCGTTCCCATCAGCGCCAAACCGCGGTCGCTCATGATGGTTTTGACATCGGCGAAGTCGACGTTGATGTAGCCGTGGTACTGAATGAGGTCGGAAATGCCCTGCACGGCATTCAACAACACTTCGTCGGCGCGTTTGAACGTATCGAGCAGCGGCATCGGCTGTTCGCTCAGTGACAGCAACCGCTGATTGGGAATCGTGATCAAGGTGTCGACGGCACTCTTGAGTTCCACCAAGCCCTGCTCGGCTTGCTTGCGGCGCTTGTTGCCCTCAAATGCAAAAGGCTTTGTCACAACGCCGACCGTCAACGCGCCAAGCGACTTGGCGATTTCGGCAATGACAGGCGCCGCACCAGTCCCAGTTCCACCACCCATTCCGGCAGTAATGAACACCATGTCGGCGCCTTCGAGTTCGCGCGCGATGGCGTCTTTGGACTCAATCGCAGCCTCGCGACCGATTTCAGGGTTCGCCCCTGCACCCAGCCCCTTGGTGAGCATCCCGCCCATTTGAACCTTGATCGGCGCACGGCTGGCCGCCAGCGCTTGGATGTCGGTGTTCGCGGCAATGAACTGCACGCGGTCCAGGTTGGCTGCAATCATGGTGTTGACGGCGTTGCAGCCCGCCCCACCGGCGCCCACCACCCGAATCTTCGCGGTCTGCTTGCTCTGGTCGAACGTTTCCATGGTGCTCCCTGTTTAGGCGAACCATCTTCCGCTTTCACATCCCCGGTGCAAGTTTTCTCGAACAGACCTGTAGCGGAGGCGCTAAACCCAACCGGAGAAGAAGCGCTCGTAGTCCACAATGCGGATGCCCGTCATCCGGTCAAGGCGATCAAAGCCGTCCCTTTGCACGAGTTGAACCGCGTGGGGAGCACGAAGACTCGCTTGGAAAAAAACAAGATCGCTCGACACCTGCGTGTCGCTCGTCTTGCACTCAATGAGAAACCAGGGCTCGCGATCGCGAAGGATGAGGAAATCCACCTCGCGCTGGTCCTTGTTCCGCAGATACCGCAGCTCGAAGTGTCCTTGCGCCGAATCCGTCCAGTAGTCACACGCCTTGCGCAGGTGAAGCGCAGTCAGATTTTCCAGTCGCGCGCCGAGGTTCGCCCTGGAGATTTGCAGCGGGTCGAAGAGGTAAACCTTCGGCGCTTTTGCGACGGCCCGAGCGAGCTTCCGCGTATACGGACGAACGAAGAACGAAAAGTAAAGCGCTTCAAAGACCTCGAGCCAGGCGGTGAGCGTGCCGTGGGACACCCCCAAGTCTTCGCGCAATGCGTTCACCGACAGCAGGCTGCCCACACGATCGGGAAGCAGATCCGCCAAGAGTCGCAGCCCGGAGAGGTCGGCGACCGCGCGGATGTCTCGCACGTCCTCTTGCACCAACCGCTCAATGCGCAAACGACTCCACCGCTTCGCCTTGTTTTCCGAAGCGGCGAAGAGGGGCTCAGGAAATCCTCCCAGAGCCAGCAGGCTCTCCCAGGCCACTTCCACCGGACGTGCTTCCAGCGCATCGGGACCAGGCGGCGTGGTGCGTTCCGCGACGGACCAAGGATGAAGGCGATAAGGCAAGAAGCGGCCCAGCATGCTGTCCCCACCTCGTCGGTAGAGGTCGAGGCGCGCGCTCCCCGTCACAAGAAGACCCGCGCCCGACCCGGAAGTGTCGAAATAACCTTTGAGTCGACTCTTCCACCGGCGGTCTTTGTGAATCTCGTCGAGAACAACAGGACCTTCCCTCGCACTTGCCAGCGCATCGTGCGGCGACTTCACCCACGCCCTGCGAAAGCGCACATCGTCCCAGGAGAAGTAGTTTTCCGGGGCGCGAAGGAGGCCCTTCCCAAGCGTCGTTTTCCCGACCTGCCGCGGGCCGCTGACGAACGCCATCTTTCCAGCGGCGAACGCGTCGTCAACCACAAGCCTCGAAAGATAGCGCGAATCCATTTGCGTCCATTTGACATAGCAATCGAAACTGGACGCGTCCAGTTTCCACTGAAATGGAATATGGACGACGCGTGAATATCTCAAAAGATTGGCGGCGTCTCAACGGCTTGGCCCGAACCCAGTCGCTCGGTGTCGAGGCGCCGCACCATCGCATGCAAGCGAGTGCCGTCATGCCCCGCTGCGCGGCAAGTCTAAAAAATCTCTTCCAGCCACTCGCGCATGCGGCCCTTCACCTTGCGGTAGACGTTGTCCTCGCGAATGCGGAACAAACGCCGGTCTTGGTTTTTGGCGCCGTACACCACGAGACCCACGCCGGTCGCGTACATGGGGCTTTTCACAACATCGACCAAGCCCCCGATGCCGCGCGGCATGCCACGACGCACAGGCAAGCCGACGACTTCTTCGGCGAGCTCTGGCATTCCGGCCAGCAGCGTCGACCCACCGGTGATGACGACACCGCTGGCGAGCAAGTCTTCGTAGCCGCACTTTTGAATCTCGCGGTGGACAAGTTGGAAAATCTCTTCGATGCGGGGCTCGAGAATCTCGCTCAGAATCTGCCGACCCAACACGCGCGGCTGGCGGCCGCCGACTGACGGCACTTCGATGGTCTCATCCTTATTCACCATTGCAGCCAGCGCACAACCGTACTTCTGCTTGATGCGTTCGGCTTCGTGTGCGGGGGTTCGCAAGCCAATGGCGATATCCGACGTGAGATTATTACCACCGAGTGCAATCACGGCGGTGTGCACGATGCTGCCGCCGGAGAAAATGGCGATGTCCGTCGTGCCGCCACCGATGTCGACCAAGCAGACGCCGAGTTCCTTCTCGTCTTCGCCCAGCACCGCCTCAGACGACGCCAAGGGCTGCAGCACAATGTCCGCAACGTTGAGGCCCGTGCGGTTGGCACACTTGACGATGTTCTGCGCTGACGACACGGCGCCCGTCACAATGTGCACTTTCGCTTCCAGCCGAACACCCGACATGCCCAAGGGCTCTTTGATGCCGCCCTGGTCGTCGATGATGAACTCTTGCGGCAACACGTGAATGACTTCACGGTCCATCGGAATGGCCACAGCCTTCGCCGCATCGATGACGCGCGCGATGTCGGCCTCGCGCACTTCTTTGTCCTTCACCGCCACGATGCCCTGGCTGTTGAAGCCCTTGATGTGGCCACCCGCAATGCCGGTGTAGACGTTGGAAATTTCGCAGCCGGCCATCAGCTCGGCTTCTTCAACCGCGCGGCGAATCGAAGCGACGGTCGCCTCGATGTTCACGACGACGCCCTTGCGCAAGCCCTTGGAGGGGTGCGTGCCGATGCCGATGATGTCGATGCCATTTGAAGTCAGCTCGCCCACAATGGCGCAAATCTTCGTCGTGCCGATGTCGAGACCCACGATGATTTCGCCCGACTTTTGTTTCGCCATGTTTCCTCCCCAGCTACTGCGGTGCGCTCGTCGCCACAGGCGACGCCGCTGCGAGTTTCACCGCCGCGCGCCCGGGTCGTTCCCGGTCGTCGAGGCGAATCACTGCGGCCCCAAGACTGCGCCGCGAAAGCTCTTGCTGCACACGATCGAGTCGGGCCAATTGCTCGTTAACATCCCGCTCTCCCAGGTGAATTTCGAGGCCGTCCTCCGCCACAACCACCGCGCCTACCGGCCCAAGACGTACCTCAGAAAGCTTTCCGCGTCCTCGCTTTTCGTAGCGTTCCACGAGCGAAATCGCGTCGCGCAAACGCCCAGCGCCATCGGCTGGCGCAGCGACGTATTCCTCACGCGTCATGCCAGTGATGAGCGGTAAATCGACCGCGTCTTCCACATCGATCCGCTTGAAGGGCTCGCCGCCCTCGTCCACTAAATACAGCTCGCCAAGCGATGCCAGCGCCGCGGCTTTGCGTTCTTCGACATGAACTGAAATGGCGTTGGGCCAGCGGCGCGTCACCCGAGCGGATTTCACCCAGGGGTGGGTCGCCAGCGCGCGCTCGAGGCCTGACAAGTCGAGCTGAAAGAGATTTTGACCCGGACCGATGGCAGCGACACGCCGAAGTTCCACGTCGCCAACGCGCGAAAGCCCTGAAAACGTCACCGTCCGCAGCGCGAACTGCGGCGACTTGAGCGCCCAACGGCGCGTTGCCCAAAGCCCAAACACAGCTGCCACAATCAGCGTGCAGAGAATGAGAGCCGTCGCCATGCGCGCACCCACGTGACGGATCGCCGACATTCGCTCGCTGGGATCCAGGCGGCGGCGGTTGCGTGGCTTGCGCTGTACCAGAAGGAACTCCAGGAAACTTGCCGCCGGGATGGTGATCCTCCTTGAAGATCCCCGCAATTAATTTCTGCGTTTGCAACGCAACGGTCGTACGTTCTGATCCTGAACGGGGCCGCAATCGCTTGCTTTCCACAAAACCCGGCGATCTGGACAGCTTAGTAACATCAGGCACTTACATTCGCAAACTCCCGGCGGAGAGTGCGCCCCACAAGAAACCGGAAACCCCCCGAAACTTAGGCACGTAGGTACCGATAACTCTTGAGGATGACTGCGAACGCCATCGGTGCCGACGGAGCACTGCCTGTCCCAGACAGAGCTGAGGCGGAGCCGCGGGTGGAGTCCCCGACAGCGGAAGCGGCGAAACTGGGCGCGCGGGCTGCTCACCGCGCGGCAGTAAGGCGAGCGAAAGCGAAGGATCCCCGCAGAGATCCGTTGTTTTGGCCGGCCAATCAGAAGGACGCACTGCTCAAACGCATCACCTGGGAGGAGAAGCTGCTCTCGCACCGGTTCGACGGCGCGGTGAACATCTTCCCTCACCTGGTCTCAAAGATTCCGTTTCAGAGGTTGACCGTCGAAATCTCGGGCAAGCCCCAACAAGTGACCCGCAGAGAGTTTGCTGAGCTCAAGCTCAAAGAGGCGAGAGCTTTACTCGAAGCCAAAGGGGACACACTCTCCACGGAAGACACCCGGCAGGTTCTCCGTCTCATCGAGCGAGCTCACACGCGTGGTATCCGCAAGTTCGATACTTTCCTCGATGACTTCACCGAAACGGGTTTTTCGAACGTGGTGAGCCTTCTGGTGACGGGGCTTCTGGAGTGGAAAAACTACCGCCTTGAGACGCAGGGAAAAGCCCGGCTCGATTCGAAGGGCAATATCAAGGGTAAGTTTATTTCGTTCATCGCGAAGTACGTCCCCTACTTGTCGGGCGTTTACGCGTCTCGCGGACGCAACTGCCTTCACGAGGTCAACCCCGATACGACCTTGAAATACAATCCGGCGTTCGTGAATGCGGAAGTCAAGGCAGCAGTCATCATGGTCGCGGGTAGTCAGCTCGGAGCCTACGCACTGGAGCACTGGGCACAGCTTGGTCGAGGATCCGCAAACCTTCTTTCTGGTGTCGCGGCGGGTCTTGGCGCTGGCTACTACTGCTACTGGCTCATCAATCGAGACAATGAACTCGCGGCAAATAGCAGCCCCGTCCGCGGAATGATTCGCGCCGGCATCAACGTGCCGATCCGCCAGAGCATGGGCCCAGCGCTGTCGCCTGTCGTTCGCTTCCTTGATCGGGGCGTGCGCTGGTTCTCTGGGCTGTTCCGCGCAGCCGCAGCCTAACCTATTGATTTCACGAGCTCGCTCTCACCTCGCGCGCGAGCTTCGTAACCCCCAGAAATCACGAAACTTTTCTGTCTCATTCCGAGACAATCCGGAAGAGGTCTTTTTCGTCAGCGATGGATGCGGCAGGCAACATAGCAGCGTCACGAACCGATGCCGGCATTGGCGCCGGCACGCATTCGACACCGCTCGGCGCAGCCAGCAGAGATGCCGCGCGTGCAGCGCGTTTCGGATTGCTTAATTCACAGAAAAACTCGGCTGACGCCATCGCGCGCGCTCAAGCGCGAGTGGATGAACGCCTTCGCCAACTCGAGCGACGAATTGCGCTCAAGACCCAGGGGAAATTGAACACGGTTCAGGTGAAGGTCATGAACCGGGTCGCGCCTCAGGACCTTCGCGACATGACCGCTCACGTCAACGAAGCCAGGAAGCTCTTTGACGGAGCCAAGATGGCGGCGGCAGTTGACCGTAATGCACTCGCCAAGATTCTCACGTCGGCGAATCGCGCGCGAAAAGCCGCGAACCGCTTCGACCTTCACCGCAACAACTTCACCGAAAATCGGGTCATCAACGCGGCGTATTTGCTCGCTCGCCTGGTTCTGAACACCATTGCTGTGCTCAAGAAACGATGGAACCCCAACTGGCTTCCGTGGAACGCAACCACTCGCCCTGACGGAAAGCTCAACTGGGCCGGAATCGTCAAAGAAGGGGTGACCATCGAGGGTGTGATGTCGGCCCTGCGGTTGGCCATCTGGGGCCATGACTTCAATCCGTTCAACCCGGAAAGCCGTTGGGTGTTTCCGGCTGAGCTCGGAGCTTCTGCTGTGGCGACTCTCGGGACGCTCGCCACAATCATGGGCGTGCGCCGCTACACCTCCTGGGGCAAGCACGAGGCGGGCCGAATTTTGGCCAGCGCGGTGGGCTCGGGCGTCTTTGGCTCCGTCGCGGGATTCCTCAGCTACTACTTTGTCCGCCCAAGTGCGCGTGGCGGGAGCCTGTTGATGGCGACTTGGCGTGCTTTCAAGAACAGCATCACGTTCCGCTATCCGGCGGCCGAGGTGCTTTCTTGGGCTGCAGCCAAGTTGGGCGGTGCAGTAGGTCTAGCGCACGGGGACCCTACTCCCGCCTGACCCCGGCATGACAGCGATGAAACTGGCGCTTTCGCTGCCAATAGACGTCCGCACATACGGATGGTATGGTTTTCCATATGAAGACGACGCTTGTCATCGATGACAAAGTCATGGAGCGGCTCCGCCAAGAGTCCGCGCGAAGCGGGCGAACGTTGTCCGAGCTGGTGGAAACCGCACTGCGACGGCTGTTGCAGTCCAAGGCGGCTGACGTTGAGCTGTCGCCCCTCCCGTCTTTCAAGGGGGGCGGTGCCCAGGTGGACATCGCAGACCGAGAGGCGCTGTATCGAGCCATGGAAGGCCGCTGATGTTCGTGGTGGACACGAACGTTCTTGTCTATGCGGCGGACACGGAGTGTCCCGAACATTCACGATGCCGAAGACTCTTGGAAGGTTGGCGCCGTCAGAGCGGCGCCTGGTACCTCACCTGGGGCATCGCTTACGAGTTTCTGCGAGTGGTTACCCACCCACGTGTCTTTCGGCATCCGTGGAAAATCGAGCGAGCGTCCGCATTTCTGGCGGCGCTGAGCGAATCCCCAAGTCTTGCGTTTCTGACGCCAACCGACCGACATCCGCAAGTCCTCTCCGAAGTCGTTGCGACGGTGCCTGGCCTGGCAGGCAATATTCTTCACGACACCCAGACGGCAACACTGATGCGCGAGCATGGCATTCGGCGCATCTGCACGCGCGACACCGACTTTCATCGCTTTCCATTCGTGGAGCCGGTGGACCCTCTGACGGGCGAGCCGTAGTCCACAACCGCTCTACGCTTTCAACGCTGCACCCAAAAGCAACCGCTCGCACAGCGCGGGAAATTCGATGCCTCGCCCGGCCGCGATTTTTGGCAAAAGGCTGGTCGCCGTCATTCCTGGCAGGGTGTTGATTTCGAGAAGCAGCGCTTCGCCTT
>JBJXGM010000107.1:0-6728 GCA_046155985.1 Myxococcaceae bacterium | reverse complement strand
GTATTCGCGCCTCGAAGTGATGCCGACCAAACTTGCTGACTGAGCACGTTTGATGAGCGCGCCGCCAAGCGGAGCCATTGGCAGGGTCGTTTGGGAACCCTCGCCGATGAGCTTGAAAGCGACGTCGACTTCTCCGAGCTTCCTCTCGAAGAGCGCTTTGGTGAGCTCTGGCGCTTGTCGCAAGCGGGTCACGCGCTCAGCGGGCGGCCATTCCCGACGTATCGGCGAAGCGAGATGCCCGGTCGTTTGCTGTCACTTCAAGATGACGTTTGAGTTCGATCAAGACACGTTCGATTTGCTCGAGTCGCTCGATGCTGAGCAAGCAGAGGATTTGAGTGAGACCGGTTCACCCGGCGGAAGTGCGTCATGGCGCTATCAATCGCATCCTGACTTCTTCGCGAAGCGAGATGAACTGTGCCCGATCGTCGGCGAATTTTTGCAGCTGCGGAGTCATGTCGAGCAGGTAAGAGTCCAAGAGGCGTTTCCCTGTGAAGTTGTAGGACCACCATCCGAAGGAGACTCGCGAAAACCGCGGAAGCGGAGGCGCCGTCACTTCGGAGGGGTTTTCCGCGAATGCCATCAGAGAACTGAAGTACGGCTTCACCAGTTCCAATGCGTGGGGTGGGTCGAAGAGAATCTTGAAAAACAGCTTGTGCGTGACTGACTTGCGCATTGAGCCAACGGCCATCATCCTCAACGTATTGGCGACAAAGAGGTACTCACCGACGACCGCTCTGCGGGCGTTGATTTCATTGTCGCCATCGCCCACGAGCAATCTCCGGATATTCGCTAGACGCGCCTGGGTAGGGGGCGTGCCGTGCGTCGTGGCCAGCCCATCCGCCAGGGCTCTGAGGAGACGCAGAGTGTCCAGAAGGTTCTCCACCCCAATCATCGTGGACAGCATTCCGCGGCTCGATTTGGCAAAGTCGAGATCTGCGCGAAGCAGCCTCTCTGCGGAGGCAAAGCTTCGCTCCCAATCGCCGGAGAAAGCAGTCGCCAAGACGCTGAGCTCCATCATGTCATGCAAGCGTAGGACTGCCATGTGGGGGCACTTCGCTTCTGGACCATTCGGGCATGCGTCAGCGAAGCGTGGTCGCGCTATCGCTTCTTCGATGAGCAGCAAGTCCTGCTGAAACTCGGCGCTCTGCCTGATGTCTCGAATGCGCTGGGCATGTTGCTGAATGCTCGCCCAGGTCACGTCGTGCAAAATCTCGCTCACCTCCGAATCAACGCCTTCGTCGTGTGAGCTTTCTTTCCCTTTCGCGCGGATGAGGCTCCAGCCGTTCTCAGCGTCGCCGGGGATCGGGGGGAGATCCTGCTCCGTCCAAAGCGGCACGGGGTCCTCGCGCAAGAGCCATCGCGCCAGCACCCCGCCGCCTCCGATCACCACCAACAGCCAGAGAACCGCTGCGATCTTGACGAACCTGGGTTGCTTCAGCGCCATCTCCGAACCTTCTAGTCTTCCTCGCGCACGCCGAAGAGCAGCTGCAGCAATGGCAAATCGTCGGAACGGCATGTCACGTAGACGTGGTCACCGCCTTGAATCAGGGTGTTGCCGCGCGGTGGGACAAGCGCGTTCCCACGCACGATGAGCGCCATGGAGGCGTGCTCTGGAAATGGCAAGTCCGCCACCGTGGCACCTGCGACCGCGCTCGCTGGGGCGACGAAGAAAGACGTGAGTTCACCTTCGAGAAGCTGTGTCGACGTGACTTCGAGCACGGCCGGCGGCGGGGGTGGTGTTTGTGCAATGAGGCCCAGATGGCGCGTCACCCATTCCACGGTGGCGCCGGGAATCAGCGCATTGACGACGACGATGAAAAACACCGTGTGAAAAATCGCCTCGGCCCCGGGCGCGCCGGCCAGAATCGGAAAAGTGGCCAGAAGAACTGGGACGCCGCCACGAAGTCCCACCCATCCAATGTACAGCACTTGGCGAAGGGGCAAGCGAAACGGCAAGAGCGACAGCGCCACAGCGATGGGGCGTGCGGCGAAGGCCAAAAGCAACGCCAGGGCAAGGCCCGTGGTGGCTGCCGCCAACAGCCCGGCAGGCTTGGCCAGTAGCCCGAGCGCGAGAAACAAACCCACTTGTGCAAGCCAGGCGAGTGCATCGTGCACACGCAAGAGTCCGCTTCGGTAGCGCACGGCCTCATTTCCAAGCAGCACAGCCGCGATGTAGACGGCCAAAAAGCCACTTCCGCGAACCATGGTGGCAGTGCCGTAGGTGACGAAGGCCAAGGCCAATGTGAGGACGGGGTAAAGCCCACCCGCCTGGAGCGGCACGCGGTGCAACAACGCGCGCCCGGCGTAGCCCACGCCGAGGCCCACCGCTGCACCAATGGCCAATTCGGCCGTGGCGGAGAGGGCCAGCGTCCAACGCAGGGGCTCGCCTGAAACGATGAGCCCGGTGATGGCGAGTGTCAGCACGACCGCAAGTGGATCGTTGAGACCAGACTCCAGCTCGAGCAGGGTGGAAGTGCGGCGCTCCAGTGGAATGTTTCGGCCGCGCAGCACGCCGAACACCGCAGCGGCATCGGTCGAGGCCACCGTCGCGCCCAGCAGCAGCGCGTGTTTTGTCTCAAAGCCAAGCGCCCACGCCCCGACCGCGACAATTCCGGCCGTGACCAAGACGCCGACCGTGGCCAAAAGTGCAGCAGGCGCCAGCGCCTTGCGAACAGCTGCTTCAGGTGTGTTGAGGCCGCCGTCAAAGAGGATGACCACCAGCGCGATGGTGCCGAGTCGAAACACCGCGCCAGGGTCATCAAAATGAAAACCCAGGGGGCGGGTAACGCCGACCAAGAGTCCGACGCCGATGAACAAGAGGCCGAGCGGCACGCCCGCACGGCTCGCCGCGCGACTAAAGAGCGCGCTCACGCCGAGCAGTGCGCCGATGACGAGAAGCAGAAGCGCAGTGGCCGCCGGCTCGTGAAGGACGGACACGCGAAGGCCGAAGGGCTAGGGCGAGGCCGAAGCCGCCCCGGCAGAATGGAGTGCGTAAATCGCCGCCCAGCTCATGATGACGAGCAAAGCGAAGAAAACAAGCACCGCGCGGTCGAGACGGTTGATTCCTTTTTGGCTGCCGACGAGTCCCCACTGCCAAGCCGCGGTCTGAAGACCGTTGGCCAAGTGAAAACAGATGCCGAACGTGCCGAGCAGGTAGACGATGAGTGTGGGCGGATGCGTCGCCATCTCGTGGGCGATGTCAGAAAACGCTTCAGGACGGCCGAGAAGCAACCGCGGCTTCAAGAAGGCAAGCCACAGATGCGCGCCCAAAAACGCCAAGGCGCCCAACGCCGTGACGCGCTGCAGGACGTACTTGAAGTTGCCATACAGGTTGTAGCGGTGGTTGTTCGGGCGGGCCGAAAACAGTCGGCCAATGCCCCAGGCGGCGTGAATCAGCAGCGGTAGAAGAACGATGGTGAAGGTCAGAATCTCTGCGATCGGATGCGGGTGCTGCGTCACCGCACGCTGCCACGCCTCGGCGCCTTCGAACGCCGCGAGGTTGTTCCACAGGTGAATCACCACCCAAACACTGAGTGGCAAAACAGACAGCAGAGAACCGAGTCGAGCGAACATGAAGGCGCCGCGACGGGGTGTCGCGGCGTCTGTGGGTGTCGCGAGAGCAATCATGATGACTGCTTAAAAGGAGCCGAGCGAGCTGACAAGCTTCAGTTCGCAAGGGCCGCTGCCATTTGGTCTAGTGCCGGTCGTGCTTGGCCATCCGCTCGCCCAACTCTGCACGCTGGGCCGGGGTCAAGATGGTGTGCAGCTCAAGCGCCGCGTCTGCAAGCTTGTGAGCGAACGCCGTGACGGCCGTCATGCGGCTATCCACCAGGGTGTGCAGTTCGGTCGTGTTCGGCTGAGCGGACTGCCACTGGGTGAGAAACTGCGTTCTGGCGGCCTTGTTGTCGTCGCGAAGCGCGAAGCCTTCCGCGAGCAGGCGGTCCTTGAGGCCGTGGACAGCGGCGCGCTGCTCGTCCGTGGCGTCGAGATCGTCGAGCGTGTCGTCGACCATCGCCGTGACAAACCGGGCTTTGCGCGCGGCGTCGGGTTTGCCGCAGGCGTGAGGGCCCCACGCAGAGAGGGCCACGACAGCAAGCGCGCTCAGCCCCAAGAATCCAAGTGTTCTGCTTTTCATGATGTGTCTCGTTTCCTTCAGCGGACGGTTCATTCCGTCGAGGCACAACATGCAGTTCCAGTGTTGGGTGCGCTTGCGGACTCTGTGAAGAAGTGCAAAGCGGCGGCTGGTGCAGACGCCAGACTCACTCTTGAAGGCGCAAATTCCCGAGGCGGTGCTGGCGGTCCTGCGCCGGCTTCAAGGGGCCTCGTTCCGTGCGTTTTTGGTCGGTGGCTGCGTGCGCGATCTCCTGCGCGGGCAGGTACCGAAGGACTACGACGTTGCCACCAGTGCGCGCCCGGCGGACGTGCAGGGTTTGTTTCGGAGAGTCATTCCAACCGGCATCGCGCACGGCACCGTGACGGTCCTTTCCTCGGGCGTGGCCATCGAAGTCACCACGTTTCGCAGCGAAGGGGGCTATGTGGACGGCCGCCGGCCGACGACTGTGGCGTTTCACAACGATGTGGAAAGCGACTTGTCCCGGCGCGACTTCACCATGAATGCCGTGGCGTTCGACCCGATTGCCGGACTCTGCGTCGACCCGTTTCAGGGTCAAGTCGACCTGTCTCGACGTCTCATTCGCGCGGTGGGAGATGCCGGCGAGCGCTTCCGTGAGGACGGCCTCCGTGCGCTCCGGGCGATTCGCTTTGCCGCAGTGCTTGGCTTTGACATTGAGCCGGCCACGCTGAGCGCCATTCCGCAGACGCTCGACGTATTCCGCCTGGTGTCGATGGAGCGCGTTCGGGACGAATTCGTGAAGCTGCTCTTGTCCGAGCGCCCAGAAAAGGGCTTGTCGCTTTTGCTCGACCAAGGCCTGCTCTCGGTGTTTCTGCCGGAAGTGGTTTCGGATGCTGCGCGCCGTTTTGCACGTGTGGCGCGCGTACCGTCGGAGCTGGCGTGGCGCCTCGCCGCGCTGCTCCTTGGGGCGCCGACGCCTGCAACCCTGACGACTCGGCTGAAGTTTCCCAATGCCCTGACGGACGAGGTTGCAGTGTTGTGTGCGCATGCGCCTGAAAGCGGCGTGGCGAGCGCCAAAGATGCGGAGTTGCGTCGCACATTGGCGAGGGTGGGGCGTGCCCGGGGGCGGGGGTGGGCGGCTCTGGCGGTTGCCAACGGTGAGCCGCATGACTTCGGTACCCGCGTCGAAGCGTTGCTTGCGGGAGGAGCGGCTTTGTCGGTGGCGGAACTCACCTTGGATGGTGCAGCGGTCATGCAGACCCTTGGCGTGGGCCCATCGCCCATTGTGGGGCGCGCGACCCGCTGGCTCTTGGATCAGGTGCTGGAAGACCCCAGCCGCAACACGCCCGGAAAACTCAAAGATTTGCTCGGGCAATTCCCGCGAAATTAGGGCGCCCTCGCTGCTTGTCTGGTGCCGGACCAGGTTCGTGCTAGAGGCAGGTCGCGGAGGCTGTGGAGACGTGCGTGTTTTGGTTGCGATGAGTGGCGGGGTCGATTCCTCCGCGGCTGCGGCGCTGCTCAAAGAGCAGGGCCACGAAGTGATTGGTGTCACCCTTCGTGTGTGGTCCTACGAAGGCAAAGCCCAATGCGGCAGCTGCTGCAGCCCTAAAGACATCGACGACGCACGTGCTGTCGCCGACGCGCTGGAGATTCCTTTTTACGTTGCCGATGCCGAGGAGCTGTTCAAGGAACGCGTCGTCAATCCGTTCGTTCAGTCGTACTTGGGGGGCAAAACACCTGTGCCCTGCGTGTCGTGCAACTCGGATGTGAAGTTTGGCTTCCTGTTGAAGCGCGCGCGATCGCTTGGCGCAAAGCTGGCGACCGGCCACTACGCACGTTTGGCCGACGACGGCGGGGTGCGGCGTCTCTTGCGCGCGAAAGATGCCGCCAAGGACCAAAGCTACTTCCTCTTTACGCTGGGTCAGGATGAGCTTCGTGACTTGATGTTCCCGATTGGCGACCTGACCAAGGACGAAGTGCGTGCCATCGCAGAGCGTCATCATCTGCCGACGGCCAGAAAGCCCGAAAGCATGGAAATTTGTTTCGTGCCCGATGGCGACTACGCGTCGTTCGTCGAACGCGTCGCAGGGCCGCAGAAGTCTGGCGACGTCGTCGATAAAAGGGGCCAGGTGCTGGCGAAGCACGGTGGCGTGCATCGTTTCACGGTGGGACAGCGACGCGGCCTGGGTCTCAGCGGAAGCGGCGAGCCCCTCTACGTGCTCAAGGTGAACGCTGAGCAGAACCAGGTTGTCGTGGGGCCTGGCGCCGACAACGAACGTTTGCAGTTCCAGGTTCGCGACGCGCATTGGGTGGCCTCGCCGCCGGCGTCGGACGCGCCCGTGTCGGTTCGGATTCGGCATCGCCATGGCGGAAGTCCGGCGCGAGTGCGGGCACTCCACGACGGCCGGCTGGATGTGACGCTCGACGCGCCGGTTCGGGCGGTGACGCCTGGCCAAGCGGCTGTTTTCTACGACGCGGACCGTGTGCTGGGCGGAGGGTGGATTACCTAGTGCTCCGACCCGAACGTATTGACACCGCTGCGGCGGCCGATCCTCTCGCTGCGACGCGCAGCCTCGTCGCTTGCGCTGCTCGACGTGCCGACGGGCACGCCTGCGCTGCGCACTCCTCGTGTGCGCCGTCTCGCTTCGGTCTCTGC
>JBJXGM010000103.1:0-4152 GCA_046155985.1 Myxococcaceae bacterium | reverse complement strand
CTATCTTTGTGCTGATCTCCGACCTCTACGAAGGCGGCGTCGAAGCGCAACTGCTGCGCCGCGCGGTGGAACTGGTGGAAAGCGGCGTCCAGTTCATCACGCTGCTGGCGCTCAGCGACGAAGGCGCCCCCGCCTACGACCACGCGCTTGCCGCAAAGCTCGCCGCGCTCGGCGTGCTGTCCTTCGCCTGCACACCAGATGCATTCCCCGGGCTGATGGCAGCAGCGATCCGGCGCGACGATGTGGGGGCGTGGGCGGCGGCGCGGGGGATGGTGGTAAGTGCCAAGGGGAGGTGAGGGGCGGTGGGGTCGGGTTTTGACCCCAAGGGAGTGTTGTGACCGTAGGACTCGACTGTCGGCAAAGGCGACAAAGTGAGCGCTGAGTCTTGGCTCGCGAAGGTACCCTGTGCTTTCATGGTGATCGTTCAAGCGGACGGGCTGGATGCGCGAGATCGACCGCTTACTGTCGGTGGCGTTGATATCAAAAAGGACAGCAATGAAGCGGGAGTGGCGGGTCGGCATTGAGAGGCCTGACGAGCGGCCTGTCCCCACGACGGGGGTATCCCCTCGTGAGCGAGCGTGTTACAAATGCCGTCGGGGAGAAGACAAGTGGTCCACATAGTCGAGGTCAATCTAGCCGGGCACGGTCTGGTTTTTCCCCTCGCCGGGGTTGGCATGGTCGTAGCCCAGCCCTTTATTGAGTTCACCAACCTACCACCTTTCACCTGTACTCCAGCCTCGAAGCAAAGGCAACTGGATGTCGTTGAAGCGACGCTTCGGGTTTCAAGGGCAGCCGATCATGGTGCTGCCAAGACGCACTTCACCATCTTCCCTGAATACAGCATCCCCGGCCCCGAGGGTGCCGCGCTTGTGGACCACGCAGTTGCCGCCGATACCTGGCCTTCCGGTACCGTGGTGATCGGCGGGGTGGACGGACTGACGCCCAGGCAGTTTATTACCCTGGCTCAGGCACAAGGCAGTCACCTTGATGCCGATCACAACAGCCTGGATCGCCTTCATAACTTTGAGTGGGTGAACTGCTGCATCACCTGGATCAAGTTCCCTGACGGAACAGTTGAGCGATGGCTCCAGCCGAAGATCGCCCCTGCATGGATTGAGCTCAACGTGCAGCATCAGTCGATGTTCCAGGGAAGATCGGTCTTCGTCTTCAAGGGAATGTTTGACAACAACGTTTCCCCGTATCAGTTTTGTTCCCTGCTGTGCTTCGATTGGGTCGCAGACGTGGCTGGGCAAAGAGTCTGGAGGTGGGTCGTCACTAGCCTTGGCCAGAAAGCCCTTGCCGCAGAGGCTGAGGTCTCGCTGTCATGGGTCTTCGTGGTCCAAAGCAATCCGCAGCCGTCGCATGCCTCATTTCTCTCTCAGATCGAAGGCTTCTTCGACCAAACAATCCAGGCCAACGTTCGACGTGACAGGGCGTGCTTGGTCATGGCAAACACGGCAGGAAGCATCCGGCCTGGTCGCGTGACCGAGTACGGGGGGACTTCCATTCTGCACTCGGCGAGCGCGCTGTTCACCAAGCCCGATTGCTCGCCAACCTACGGGAACGGGGGGCCGAAACAGCGAGCCAGCGGCCAGTTGGGCCAGCTGCGCGATGCGCTCTTTCGCGAGGGTGGTGCTTGCATCCACTCGTTCTTCCAAACCAACCCCGCATCCTTGGTTCCCGGCGCCGCGGGTAAGACGTACGCCATCTCGCAACCGTTCGTGTATCCGCTTGGGGGAACTCCGGATCGACGAACGCCATCGGCCATCGTTCCAGCCTGCATCAAATGGCTTAATGACGACCTGGACGACGATTCGAAAGGACTCGCGACGAAGTTTCCGCACGAGGCGCTCACAGCCCAAGCGGCGACGGCCCATTCGACGGCCGTCGAAGCCTTGCGCAGGATCGAGCCGCAAGCTGCTGAGAACACAATTCAGCTGGCATGCCCGACGTACGGGAAAACTGCGGATGACTGGGACGCTTCAGAATCAAAAGCGCTGGAACATGTGGTGCAGACGCTGACTGTCTTCGACGTCGCGAAAGCGCTCGGATCAATTCATGGTCAGCCATCGCACGCAACTTTGAATCTCGCAGATACAACGATGGATGTCGTAGCTATTCGGGCCGACTCGCACGAGGCGTGCGCCCAGCACCTCAAGAACTACCCGCCACTCGCCAGGCGCCCCCTCGTTATGGTGTCTCGAGACGAGGAGAACACGGAATGGCCCAAAGTGCTGCAGAGCTTCTTGAACACGCCAACCGAAAATCAAGCGGAAGTTAACATCACCGACCCCACTGGGAATGTGCGCTACGTGGGCTACAGGACACTTCTGGACGCCTTCAGAAGCGCGCAGACCAAAGAAGGGCTGACCGGAGCACTCGATGTCATCCTTACTGCTTGAGCCCGAACTACCTGACCGTGTGCGCCGCTACCTGCGCGATGCATTGCCTGGTGCTTCTATTGGCCCGCTCGATGTCGCGGACGGTCGCCCATCGCTCCTGCTCATGCAGATCAACCAGATCCTGGCAGTTTTCGCGTTCGGGACGGACGATGTGGCGTACCGGGAACTCTACAGCGGGTTCAAGAAGCACTTCCTTTCCGACGGCGAGCAATGGAGGTCCCTGGATGTGTCCTTCGTGTACTGCCTCCCACAGAGCGCGCGGCCGACAGATGCGTTTTGCTCAGAAGTTGAGGCCGACGTCTACTTCTGCCGCAAGTTCATAGTGTCCGTGAGCAACGACATTGCTTCGTCCTTGCTGCGCCTGCCTTTCTTACCGCTTGCGCCGCTTACGGGGTCCCCCCTGCGGCCTCCTTCCGCCCAGACTCTGCTGCAACGTTCAAACGTTGGCGCAGACCTCGCGCGTTTCCTCGTGGTGCAGAACGCGCGCGGCGCGCAAAGCATTCTCGCGGATTGCCTTGCAGATAAGTTCGGCGATCCCGAGCCACCAACCGAAGCCCGGACCACCCAAGAGCCGAAGCAAGAGCGAGCGCTTAACCCTGTCAGTCTGGAGTCGTTGACGATCCAAAACTTTCGCGCCTATCGCAAGAGTAAGACGTTTACGTTTGGGTCAGCGATAACGGTTCTCTACGGGCCGAATGGGTTCGGGAAGACATCTTTCTTCGATGCGCTGGACTTTGCGGTCACGGGCGGTATTGGCCGGCTCCCATCCACAGCAACGGATCAAGCGCTCGTCAAGGCCGCTCGGCACCTTGATACCCACGATGAACCCTGCACGGTCACCTTGACGTTCAAGCGGGGACAAGAATCGCACACTGTCGTTCGTGACCTCTCAGATCCCAAGCAGGCAAAACTGGACTCCAAGAAGGGGATCGGGCGAAAAGAAGTTCTGACCACGCTTACTGGCGGCGAAGGTCCGGCTGCAGATCGCGTCGAAAACTTCGTCTCGCTGTTCCGAGCCACTCATCTGTTTAGCCAGGAGCGTCAAGAGCTGACCCAGGATTTTCAGGTCAGGAGCGAGCTCTCATCCGACCTCGTCTCTCGAATGCTCGCTTTCGAGGAACGTCAGCGGTATCAAGAAGACAAACGAGGTTCAAGGACTCATCAAAAGCGCCATAGCGCGCGCTGACAGTGAAATTGCACGCCTCGAGGCCCTCGTCGAAAAGGACCGCGCGGAGCTCTCTCGCTTGGAGGGGCTTGCGGCCACAAATGCGAACCCGGCAGGAATCAACGCAGAGTTCACGTCGCTGAAGGAAGACCTGGTCGGGACCGGTATCAACGTCTCGGACGTTGCAGCGGACGCCTCGACGCTACGCGGTTGGCGCGGTCAGATCGAGTCCCGCGTCTCAGACCTCACCAACCGAGGCGAAAATCTCTCCAAGGCAATGGGCGACCTGCAGCGGGTGAGGACTCTTGCTCTGGAGTTGAATCCCATCCAATCTAAGCTCGCTGAGCACGAAGCGGCGCTGACGACGGTGGAAGCAAGCCGGGTGCACGCTGACGAAGTGCTTCGAACTTCCAACCTTAAACTTGCCCACGCCCGGGCCGCCGAGGCTGCAGCACAACGGTAACCGGTAACTGAACGGCGTCCTTGCGTCCTGGCAGTCAGTTGATGTCGAGCCTGGAACGAAGCGGTGCAGCGGCGAAGTGCTGTTTCCAAAGCCGTGGCGTGAGCTGATGGACCAACGCCGCC
>JBJXGM010000070.1:0-48276 GCA_046155985.1 Myxococcaceae bacterium | reverse complement strand
GCAAACCCAAGTAGTCGCCACGAACCTCGACCACGCTCCCCGCCCCCAGGGGCAGGCCGTCCCGACCGGGAATTGTGCAGCGAGGTTGCGATGGCGTACCGCGGTTGTCGCCGTCCACGCAGAACGGATGAGCGCTCTCCACATAGTGGCTGAAGGGGCCGTTTCCAAAATCATTATAGGGGACATCACCTACTCCGTCGCCGTCTGAGTCATAGAGTTGTCCCACGTACATCGAGACCTGCTCGGCAATTCCAAACGACGGTGTGGAAATCCCGATGGGGGGTTGCCAGTGGCCGGGGTCGACCGGCGGTAACGACGGCGGCTCGGGCGGGGGCTCAAGACGCACCGGTGTCCCGAGCAATGAACCGGAGCATCCCATAAGAATGAGACAAGTGAGGGTCGGAGCTCTCAATCTTCCTCGACCCTAGCCGATTCAGACCCCATCCCACTCCCTTGTCGCGAGCCCACCGGCCGATGCAAGGTCGACCATGGAAGACAGGAGAAACTTGGCGCCTTCAAGGGCCGATAATGCGCGGGTGCCCGCCACGCCCGACCTTCAAGGAAGAGTGAACCGCGCCGTCCTGACGTTGCTTCGGAATGCACCCACGCCGAAAACAACGGGCGCCCGGCTTTTGGGGCAAGCCCTCGAGGACGAGCGATGAAGAGCCTCCCAAGACGGGCATTTCTGGGGCTGATGGGTATGGGATTCGCCATCGCGGACAAGCCCAAGCTCACTTGGGCGTCCAAACCACTTGCCGCAGTGCCGAGGCGTCTGGTCGATTGGTCAAACATGTTGCGTAGGCTCGTGCCGCTCGGCAGCAACCCAACAAATGTCGACGTCTGGATGGACGATCTTCAAAGCATTTCCCCCCGACGCTCCTGGAACGGCGTTCCCACTGGCAAGTTGACGGAACACGCGGCCAGAGACGTGGTCGCGAGGCTTTGGGAAGACGTGACCCATGCCCTGGAACGGCCCTCGTTTGGAACTCCCGAGGAGACCATCGCCAAGATTGAGGCAACCTTGTGCTCTCGAATTCGGATCGCACAGGCCACCGAGATTTGGGAAGCGCACCGCGAGGAAAAAGCCTGGGGAAGGCCCACAAAGGTCGTTCAAACTACCTTGCGAATCGCGCAGCACCTTACGCCCGCGTTGGCGGGAACCCACGACCCGTCGGGGCCGCAGGTGGGCGCAGACTTCGAGAGGCAGATCGAGAACACGTTGGGGGCGGCCTTTAGCCGATACGCCCAGTCGACCAGAAGCCAGTCCGATGCCTGGCGGTTGACGACCTCCGTCCAGGCCATCTGCGACCAGGTTGCGCTGCGCTTGGGTTCGTCGCGGTGGGTCCTGACACGTTGAGCCGTTGCCTCGTCGCGAAGGGCGCGAACCTCCAGCCATGCGACACCTGTGGACACGCGCCGCTGGTCGAACAGAACACGCGGGCTCAACGGCGCATTCGCCTGCGCCCAATGAGCCGAAGCACGACGACGACGAGACACCCTGTCGCGCCATCGGCGAACGGTGCTGTGTTGCAAGCCCACCCTACCCGCATCAAGCGTACGCCCGGCCCCCCGCCACCGTTGTCCCCGGGCGGCGTCCCAGGCGGTGTTCCGCCCGCCCCACCGCCGCTGGGCGCCGTGAACGCAGCGCTCCACGCATGTGTCGAAGGGTGAAACAGTGGAGCGGAAACAGTGACCGTCCCAGTGCCTTCGTTGTTCGCTCGCAGAAACACCTGCCCGGCACCAAGTGTGGATGTCGACACGAGCGCGGTGCAGCCAGCATCCGAAAACATTTCCAAACCCCCGTTGGCGACGAAAGTGACGGGGGTGCTGCCAGGCGCGGTTTGAATCGCTCCTGTCGTGTCCTGGGCGCGCAAATCGACTGGCGGCGAACACACCCCAACTTCCAACGGGGGCATGGGCCCGAGTGCAACAGTGAGGGGCGATACAATGAGCAGGCGCAGGTTGAAGTAGTCGGCGATGAGCACGTTGCCGTTCGGCATCCCTCTCACGAAGGTCGGGTCATGTAGAAATCCATCGCCCGCACCCAGAACGCCAGTCACACCGTACTGCCACACGATGCTCCCGTCGGGTGCCGTCTCGATGACGCGATGATTGCTGGTGTCGGCGATGAGCCAATTTCCATTTGGCAAGCCTTCGGCGAAGTGAGGCCCTCGAAGCTGGCCAGGCCCCGACCCCGGCGTCAGCGACGAACCGTAGCTGCGAACAATGTTGCCACCCGTCGGCAGCGTCGGCTGGATTTCCACGACGCGATGTGAGTCCACAACGAGGATGTTCCCATTGGATTGTTCATGCACGCCCTTGGGCTTCTGGAACTCGTTGGGGCCGGTGCCGCCGCCGCAGTCTGCGCGTCCGTATTGCCAAACCTTGTTCTTGCTCGCATCGACACGAATGATTCGCCGGTTGTCCGTGTCTGAAATGAGATAGTCGCCGCCGGAAAGTTGTATCGCATCGGCGGGCGCGTTGAGCGTCGTGTCAGTGCACAGACCCGAGCCGGTCCCGAAAAACCAGTTCACGGTACCGGAAGGGTCCATGCGCCCCACTTGCTCGTCCGTGCCGTTGTTGAAACGCGTCAGCGTGTCGCCGTTTGTCAGCCGACGTGCACCTGTCAGGTTGCCTGACAGCACGTTGCCCACGACTCCGCCGCTCGGAAACGTCGGCGTGATGTCTCGGACGAAATTTGTGTCGCTGTAGACAACATCACCGTTCGCAAGCGGGTGGGCGTCGAGAGGCCCATCAGGGAGATTATCGAAAGTCCAAACCAGCACGCTGTTTTGCGCGTGAACTGTCGTTGCAACCATCAAGGCGAGGACAGCGAGCACATGGCGCATGCCGAAAATGCTCCCAGAAGATGTGTAGCGGCGGCAATGTGCCCGCAGGTGCGACATGTCCCACTTCCTGATTCGCTTGGGGGGTCAGGTGGTTGCCCAGATTCAGACAGCGGGAACCGGGCGAACCTTGCGGTGACAATCGCGAATTGAGGGGGCGTTGCCCCAGCGAGGGGTCGTCCGCCGAAACGGGTCAGCCAGGGTGTCTGCAGCTCCCTCCCCTGTTGGACGAGAGCCAGGCCTTCCTCGTCCGCCGTGCCTTTCGTGGTGGCGGACGCGACCTTGGCCTCGAGGGCTCTCATCGCAATCGGCGACGGGTTTTCAGCCCGCCGTCGCGTAGCGAGCGTTGCCCGCAGCGGTGCCACATGCCAGTCCACCGCGCGTGAACGAAGGCCTGGTTGACGAAGGCAGCGTTGGCATTTTCCGCAAAGCGAGCACTCGCCGTCACGAACACACGCTGGGCAACGTATGGCACTGGCGCTGGCGTGGCCGGGTCGATTTGTGCCACCGGATGCAGCGTTTGGTACTGCACACGCCCACCCCCGCCAACGTCGAGCAGTTCGATGTTGCCGCGCGAGAGTGCAAAGCTGCCGTCGACGCCTCCGGACCAGCCAGCGTGGAACGCACGTGGTCGCAGGACTTCAGCGTTCACTTGGGCCCGGGCTGTTCCGGAAACCACAGCGAGCGAAAGCACGACAACAAACAACCAGGACGTGCGCGACGTGTGAGGCACGTCTAAAAGATGGTTCCGCGGGCACCGCTTTACGACATGAAGCCGGCGATGCTTTTTTGTGGTGACGACGCCAGCGCAAAGAAAGTGGTTTCCGGCCTCATCACAGACTGCGGCTTTCAACCTCTTGACGTGGGCGGCGTTGTCCAGGCGCTTCACCTGGAACACATGACCCTGCTTTGGGTGCGCATGGTTCGTGGCCAGGGATATTCACCTGGCCTTGTGTGGGGCGTGTTGAAACGGCCCAAAGCGTAGGGGACGTCATCTCGCCTTCGGCGCTTGGCGCGAAGGCGCCGTCTCCAAAAGGTCGTGTTCGTCGCGGGCCAGCGCGTTCTTGAGCAGCGGATGTTGGAACATGCGCTCGGCGGTAATCGCGTAAAACGTCTCGAACAATCCGGGTACAACGCAGTTTTCGTACAACGAACCGTCGCGCAGCTCATCGCGAACCACGACAGTCGGCACCAACGCGAGCGCATGCGTATCGCGCGCAAGGAGACGCATGGTTGCCATGTCATCGACCTCGGCGAGTACCCGAACGCGGATGCGAAGCTGCTCACACATCGCATCGAACTCCGAGCGAATGTCACTCTCCCTGCCTGGGAGAATCATCAGGGCGTCGTCCACATCTTTGGGGAAGCGAAACCCACTTCGGCGTTTAGAGCCCACGATGCTGACCTGCTGGCGGGCGACGCGTCGGGAACGAAGCTTCTCGAATTCCCCTCGATGTGGCGCTCGATTTGAAAGGACCAGGTCGAGTGTATGGCTCTCTAGCCGGTGCAAGAGCTCTGTGAGTAGCCCGGACTCTAGGGACAAGCGTACGTTCGGCTGCAGGACGAATGGCTTAACGAAGGACTCCTGGAAGTTTCTGGAAAGCGTCGCCACTGCCCCGATGCGGATGAGCTGTTCGGTGCGTCTGCCGTGTTCGAGCGTGGCGACAAGTTGCGTTCCTGTCGCGAAAATCTGTTCGGCATAAGCGAGAACAATCTGCCCTGCTTCTGTCAATGAAAGGCGCCTGCCGGTCCTATTGAACAGCTGACACCCAAGCTGCTCTTCGAGCTGTTGAATCTGAGACGAAAGCGCAGATTGGGCCACACGCAACCGCGCCGCCACGCGCGTTAAATTGCCTTCGTTCGCCACCGCCCAAAAGTACCGAAGATGATGGAAGTTGAGATGGTCGACTTTCATGCACCATCTCTATAACAGAACTATTTAATCGATATTATGTGTTTTATGAGAACTATGGAATCGCCGTACCGTTGGGTGCATGGAAATTTACGACAGCTCGTTCTTCGTTCCCCTGACCGCTCTGGCTGTGCCCGCGATCCTCACTGCGACCGCACTGCTTAGCCCCCGAAGAGCCCAACTGGCGAGTACCGCGGCAGCCGGAACCGCGCTGCTCTTTGCCATTTTCGCAGCGCTGCATAACGGTGCCGCCGGAGCGAGTCTCACTCCCCTTTTCGGCGTTCGAGTCGACGCCGCAACTGCCGTCATGCTTATGCTAATCACGTCGCTTGGCGTGGTCATCGTTCGGTACTCGAAGACCTACTTAGACGGTGAACTTGGGCTGACGCGTTACCGGCGCTACCTGCTTTTGACACTGGCGGCGGTGAGCCTACTCGCCCAGTCAAACCATCTCGTCGTCATCATGCTGTCATGGAGCGCGACAAGCATCGCGCTTCATCAACTGCTGACGTTTTTTGCGACCCGCCCCGCAGCGCTGGTCGCGGCGCATAAGAAGTTCCTTGTGAGTCGGCTGGCCGATGTCTGCCTGATTGTGAGCCTGGGCTTGGTCCACGCGAGCGTTGGGAGCTTTGAGCTCGACCGCATCGACGCGTGGGTAGCCGCACAAGCAACACTCCCGAGCTCAATGCACATCGCGGCAGTTTTCTTGGTGCTCGCTGTCGCGCTGAAGTCGGCCCAGCTCCCATTCCACGGGTGGATCATTCAAGTGATGGAAGCACCGACACCAGTGTCGGCGCTGCTGCACGCTGGCGCAGTGAACATCGGCGGCTTCGTGTTGATTCGGCTCGCACCGTGGATCGAGCAAGCAGGGCCAGCGCGTCTTTTGCTCGTTTTGATTGGGGCGTCCTCCGCCATTGCAGCTGCCCTCATCATGACGACCCGCGTCAGCGTGAAGGTCGCTCTCGCTTGGTCGACCTGTGCGCAAATGGGGTTCATGTTGGTGCAATGTGGCCTCGGGCTGTGGCCTCTCGCGTTGCTCCACTTGGTTGCACATTCGCTCTACAAGGCGCACGCATTCTTGAGCGCCGGCGCAACCGTCGACGACTGGAAGCTGAAGACTTTCTCGTTCAGGGCGGCCGCGGTTTCTCCTCTTGCCGCGATGACTTCAGCCTTGGCGGCAGTCGTGGTCCCAGTTCTTTCCGTCGCCTTCTATCGAGCCCACGTCGGCTTACCACTCTGGAGCGAGCCGCCGGCGTTCGGGCTCGCGATTCTAGTCGGTTTTTCCTTGCTTCCGTTACTCACTGTCCGGGCCGCGAGAGGAATACGTGCAGGGGCCGCTACGGCAGTCCGCATTTCCGGTTTTACGATGCTCTATCTCTCTTGGCACATTCTTGCCGAGCAAGTCGTGCCAGTTCAGCAGGCCGCATCCAACGCGGCAGGTTGGTGGATTGCGGCGGTGGCCTTCGGCACTTTGTTTGCCGTGAAAACTTCATTGGCACTTGCGCCGACTGGAAGGTTCGCCCGTTGGCTACATCCTTGGTTGTTCTCTGGTCTGTACTTGGATGAGTTCTTTACGCGACTCACATTTCGCCTGTGGCCGCCACACGTTTCGCCAAGTCCACAGCGCGTGTCCCGATCCCTATCCTCGACTTCAGCCCTTGGGGTGCACGTATGAATACGACTGCTCTTTCCCACAGGAAGCAGACACAAGTTCCTCCGGAATTGTCTTCAGCCTTGGACGACGCGACGCGCGCGGCAATCCAAGGGGCGTGCGGACGCATTGCTCCAAGTTGGCCGTTGGATCGCGTCATCGCTGTGAACCCTTTTTGGGGCCTCATCGAACTGCCGGTCGCGGCCGCAGCAGCGAAACTCCGCTCGCTGTCCGGTGCGCAGCTGCTCATGCCTCGTGCGTTTTACCGGGATGCCTACCGGCGCGGCGCGCTTCGCGACGAACACCTGCAAGAGGCGCTCCGAGCGAGTGGCTCAAACGCAACCTTGGGCCACCTTCAGTTTTTGCTCGTAGAGAATGAACCACAAGTGGGGCGACGAGCCCGCGTGGTCGACGTCGTGGATGCAACACGAGACCTCAGCCACGCACCTTCGTGGGTCACTTTCGTCACGCAGAGCATCAGCCAGTTCTGTGCCTCCTACTTCGACGACGGTCAAGCAACCTTCAGTCCATCACGAGAGGGTGGGCTTTACGCAAGCTGGCGAAGGCATGCACTCAACGACCACAGTCCGGCCTTGCTGATGGGTGCGCAGGTGTACCGCAGCGCTGTTCGCGAACTGCCAGTCACCGGACAAGACCTCATTGCCAAGGCCATGTCAGTGCTCGCTGTCGAGGCGAGTGATCAAGAGGACTATTTTTGGAGTCTGCTGCTCGATGTGAACGGTTGGGCCTCTTGGTGCGCGTACCGACGTTGGATGGCGCGTCTGGAGGGCACCGACGACGATGCTATCTCGGACCTCCTCGCGATTCGCCTCGCTTGGGATTGGTTGTTGCATCGCATCGCAGGTGACAATGGGGCAAGGCGCTGGACTGTTGCGAAAGCTGTGTGGCCAATAATCGATGCAGAGGTGTCAGGGGCTCGAACAACCGACTGGCTGCTGCAGTCCGCGATGGAAATCGCTTGGCGAGAGCCCGTTATTCGGGCGCTCCCGGATGGATTCGTTGCCTCCCGGCCGGCTGAGCCGCCTGTACAGTCGGTCTTCTGCATCGATGTGCGTTCTGAAAGTTTCCGGCGCGCGCTCGAAGCTGCGGCCCCCACCGTCCAGACCTTGGGCTTCGCTGGCTTCTTTGGTTTGCCTATGGACTACCAACCGCTGGGAGCCATCGCGGCGCGGCCTCAATTGCCGGGTCTGCTCGCACCACGCATGCGCGTCTTCGACACGGGCCTGAGTCTGCAGGAGGCGGGGCGACGATCGGATTACGTGAAGCACACCTCCACGTGGAGGTCATTCAAGACGGATGCGCTGTCGACATTCACATTCGTCGAAACGCTTGGATTGACGTACGCCGCCGACCTTCTCAAAGCGACTCTCGGAATTGCCGACCATGCCAAGCAGTCACGAATGGGTTTGTCGCGGGGTTCGGAAGCAAAGCGGAAGCCCCGCCTGACCGGGTCGGTTGTGGGTGAGTCGCTCAGCGCGGATGCACGCTGCGACCTCGCTCTCGGAATGCTCAGAGGGATGAGTTTGACCCACAACTTCGCACGGGTGGTGCTCCTTGTTGGACATGGAAGCAGCACGCGCAATAACCCTCATGCCGCGGGACTCGACTGTGGCGCGTGTTGTGGACAAACCGGTGAAGTGAATGCTCGCGCGGCGGCGGCCCTCTTAAACGATCCGTCGGTCAGGGTAGGCCTCGCGCAGCGCGGTATCAGCATCCCCGACACGACCCGCTTCGTGGCTGCACTCCACAACACCACAACCGATGAGGTTGAGTTTTTCGAGCTGGACGACGTGCCCAATTCACATGCCCATGACATTGAAACACTGCGAGGGTGGCTCATTGAAGCGGGCGCACGCGCGAGAGCGGAACGGGCCGCCCGCCTCGGACTTGAAGGACTCGATGCGGAGCACCTCAGCCGTGCGGTGAAAACACGAACGAGGGATTGGGCAGAGGTTCGGCCGGAGTGGGGCCTTGCGAATAACGCTGCATTCATCGTCGCGCCGCGCGAGCACTGCCGACACCTGAATCTCGAGGGTCGCTCGTTTCTGCACGAGTATCGTCATGAAGAAGACACGGACTACGCAGTCCTTGAGCTGATCATGACTGCGCCGATGGTCGTCACGCACTGGATTAACTTTCAGTACTACGCGTCCACCGTCGATAACCTTCGTTACGGCAGCGGCAACAAGGTGCTGCACAACGTCGTGGGTGGCCACATCGGCGTGTTTGAGGGGAACAGCGGCGACCTCCGAATCGGTTTGCCGATTCAGTCGCTTCACGATGGCACCACATGGGTCCACACACCGCTTCGTCTGAGCGTATTCATCGAAGCACCACGCCCTGCCATTGACGGTGTGCTGAACAAGCACACGACGGTTCGAAACCTTGTGACCAATGGATGGCTGTCGCTGTTCCAAATGGATGAGAAGGAAGGCGCTGTCTACGCCCTCGAGGAGATGCAGTGGCGTCGGTTCTGAAGGCACGCCCTGCTGGTGCACTTCTCTTCGTGAAGCGTGTAGCCAACGTTTCGAGCGCACTTGCACGTGTGAACACACTTCTTTGGCAACGTCGCTTGCTCGGCGCATACGAAGACGCGGTACTCGGCATTATGTTTGGAGAACAGCTCGACGAGGGGCAGCTCGTCGCCCCCAACGCCCCGGACATTCGGCTACGCGAGTCAGTGGGCCTTTCGGGGACGTGGAGTCTGTGTTGGTTCGAATCAATGTACGTTCCGGAGTCACAAGACTTCGCTGGTCAACGCCAACGCCTTCTGGATTGCCTGCTTCCGCTTCGCCATCCACTCCGCGAAGCGTCTTGTTCTCCCTCTGAGCGCTATCGCTTTTCGGTTGTGACAAGCTCTGACTCTCGCGAAGACATCGTCCCGCTCGCCGCCGACCTCAAGAAGCGCTACCCGATGCTCCCTGTCCTGAACGAAGTCTTTTTGTACAACCGTCGCTTCGCCACCCTCCAACCTCATCTGCAGTCTGGCTCTTTCGTGCCCTCTGGGAGCGCCGTCGCGTAGAGTGCCGAGGCAGGAGGCACTCATGTCCAATGCGAACAAGGCGATTCATACGTACGCGGCGGGCGACGTTCAGTGGGACCAGCGCTTGTGCATTCATGTTGGCGAATGTGGACGCGCGCAGGGCGACCTGTTTGTCGGGGGCCGAGACCCCTGGTGTCAACCCGACGTTGCCTCAAACGACAACGTTGCCGATGTGGTGAAGCGTTGCCCTTGGGGTGCGCTCACGCTTGAGCGAAAAGATGGTGGTCCTGCAGAAACGCCAGAGGCGGAGAATGTCATCGTGGTGTCGAACAACGGACCTAAAAATACCCATTCCCAACGAAGTCTCATCGTGAACAACTAACCTCAACGTCTGTCCGGTTTGACGGGGGCAACTCCACGCAGGGCAACTCGTCGGTGTTCAGCGGAAGAGAAGTCTCGGCTGTTGGCGGACGACGTGAAACGCGAAAATCACTTTCGCTTCGTCCGAAGTTTCCAATCGAAACGCGAGCAGCAGCACCTGCACCGCAACGGATGCGAGGACAAGAAAGTCGTAACGCGAAAGCGACGCATTCGCTGGGTACGCAAGGTGCGTCAGCTACCAATGGCCGGGTTTGAAACATCTCCTATTCATGCTCAACTCCTTTTGAGCATGGCGGGGATAAACAGGCAGGACCTCTCGCGGTACATCCCTGCGGAGGTGAAGCGGCAGATCCGCAAAGCTTGTGGCTTTGGGTGTGTCATCTGCGGCGAACAGCCGTCCCACCCTCCACAGACGATGAGACGACAACCTGCGGCCGAAACTCGTCCCACCGTGGTGATGAACAACGTCGGGACACAGACAACGCGCGATACTGGATTCGAACCAGTGGCCTTCGGCTCCGGAGGCCGACGCTCTATCCAGCTGAGCTAATCGCGCAAGGCACAACGTCTTGGCGTTAGTCGATACGACACGCTGGGTCAATCTCTACCGTCACCGCGGCAAGTCCGACAAAGCAACACGCGACAAATTTGCTGGAAGTTCAGCAGCATGGCGCTAAGTTGCGCCTGTTTTTCCTTACCCTCGCAGTCTGAAATTGGGAGTCAGCGTGAGCTTACGACGAAGCGTGGCCTTCTTGTTTTGTGGCCTGGTTCTGGGTGCGTGTGGCGAGTCCTCACGCGCTGTTCAGACCGCCCGGAATTCCCTGTATCTCAACGGTGACTTCGAGGGCGATGCCCCCGGCGCATCGCCGGCCTCGTGGACGATTCAGCGCTTCCTCAATGACAACCCCACACCGCTCGGCGGCGGCGGCGATCTCGGCCTCTTGGCGGTGCCGCCGCGCTCTGAGGCAGAGCTGAACCTCAGCGCCAATCAAGGAATCTTGAACACGATTGTCGTCGCGGGAGCGGCACCGGAGAGCGAACCTGACCCTGACCTGGGTGTCGGCGCCACGCTGCGCTTCCCCAAGTTCGGCCTCCGAAGCGCGGTCGTGAATGAGGGAACTGACGGCGACAACAACAACGGCAACGCCATGCGGCAGTCCATGGTGTTGAGCGCCGCGGACATCGACCCAGACGACAGCAATATCCACATTCGCTTCTTGGTTGCGCCCGTTCTCGAGAACCCGGGCCACAGCGACCATGAACAACCCTACTTCTATGTGCAGCTGCGCAACACGACCACGAATCAAACCGTCTATACGAATTTCAACTTCGCGGGCCAGCCGGGCGTCCCTTGGCTGACCGCGGGAGGCAACGAATACACGAACTGGCAGTTGGTCGACGTCGCACCGGGCGCCGCAGCGAGCATCGGTGACACGGTTGAATTGGCGGTCTTCGCCGTCGGATGCAGCTTGGGTGGGCACTGGGGCCGCGTCTACGTCGACTCGTTCGGCGTCACGATTCCGAGCCTCTATGTGTCGGGAAGCGGGCCCTCGTCTGCCCTTGAAAATACCGACATCACCTACACTTTCACTTACAAGAATGGCGGCGCTGCAACAGCGATGAGCTCTGTCATCAACATCGAAACGCCGCCCAACACCACCTTCCAGTCCATCAGCATCGGGGGCTGCACCACCCCAGCGGTGAATGGCACCGGCAATATCAATTGCCCGGTGGGCGATGTGGCCGCTGGCGCGTCCGGCTCCTTTACGGTGACCGTACACATCGACCCAGGCGCCACGGGCATTCTTGCGCTCGCCAACTATTCTTCCCAGGCCACCGGCATCTCCCCACTTTTGGGGTCGAAAGTGGAAACGGTGGTGAGCGGCGTCCCCGACACCATTGCCGTGTTCAGTGGCAGCCCGCAATCCACCATCGTTAATACCGCCTTCGCGGCTCCTTTTGTGGCACGCGTCACCGACTCGAACGGCGACCCGGTCCCCAATACGCTTGTCACCTTGACTGCGCCCGGGGCAGGCGCTTCCGCGGCCTTGAGCGCACCCAGCGTGACGACGGATCTCAGCGGCTACGCCACGTTCACAGCAACGGCAAACACAACGTTGGGCAGCTACCAAATCACAGCAGACGTCGCGGGCATTCCCAACGGACCTGCGCAGTTTTCGGCCACCAATACGGTCGGCCCTCCGGCTTCCATCGCCATCGTTTCGGGCTCCCCGCAAACACAAACGGTGAACGTCGCCTTCGCTGCGCCGCTCGTCGCCGTGGTGCGTGACGCGTCCTTGAACCCCGTTCCTGGGGTGACCGTCTCGTTTGCGGTTCCTGGCGCGGGCGCCTCGGCAACACTCAGCGGTTCCACCACCACGGACGGCGCTGGCCAAGTGTCGATTTCGGCGACCGCGAACACGGTCGCAGGCGGGCCTTACAACGTCACCGCGACTGTCGCTGGCGTGGGTTCCGTCGACTTTGTGCTGACCCACACGCCCGGGGCACCCGCTTCGCTGAGCATCGTCAGTGGCACGCCGCAGTCGCGCACCGTTGCCTTGGCCTTCTCCGCGCCACTCGTGGCTGTGGTGCGTGACGCCTTCTCAAACCCCGTGCCCGGGGTCCCGGTAGCGTTCGTCGCCCCTTCGTCGGGCGCCTCCGCCACGCTGTCGGGTTCGACGACCACGAATGCGAGCGGTGAGGTCTCTGTGACCCCAACGGCCAACACCGTCGCGGGCGGACCCTACAACGTCACCGCTGCGGCGGCAGGCGTTTCTGGTTCGGTCTCGTTCTCGCTGACCAACACACCTGGAGCCGCCGCTTCGATTGCAGTCGTCAGTGGTACGCCACAAACCGCGACCGTCTCGACGGCGTTTGCCTCGCCATTGGTCGTGGTCGTCCGTGACGCGTTTAGCAACCCTGTCTCTGGCGTCTCCGTCATCATGACGCCGCCGGGAGCAGGTGCTTCAGCGGCGTTGTCGGGCTCGACGACCACGAACGCCAGCGGCCAGGTGTCCCTGACCGCCACCGCCAATACAGTGGCCGGCGGCCCATACAGCGTCACCGCTTCCGCGGGCGTGCTGGGGCCTGTCTCGTTTTTATTGACCAACAGTGCGGGTGTGCCGGCGACGGTTTCGGTGACCAGCGGTTCGGCGCAAAGCACGACGGTCGCGACTGCTTTCGCTGCCAACTTGGTGGCGACTGTGGTTGACGCCTTCGGAAACCCGGTGCCCGGCGCGACCGTCACCTTCACAGCGCCCTCGCTGGGTGCTTCGGCTTCGTTTGTCGGTTTGACGACCACCAACGCCAGCGGCCAAGTCAGTGTGACGGCCACGGCCAACACCATTGCCGGTGGCCCGTACGCGGTAAGCGCAACGTCGGGCGCGGCAACACCCGCGAACTTCCTCTTGACGAACACTCCCGACGCCCCGAATTCGGTCTCCGTCCAGAGCGGGGGTAGCCAGACCACGACAGTCGGTACTGCGTTCGCGGACCCTCTGGTGGTCATCGTTCGCGACGCCTACGCGAACCCCATCCCCGGGGTTCAGGTGGTGTTTGCTCCGCCAAGTTCGGGAGCCAGCGCAGCGCTCTCCACGCTTTCCAGCGTCACGGATGGTTCGGGTGAGCTGAGCGTCGGTGCCATCGCCAACACGATTGCCGGAGCGTTTCCGGTCTCGGCGTCGGTCGCTGGCGTGCTCGTGCCGGCAACTTTCTCGCTGACCAACACGGCTGGCGCAGCGGTATCTCTGGTGGTTTCGGGTGGCGGCGTCCAAAGCACACAGATTCAGACCGCTTTTCCGTCTCCACTTGCGGTGACCGCGCGCGATGCGTTCGGAAATCCGGTGCAGGGTGCGCTCGTCACCTTCACCGCACCTGCCTTCGGGGCAAGTGCCATGCCGAGTGCTACGGGAGTCTCGACGAACGCCGCGGGCGTGGCGAGCATCACGGCCATTGCCAACTCGACGGTCGGGGCCTACTCGCTCTTTGCGAACCTCCCCACTGGACAGCACGCAGGATTTTCTCTCACCAACACGTCCAGTGCCCCGCTCACGTTGGTCGTCTTGTCCGGCACCCCGCAGACCACGACCGTCGGAACGCCATTCGCCGTGCCGCTGGTGGTTCGGGTGACTTCGGGTTCCACGCCGGTGCCAGGAGCGATTGTGACTTTCTCCGCACCGCTTTCTGGTGCCACAGCTTTGCTCGGCGCTTTCACCGTGGCGACCAACAGCAGTGGTGACGCTCAAGTGATGGCCACGGCCGGAACCGTGGCAGGCACGTTTAGTGTGAGTGCATCCGTCCAGGGCGGCGCGGCTCCAGGAACGTTCGCCCTCACGAACACGGCCGGCGCCGCAGCGTCCATCGCGGCTTCGCCAATGAGCACACCCCAAGCGACTCAGGCCGGAGCGATGTTCGCGGTACCGCTCATCGCCACGGTTCAGGACACCTACGGGAATCCTGTTTCGGGGGTTTCGGTCACCTTCGCTCCTCCCGGTGCTTCGCCCACGGCCATCCTCTCGCCGGGCGCAGTCGTGGCCACGGACGCCAGCGGCAATGCAACGGTCACGGCCCTGGCAGACGGAACGCTGGGTGGCTACACGGTCGATGCGACCGCCCCGGGCGTGGCAGGTACCGCTTCGTTCAATCTCGCGCACCTGGCCACGGCCCCCTACTCGCTCTCCATCGTCTCGGGTTCGCCACAATCTCCGACGGTGGCCAATGCTTTCGGCGCACCTTTGGTGGTGCGAGTCACCGACAGTTCGGGCAGCCCCGTGGTCGGAGAAACCGTGACCTTCACGGTGCGGTCGTCTGGCGCCAGCGCGGCGCTCGTCCCTGCATCGGGCGTCAGCGACCTCAATGGCGAAGTGCAAGTCACCGGCACGGCGAACACCGTCGCGGGGAGCTACGGCATTCTCGCAATGCTCACGGCCGGCGCATCGCCCGTGCAATTCAGTATCACCAACCTTGCTGATGTGGCGGACAGCGTGGCGGCCTTGGGCTTTGCAACTCCGCAAAGCACGCTCGTCACCACCCCGTACGCCATCCCGCTTTGGGTGCGTGTGGTTGACGTCCACGGTAACCCCGTGTCCGGCGAGACGGTGACGTACGCAGCGCCTGGAACAGAGCCTACCGTCACGTTGAGCGACGCGACTGCGTCGACCAATGCCCAGGGCTACGCGCAGGTCCTCGCGGTCGCGTCTCAAACGGCTGGGCCTTTGGTCGTCAATGCATCCGTCGTTGGCATCGTGAACCCCGCCCAGTTTGCTCTCCAGAATCTTGCGGACGACCCATGGTTCGTGAGCGTGGTGTCCGGGTCGGGTCAAACCACTTTGGCCACTCAACCGTTCCCCTCACCTGTGGTGCTCCGTGTGACGGATGTGTATGGCAATCCGCTCACCGGGGTTTCGGTCCTGCTCGCAGTGCCTGGCACTGGACCCAGTGGCACGCCCTCGCCCACGGCACCTTTGACGAACGCGATTGGCAACGCCCAGTTCACCCTCACCGCGAACGGTGTCCCGGGGATGTTCACGCTGAACGCTTCGGTGGCCGGCGGGGCTGCGCCCATTTCGGTACCGTTCACGATTCAGGCCATCCCGACATCAACGTCGCTCGCCGTTGGACCTGACACGCGGACAACCGATCAGCCCTTCACGCTGACGGCGACCGTGACAGGCACGGTGGGGACTCCGACTGGACAGGTCACCTTTGTCGTCGACGGGGTGCCGGTGGGAACGGCAACGCTGAATGGAGGCATGGCTGAAATCACCGTCGATCCGCAGTCGCTCGCTGCGTTCAGCTCCGTTCTGGGCGACCACACTGTCGTCGTGATGTACCCGGCACAAGGTTCGTTCGCGGCAAGTGACTCCGGCGTCTCCACCTTCAACATCGCCAACGACTCGGGTTCACTCAACGGCGGTGTGGGCTGCAACTCAACGTCAGGCAGTATGATGCCGTTGTGGTTGATGGTCGTCGCACTGGCGGGTGTGTTGCTTCGACGAACGCGGCCCGGTGCTGTCGCCTTGGTGTTGGCGGCGGCACTGGTTCCTGCGGGCGCACGCGCTCAAACAGGTTCCCCAGGGGCAAGCATTTCGACGTTTCGCAATGCGCCGGCCGGCAGCGATTGGTTAAGCCAAGACTCGCTCGACCTTCGGGGGCACGCACGGCCCGCGGCCCGTGCGGTGCTCGATTGGGGACATGACCCACTCGTCATCTACAATCTCGACGACGCGCGTCGCCGAGTGGTGGTTCGCGAGCAGCTCTGGTTGAACTTCGGGGCCAGTCTCAATTTGTGGGACCGCGTTCGTGTGTCGGCGAATCTGCCCATCGCCGTGCATCAATTCGGGCGCCCGACCATTTTCAATGGGGTGCGCATCGACCCGGCGGCGCGCAATGGCGTCGGTGACCTCTCGCTCTCCGCAGATGTTCGGCTATTCGGTGAATATGATTCCGCCGCCCAACTCGCCGCAGGGCTCACGGTGGGAATGCCCACGGGTTCCGTCGCGAACCTCTTGGGTGAAGGGCGCGTGACGGTCGCCGTACCCCGCGTTCTCATTGCGGGGGCGAGCGGTATGTTCGCATACGCAGCACAGCTTGCTCTTGCGGTTCGCGGGGCGCGCATCGCAGACATCGCCTTCAACGACGAAATTCGTTTCGGCGCGAGCGCCGGCGTTCGATTCCTCTCGAACCGCCTCTTGGTTGGCCCCGAGCTCTATGGGTTCGCGGATATCGGCGCGCCCCTCGCACAGCCCCGAAACGCGGGTCTCGAACTCGACCTGGGCGCGCACTATCAAATCTCCGATGAGTGGCGCGCGGGTCTGGGTGTGGGCACCGGACTCGTCAATTCGCCTGGCGTGCCGAGCGTCCGCACCCTCATCTCGTTGCAGTGGAGCGCGCCGCACACGAAAGCTGCACGGCCCGTCGCGCCTGCGCGGGAGTGCAAAGTCGAAGACATGGATTCCGACGGCGTGCTTGACGCGAACGACGTCTGCCCGAAGGTGGCAATGGGTCAAAGGCCGGACCCGAGAAAACTCGGGTGTCCCGACCTGGATTCCGACGGCGATGGCGTATTCGACTCGGCTGACAGCTGCGTTTCTGTTCCCGCTGGCGCTCGTCCGAATCCCAAAGAGGCCGGCTGCCCAATGACGGAACAAGACAGCGACAATGATTCAGTCCCCGATGACCGCGATGCATGTCCCGCCGAGCCTGGTGCCCCCAGCCCGGACCCCAAGCTCAACGGTTGTCCTGGCCTCGTGAAGGTTGAGAAGTCGCGCATCTTCATGCTTCAGCCTGTGCAATTCGCCACCGGGAAAGACATCATTCTGGAACGAAGCTTCCCGACCCTCAGTGCAGTCGCGGGTGTGTTGATGGCCCTTCCTGAAATTCAGCGCGCAGTCGTCGAAGGCCACACCGACACCATCGGCAATGCCGAGAGGAATTTGGACCTCTCCAAACGCCGAGCGGAAAGCGTTGTGAAGTGGCTCATCGAACGTGGCGTCGCAGCACCCCGCCTCCAAGCGCTTGGATTTGGTCAAACCCGACCGGTTGCCCCGAACGAAACAGCGGCGGGGCGCGCCGCGAACCGGCGCGTTGAATTCAAGCTGGTCGACGATGCCGCAGCCCCCTAAGGGCTTGTAGGCGCTGGCGCTGCTCGGCAGCCGGACCCATCCGGCGCTGCCGAGCGGCTCCCCGCGAAGGCAGGGCTTGCACGAGCCGGGACTCGAACCCGGATAGCCCGGTTAAAGGCTCGCGGATTTTAAGTCCGCTGCGTCTACCTGTTTCGCCACTCGTGCGCTCGGCTGGTTCGCGCCGTTTCTACCAGAACGGAGCCATCGCCACGAGGCGCGCGGGTGATGTAAACAAACCCCATGCTGGAAACTGTCACCAAGGGCTTTCGCACCGCAAAGAATCGGCTTCAGGGAAAAGCCGAAATCACCGCCGAGATGGTGGATGAATCGCTGCGCGACATTCGCGTTTCGCTCCTCGAGGCCGACGTTGCGTTCGACATCGTGAAGCAGTTTGTCGCGCGCGTGCGCGAAAAGGCCATTGGCGAGGTCGTGCAAACGAAGGTTTCGGCCAGTGGCAAGAAGCTGCAAGTCAGCGCGAGCGACCACTTCGTCAAGATCTGCCACGACGCACTCGAAGGCTTGATGGGGCCGGTGGATACCGACCTGCACCTCAAACCCAAAGGGCAGCTTTCGACGGTGATGATGGTGGGACTTCAGGGTTCCGGCAAAACGACCACAACGGGGAAGCTGGCCAGCTACCTGATGAAGCAAGGCCGGAAACCCCTGTTGGTCGCTGCCGACATCTACAGGCCTGCCGCCGTAGAGCAGCTCAAGGCGTTGGCGGAACGTTTGGGCGTGCCGGTCTACTTTGAGTCGGGGAAAACGCCGCCGGAACTTGCTCTGGGGGGCGTCGAAGCTGCACGAAAGCAGCAACGCGATGTGGTGTTGGTTGACACCGCCGGCCGCCTCGCCATCGATGAAGCCCTGATGGCTGAGCTCGAGGCCATTCAGGGCGGCGTTCAACCCGAGGCCACCCTGCTCGTTTGCGACGCCATGATTGGCCAAGATGCCGTTCGCACCGCGGCCGAATTCAATCGGCGCATCAAACTTGATGGATTCGTCCTCACCAAGCTCGATGGCGACGCACGCGGCGGCGCGGCGCTGTCCATCAAGGAAGTCACCGGCAAGCCGATCAAGTTTCTGGGCATGGGCGAGTCGCTGGACCGTCTCGAAGAATTTCGTCCCGACGGCCTGGCCGGACGCATTCTCGGTTTTGGCGACATCGTCGGCTTGATGAAGGATTTCGAGTCGGTCGTCGACGAGAAGAAGGCCGAAGCGGACGCCGAGAAACTCTTGTCGGGCAACTTTTCGATGAAGGACTTCGTTGAGCAAATCCGAATGGTCCGCAAAATGGGCCCGCTCAAAGACATGCTCGAGAAGTTCCCCATCTTTGGCGAGATGACCGAGCAGCTCAATCCCAACGAAGGGGAACTCTCCAAAATCGAAGCGATGTACGACTCGATGACCGAGAAAGAGCGTCTGGCGCCCAAAGTCGTGAACGACTCGCGCATGGAGCGGATCGCGCGCGGCTCCGGGCGAAAGAAACAAGACGTCAAAGACCTGATGCAGAAGTTTTCGATGATGCAACAGATGATGGGCAGCATCGGTCAGAATCCGGGACTCCTGGGACGCCTGCCGGGCTTCAAACAGCTCGGACAACTGCAGCGCATGAAAGGCATGGACCTCTCCCAAGTCTTTGGCAAAGACGCCAAGCTGATGGAACAGGCGCTCGGCGGCGGCATGCAGCCGATGCAGATGCCGCAGGTCGCACCTGGCTACACCCCGCCCATTGGACAAGCGGCCATGGCCCGTGCGCGAATGATGGGTTACGCGCCTCCAGGTAGTGTGAAGGGCATGACGGACAAAGAACGTGACGCCATCCGCGAGCGGCGAAAGCGCGAAAAGCTGAACAAGAAGAAGAATCGCAACCGGCGTTAGCGGGGTTGGCTCCAATGTTTTCAGGGGTTTAAGCAGCAGTTGGCCTTACCAAGAGCCGAAACTCCCAGGGGCCTTTGGCCGATAACTGGTGCATGGTTATCCGTCCAGCAGCTTCCAACGCAGTCGGCGGGGTTCCGCCCACTCCCCCAAGCGGCGAAACAAAAGCCGTTGCAACGAAAGTCCAAGACCGTGCGGTGCCGCCTGAGGCGATTCTGGCGCTTCTCGACGTGGACCCGATGGCCTCGGCGTTGGGCTCACCTCGCCGCCGCACCCTCAAGGTAGAAAACGTTCTGCACTGCGGGGGCGAGAACGCGTACCTTGAATTGAACCTGCGATTTTCTTTGCACACGGACGACGAGCTCAAGCTTTCGGGTTCACGCGATCTCTACGTTCATGGAAAGGTGCAGGTGGCGTCGCACGACGTCGCAGGGCGGATGGCAAGAGGCAACAACCGGCTCGGGCTGGCTACCGTAGTCGCTAAACTTTTGAACGGGAAATTGGCGGAAGCCCAAGGCAAGAGCGAGAACGAGGATGTCCTCCTCGCGCGAGTCCTGGGCGGCCTTGCTGAACCCATTGGCCCGCGGCACCCAAATTTTGTGCCCAAGCCCCTGGTGGCCTTGCCGCCACGCACCACGGATTCATTTTTGGCGGGGCCCGTTCGGGTGGGTGACTACTTCATGAATCACCACTTTCGCTATGCAAACTCCGCGATGTTGGAGGCTCGCGGCGAAGTCCTCGAGACAGGTGACTGGCGCACGACCGGCCTTGTGCTGCAGCCAAGTGAGAACGCCGTTGACGCACTCAGGCTCCTCGCGCAAGAAAACGTCGGGATCTTGGACAAAAATACATCCTGCATCGTGTCGTTGCGCGAGCTCAACCGCCGACTCAGGGGGGGTGAACGCGTCGACCAATTCGTCGTGCTCAAGCAAAACCCCACTAAAGACGGCGCGCGCGGTGCGCTTCTCCATAAGATGCACAACGAAGCCGCCGGCCATGGACTCTCTTCGAAATCGCAGCAACTCTTGGCGGCGGATCGAAACCTCGCAGAGGACTTGTCCGACCAACTGATGCGAAGCGGATTCCGCGCGCTCAACATCGAGGAATTCGGCCACCGACCGTAGGGCGAAACCCACCCTGACGCCGTCTTAGGACGGCCGCTTCTTGGGCACCACCAAGCCGGCGGACAGGCGCCTCAGGACACGCCGTTTTTGTCTGCGCTTGTAGCTGGAGTGCGCGCTTTCGCCGGCTTCGTTCGCCTTGGCGACGTGCTCGTCCAAAATCTGAAACTCCACCAATGCGAAACCGATGCGGCACTTCCGGGCACGAACGTCTTGGTCCTTCGGTGGAAGGTAGTTGTCCATCCGCAGAGGGATGTCGACGACGAAGTTCAAGACACGGTAATCGCTGCTCGAAAATTCGTTGCCCGGGCGGCGCTCCCATTCCTCGTAGTCGAGGTCCAAGTGCAAATCGTCGATGTGCTCGCGAAAGTGTGGATGGGCTTCCAGCAGGTGCCGAAAACTGATCAGCGAGTTTTCGCTCTGGTTCGGCACCACAAAATTGAAGGGAAACAGACGCTGCGTCAGGTAATACAGCGCGGGCACAACGTCTGAACGGTTCTTCGTCACAATGCGGAAACGCGTCTTGTCGTAAATCTGCGCAGCCACAGTTTCCCGTTTCGCGAGCAATTTTGTGATGAGCGAGTCGCGTGATTTCACCGAGTGGGAAAACTCGACCATTGCAACGCCCTTGCGCTGCATCTCGCTGACGACTTCCGTCACTTTTTCAATGATGCGTTGGCCGAGTTCTTCTTCGGAGATGGCGAGGCGAAACAGGAGGTCACGGCCTTCGATGTGCTGAATGACGTGCATCACCTTGAGGGCAATGCAGGCGATGCGCCGATAGCTTTCGGGCTCTTTGAGACCCGAGGCGTACAGGAACAGGTCGTGAATTTCCTTGGGGTGCGCAACAGCATCGGTCACGCGGTAGTTGAACGTCTTGCGCAGGTACTCGACGGCGTCCGCCAAAACCGCCCGCATCCAAGATTCATCGGTCTTGTCTTCCGGGTCGAGCAAGCACAAACGCAAGAACCGATCGATTTCCGCACGCGTGCCAAAGTGCAGGCGGCGCCAGTCGATGACTGAGCCACCGCGCAGAATGAGCCGGATGCGTTCCAGCTCCTTCAAACCCATGTCCTCCACGCGACGCAGTGGAAGGTCCGGCAGGCGCGGCTCGTAGTTGAGGACTTTCACCAGCAGCTTTCGGTATTAGAACTTGAACGGGAAGTCGATGGGGTCGCCTTGCTGGCGGTGCTTGGGGAAAGTCCACCCTTTGACCAGGTTGACGATACAGCCAGCGAGGTAAGTCGACTTGAACTCTGAGTTCTGCGCCGACACACCGCGCGCTGTGCCATTGGTTTGAACCGTCCACCGCACGACCAACGTGCCCGAAAGTCCCGGATCCCGCTTCTTCTGTTCCTCGACGCAGCGAACAATTTCCGGCCGATGCGCCAGCACGGCCTGCATGACGTCCGACGTGCCGAGTGTCTCGGGCAACTCTGCGCTGCCCGGCGGAGGCGGAACGACAACATTCTTCGGCTTCTTCTTGGCCACGGGCGCGACCGGGGCATCCGCAGCTACGCCGAACTCACGTGCGAATTCATCGTCGCTGTTCCCAAACGCCGGCTCATCGCGCGGTGACGACGCTCTGGGTGAAGTGGCTTCGCCGGGCTCCGTCCGACGGGCTCTTTCCCGACGGGGCTTTGACAACGCAGCGAGTTCACCCGCTTTGGGCGGCTCAACAGCGCCGACGGGCGGCGGAACTGCGGCAACCACCGGGGGCGGCCCAGGAGGCAGCGCAGGCGGCTGGGGCGGCGAGTCGACATCTGTGGTCGGCGGCGCGGAGGCCTGCCGCGATGGCCTCTTGGAGGCTTTTTCAGCCGGTGCAGACGAAGAGGCAGCGACCTCAGGCGTTGGCATGGGCTCCTTGCGGAACAACAAGTAGACAACTGCAGACGCCAACACCAACAAGACCAACAGGAAGCCCCCGGCCATCCAGAGCCAAGGACCTCTGGCGCTCGGCGGTGAGGCGTAAGCAGGCGGGGGCGCAACGTAGCTGGTGGGAACGACATGCGACGCCGGCTGCGCGGGGGAAACGACCGGCGCGGTCACCCGATCGCTCGGGGGAACGCTGGCCTCGGGCACGTCGAGCAACCCCGGTGTTGCGGCTGAAAACGGCGTCTTCGCAGCTGGCTTCTTGAATGCGTCGATCTCATCTTGAGCGAGCGACGCGAGCGCACTCGCCGCCGACGGCTTCCAAGCGCCGTCTTGGGTCGTTGTCGTCGCGGCCAGCGCTGAACCGCCACCGCCCGTGCTCTTCCCAGCGGCAAATGCAGACTGCACCGGGGCATTCGACGTCGCAGCTGCTCCAGAGGCCGAGGCGGCCACCATTGCTGGCCGAGCAGGTTTGGGCGCCAGCAGGGCGGCGAGCTCGGGAATCTCAGAAACTGCTGTCCAGTCGGCGAAGCCCGCGCGCCAGCACAGTGTATCCGGACCAATTTCACCCCGTTCCCAGTGGTCCTTAATCTTGTCGAGGCCAAGCGGCCCGATCTGCTTGTCGTCAATGGCGACGAACCAATCGTTGACCGGCGGTGCCACCACCATGGTCTTGGGTTCATCGCTCGCAGAGTCAGCCCTCTCGCTTTCGGACGCCGCGCCTTCTGACCCTCCCGCATCCTGAGCGAGCTTCTTGAGCATCGACACGTCGAGCACACGCGTCGACTCCGATGACGCATCGTCTTCTTTGAACGGCGACTGACCCGACGGTGGCGCGGCCGCCTTGGTACCGCTGCTAAGCACTTGGTCGAAAACAGCACCAATTTCGTCGTCATCGACACCACCTAACGGCAACTTCTTCTCAGAGGACGCGTCGTTGGGGGCGGTTACCGGGTGGAGGACCGGCGGGCCTGAAACGCCAGCCGCTGGCCGAACGAGGATGACAAAGCCGCATTTCTTGCAGCGAACTTTGACGCCCTTGGCTCCGACCTTGTCGTCGCTGATGGTGTATTGGGCGCGGCAGCTGTCGCAGACGAAACGCATCGAACCTTTTGGACCCGGTGGCGGTCCGTCCAAAACCAAGGAAAAGCGTAGAGTTGCCCCCCCTACGGGTCAAGGCAACGCGCTTTCCATATCCTGTCCAACGCACGAAGACGAAGGGCGATCTGTAGGCGTTATCGCCGTCCTGCCGGGGCCTTCGGGATTTCCAGCTTCAGGCCTGCAGCAGCCCGTAGCGCGCGCAGATCATCCGACACGCTAAAGACCATCAGTTCTCGAACCTTCTGGCGCTGCTGCACACGGAAACCAGGGCCTGTTTCGGCGGCAACCAGTTTCTTCACGGGCTCGGCTTCACCGGCGGCAAAGAGGCCGGCGCGAACGCCTGTGAACTCGGCGGCCTCGGGCAGGTGTCTCAGCTCTTTCAAAAGCTGCGTCGAATCCCTTCCTCGGATGACACGCCCCATCGCCGCACGCGCGGGTTCCGGAAGCGCCCGATCAAGCAGTTTGCGTTCGGCCTCAATCGCCGGCGCCGTGCCGCCACGCACGGGCACCTTCGCCAAGACCAGGGCCGCCTGAACCACCGCCTCGAGCCTGTCCATCGACATCACTTGCGTGAGAATCAGCTCGGGCCGAAGCAGGGCCAAGGTTCTGCCGAGCAGGTAGTACACCTCTTTTTGGACCGTCTGCTGGAAGAATTTGCCACCCACCTTCAAACAGACCGGTTGGGAAAAACAAATCTCCACACCCACCAGGGGCTCAGGCGCCGCGTCACCGTTCCGCTTGGAGAGTCGCTCTCGGGTCGCCACCAAAAAGGGCGAGTACAACTCGACGTTCTCCATCCCGAGCAAGCGCGCCACGTAGCGATAGTGGTGAATCTGGTACTCCTGCGCCGTCGGCACATCGATGCGGTGCTTCTTGGGGTTCACTTGATACTGCGTCAACGGAACCGCAAATGCGTGCCCTGCCTGCGTGAATAAAATGCCCAAGAGTTGCGCCACCGCGCTTCGGGCGTTGGGGTGAAGCAGGTGTTGGTGCCACAACCGGTCGGTCACGCCTTGCTGCGCCACTTCGCGCTTTTTCGCGTACGGCGTCAGTTTGGCCAAAATTTCCTTGTCGGTCGCGCTGGTCTCCCCCGCGAATGACGCAGCCGCCTGCGCGGAGAGGTACGCACCGTCGTAATCCTTGGTTTTGGCAAAGAGTTCGGCCAACGACGACAGCACTTTCCCAGGCTTCTGGGTATGCGCCAACGCGCGTTGGTACGCGACGATAGCGTTTTGCTCGTGCATGGGCGTGCGGCCTGCGAGCTCAGCGTAGGTTTCTTGCACCGCGGCATCGTCAGGGAGCGCCGTCGCAACGACCTGGTACGCCATCAATGCGCCATCTTCTTGCTTCAGGACGCGCAAATACAGGTCGCCCAAGGCTCGCCACAGCGCTGTGCGCGCAGCATGCGTGTCATCCGTCTTGGGGAGACGCTGAATCATCCGCGTGTAGTTCTCTTCGAGTGCGCGCCACTGCTTCGCTTCACCGAGCATCGCCTCAAGCTTGGTGAAAGCCTCGACAAAGCGGGGGTCCAGGTCGAGCGCAGCGTTGAACGACGCCGCTGCACGGTCGATGTCGCGCAACTCGTCTCGGGCGATTTCCCCCATCGCGAAGTGAACGCGCTTGGCCTTGTGGGGATCGGTCGCCAATTCCGGATGGGCAAGCATCTTCTTCAAAACATCGGCTGCCTTTGGCCCTTGGCGAACAGCACGATAGAGGCCATAGAGCGCGTCCATCACCGCAAGCGAATCGGGTTTGAGCTTGAGTGCACCCACGTAAGCATCGATGGCCCGGTAGGTGTCCTGCAGCTTCTCGTGCGAGAGCTCACCCAGGGCCACGTACGCCTCAAACTGTGCATCCCCATCTAGGACACGAACCAGTGCCTGCCGGTATTCGACAGACTTGTCGAACTGCCCCTGCCCTTCAGCGATGCCAATCATCGCGCGCAGGGTGGGCTCATGGCCTCCGTCGATAGCCAGTGCTTTGTCAAAGTGGTTCGCGGCGCGATCCAGCTGATCGAGTGCAATGTGAATTTCACCAATCTGCCAATACACCTCGACGACTTCCAAGTCGGTCAAGTCATCCCGATGGTGAATGAGAATGGTTTGGTACACCTTCAGCGCTTCTTCGTAGCGTTTGGCTTGAACCAGGCCGTGTCCATACCCCTCGAGCGCGGGAAGGTAGGTTGCGTCAAGCTGATACGCCTGCCCATAGGCATGCAGGGCTTTCTCCGAATTGCCCAGCTTCTCGGCGACGTAACCCAAGCGGTACTGCTGCCGGCAGAGTTCCCGCCCCAGCGCAACATCTCCGGGCTGCGCCGCCGTCTGAGCGGACATCTCTTTCACGATGACGTCCATCATCCGTTCTGCCGCAGGCCAGTCTTCACGGGACACGTAGACGTCGGCGAGAGGCACAGCAGCGTCCATCAGCCCAGGCGCCAGGCGAATCGCTTCGCTGTAATACTCCGCCGCCCGGTCGCGGTCGTCCTTCTTGTCCTGACAAAAGCGCGCCAGCTCCAGATAGGCACGCCCTTTGGCTTCGGACTCCTGCGTTTCTTCGGCCTCTTGGCGCAATGTCGCTTCGAGACCGGTGAAATCATTCTCTGCCTCCTGGATGCCCCTCAGTGCGCGCAGCGAAGGCAGGTGGCCCGGGTTGGCGCGCAGGGCCTCGCTGTAGGCGGCTTTCGCGCTGGCCAGGTCTTGGAGCATGTCCTCGTGAATTTTTCCGATGCGGTGGTGCACTTGAACCACTTCGCCTTGGCCACGTTGCAATTGGGCTTCGCGCTGAAGCATCTCGAGCGCAAACGGCCAATTGCCACTGCGTTCGTACAGGAGGCCCAACGCGTGTACCGCCGGCACGCTGTCAGGGTTCGCCTTGTGTGCAAGCGTGTAGCTGTCAACGGCACGGTCCACCTGCTTGAGCTGCTGTGACCACACATCGCCCATTTCAACGAGCACCTCGGCACGCTCCGCAGGGCTTTCACACAGCGCGGTGTGCATCTCGAGCGCGGCGATCAAGTCTGCCCAGCGTTGGTCAGCGCGCCGCAGTCGTTCGAGCGTCTTGATGGCCGCAAGATTCTGCGGGTCGACCGGCAGCACGGCTGCAACGCACGCGTCCGCATTCGCGAGGTTCTGAAACTGGGTCTCCCAAATCGTCGCGCTCTTAAAGAGCAGCTTGACGCGCTCACGATAGTCTTGGGTGAGCTCGAGTTCGCGCTCATAGACCGCGAGCAGCTCGGCCGGGCGATCCAGTTTGGTGTAGAGGCGTTCCAGCGCCTGCAAAGCGTCGGCTTGTGCGGGATCAATCTCCAGCGCTTGCCGGTAGGCTTCGGCCGCCGACTCATCCCGCAGAAGGTCGCGCTCGTAGACTTGTGCGATTTCGACTTGCCGGCGCGCTTGCTCCTCAAGGCTTGGGGCCAGGTCGCGTCCACGCGCCAAAGTGAGCGCTGCCTTTTCAAATGCCTGCTGTCTCCGGTAAAGCGCCGCCAGCTGGTCGACGGACTCAAGGTCGGGCTCGAGGTCCAACGCACGCAGCAGCGCCGCGGCCGCTTCGTCGAGGTTCTCGAGGCGCTGCTCGTAGACTCGCGCCATCTCCCGCAAAATGCCCTTGCGGTGTTCCAGGGTGCCTGCGGCTTCCATCTGCTGCTCAAGGGCGACCAAGTACTCTGGATCCTGGCCGCGCCGCGCAAACATACCCGCGAGCTTTTCGAGCGCTGTCGCATTCGTGGGGTCGAACTCCAAAATCTTTCGGAGAGACCGTTCAGCACTGGGCGCGTCGTCGAGGCGCTCGTCGTGAACACGCGCAAGAACCGTGTACAGCCGCTCCGCCAAGGGGCCGCGCGGCAGTTCATCGGCGATTTCCTCGTAAACAGCCGCGAGCTCTTCGTAGGAACCCGTTTCATCGGCCAAGCGTTCGACTTCTTCGCGCAACGCGTCGTCCGATGGGTTCAGCTGAAGCGCACGGCACAACGCCAAGAAAGCGCTGCTCTTCTGTCCCAGCTTGTGTTCTCGAACCTTGGCGAGTTCACGCAGCGCGCCGAGCTTCTCTTCATCGGTGACCAAGTTGGGAATGTACCGGTCCAACACTGCTGCATAGCCGCGCCAATCGTTGTGCTGCGCGTAAAGCGTGGTGGCGGCCTTGTAGGCCACGTTGTTCGCCGGGTCGGCCTCCAAAATGCGTTCCAACACCGGGCCCGCGTTCTCCGGTTTGCCGGCGGGGCCTTGCCAAAGTTCGGCGATTTCGAAAAGGGTGCGGAGGACCTGCTCGCGCTCTTCGAGCAGCGAATACACTTCCACTTTTTGCTCCAGCGTCCGAACGGCCTCGTTGAAGGCACGCAGTCGCGTGAAGATGGCGTGAATCCTTTCGAGCTCCGGAACACGGTGGGGATCGATTTCCAAAGCGCGGCGCGCAGCGTCAAGCGCCTCTTCTCGCCGGCCGGCATCGGCAAGGACTTCGGCGATGCGAATGCGCAGCGCCTTGACGCCCTCGCCGCCTTCCTGAAGCGGGACCAGCTTGCGAAGCACCGCCACCAACTCCTCGTGGCGACCGGTGGCTTCGTAAATCTCTCGCAGCGACTGCAGTGCGCCGGGGTGGCGTGCGTCGCGCTCCAGCGTCGCCTTGAAGTGCGGAATGGCTTCGTCCGGCTGCCGCAAAAGCCGCCACGTGACATCGCCCACGCGATGGTTCAATCGGACAAGCTCACGCGGGTCCAACGTTTGCGCCAACTTGTCGCGCAGGAGCTTCTGAAGCGCTTCGGCTTGGCCGGCCTTTTCCAAGAGCGCTTCGAGCTGAGCCCAGGCTTGCTCGTGACGCGGATTTTTCGCGAGCAGCTCGCGATACAAAGCGATGGCGCTCTCGAAGTCTTGCATTCCGGCAGCAGACACGTGGGCCAACTTGGCAATCACGCGTTCGCGCTCCGCCCCCACGACCAGCCCCATCATTCGCGAAAGTGCCTGGTGAAGTTTCGTGTCTTCGTTTGCGGCGGTGTAGAGCGCTTCAAGTCGCTGAAGCGACGGCAGATGCTTCGGCTCCAGTGTCAGCAGCGCTTCGTACGCGGCCGCTGCGCGCTCTGGGTTTTCCATCCGCTTTTCGCAGTGCTCACCCAACTGAAAGAGCAGCGCCGCCTTCTGCCCAGCGTCCTGCGTGTGATCCGCCAGTTGCTCCAGCGCGCCGAACAAGGCAACCGGCTGATCCAACTCGCTGTAGAGACGAACAAGCGCGGGCAACGCGTTGGGTGAAATGCTCGGGTCCAGCGCACGCGCCTTTTCAAACGTCTCTGCCGCTTTCGCGGGGTCACGCAGCTTCTCGTCGTGAAGCGCTGCCAAACGAAACGCCACATGCGCCGCGTCTTTGGCCTCTACAATTTTGGGCAGGCCTTCTTCCAGGGCCACGGCCAGTTCGTCCCAGCTTTGGGTCTGCTGGGCGACAAGCATCAACCTGCCGAGCACGTCTGAGTCGTTAGGGTCTTCACGAAACGCCCGATACAGCGCCAGGAACAACCCCTCGGGGTCCTCCTGGGATTCGCGAATGCGTGAAACTTCCAGAAGCATCGCTTTTCGCTCGTTCAACTCCGGTGTCAGGTTGACGCGGGTCTCGAGCAAGCGAGCAAGCTTCGCAGTCGTTCCGGTTGTTCGATACGCGTGAATGAGCAAATCGCCCACGGCAGAGGCCTGTGGCTCGCGCTCAAACCAAGCTTCGAGTTGAGCGAGCGCGCCGAGGTGCGCCGGCTGTGCGTTAAGAATTTCGCGATAGAGTTCCAAGGCACCGGCCTTGTCTCCGAGGCGCGCTTCGCGAAGTTCCGCCAATCGAAACCTAAGATCCAGACTCGCCTCGGGCCCCAACAGCTCAATGCGCCTTGCCAGCACGTCCGCGAGTTCTGCCCAACGCTCCAGTTTGAGACACAACGCATCCGTCGCAGCGAGCGCCGTGGCGTCCTCGGGCGCAAGTTCCAGCAAACGCCGATAGGTGGCCAGGCCGCCGGAGGCGTCCTTGATGCCTTGGTGCTGCACTTCTCCCAAGGCGTGCAACAGCTGGATGCGTTCTTGAGGTTCCTCCGCCAACGCCAGGCGGCGTCGAAGCACTTCGAGCAACTCACTGTGCTGCCCCGCTTTGCTCAAGAGCCGCGCCAACGCACGAAGGCCCTCCAAGTCCGACGGCTTCAACTCCAAAAGTCGCCGGTAGTAGGCCAGGGCATCACCGTCGCGGTGTCGCTGCTCCGCCAAGCGGCCTAGCGCGCCGTACATGGCGGAGCGTGCTTTGTCGTCTGCTGCCCTTTCGGCAACTTCTTCCAGGACTTCGGTCAGCTCATCTTCCGCTTCCGCGAGCGGGGCCAGATTGAGACACAGCGTCAACGACGTTTCGTCGTCGGGCACTTCGCGCAGCGCACGCGTCGCCGCGACGAAACCCATTGGCGCGTTGTCCATCGAACGCGTGTAGAGTTCGGCCACTTTTCGCAGGAGCGCTGCACGTTCGTGCGGGGCCGTCTCGGATGTCGCGCGGGCTTCGTACATCTGAACGAGCCGGAGCAAATCCCCGGCGGACGCGAACAGGGGTTCAAGGGCGCTGGCCGCTTCACCGCGCAACGGACTGTCGCTGCGGGCCATCTCTTCGAGAGCCCCTATCGCACCCGCATGCCCAGGTTTGGTCGCCAACACTTGCAGAAATGCGTCGATGGCTCCCCGTGGGTCACTGAGCCGAGACATCTTGAGGCGCCCGAGCCTCACGCGCAGTTCTGCGGCCTGTTCCAGCGCGCCGGTCTGCTCGGAAAGATGAATCTCTTGGACAATCAACGCCGCGAGCTCTGGATAGCGCTCCGTCTCGACGAGCACCTGACCGAGCGCCTTCATCGCCACGGCGTCGTCTGACTTTCGAGTGAGGATTTCAGAATAAGCTTGGGCGGCAAGCGGCTTGTCCGAAAGTTGTTCCTGCGCGAGGGCGGCGAGTTCGAACAACAACGTCACTTGCGCGTCGACGGCAGGCTCAGCCGCCACCTCCCGCCGAATGACCAACGCCAACTCTCGATAAGCGTGGGTCTTGCGGTGGATACGCGCGAGAGCCTCGAGGGCGTCGAGATTCTTGGGCGCTCGCCGCGACACTTGTTCGAGCGCCACGACCGCTTGCTCGGGGCGATTGAGGCGATCGCCATATATCACCGCGAGGCGGCGCCACAGGTCCAATGCGAGCCCTTCGCCGACACCGCCGCGCTCGAGCTGGTCCTCGTACGCAGAGGCCAGCTCTTCGAACGCTCCCGTGTCCGCCGCAAGGCGTTCGAGCTCTTCGCGGCTGGCTTCGACGTCGGGCCGCTCCGAAAACGCCCGCATGCGTGCCGTAAACGCAAGCTGCTTTTGCCCGAGCGCTTCGCGAAGCAATGCCACTTCGTTGCACAACTCGACGCGCTTACCGGGTCCCGCGTTCGCCAAGCGAACATCCAGCAGGTCGGCAAGCTTCTTCATGTCATTCACGGAGCGGTACACCGGCTCCAGCCAGCGTGCGGCTTCTGCCCGCACGCCGTCGTGGGCCAGCATCCGTTCAAGCGCCGCAACAGCTTGCGGTTCGTTGGGCGCGCGCTCGAGCACCTGGGCGTACGCTGCGACCGCCAATGCAGGGTCGGATTCCTTCTCGAGCAGCTGGGCGCGGCGCAAGAGAAATACGTTGCGTGAATCGCCCGCACTGGCCTCGGCAAGCTGCGCCAAAACATCCGCTTGCTCCGCGACTCGCTTTGTCCTGCCATAAAGGCGATCGAGGGCCTCGAGGCCTTCGATGCGCTTTCGAATCGCCAGCGCGGACCGAAAGGCTTCGATGGCACGCCCATCTTCGCCCGCGGACTCAAACGCTTCACCCGCCTTGAGCAAGAGTCCAAACCGCTCCGCGGGGTCCTGAGCCAGTTGCGCCTGCCGTGAGTAAACCTCGGACAGGCTTCGCGCGTTCTTGGCGCGCTCATAAAGCCGACCCAGCGCCTCCAGGGCTTGACGGTCCTGAGGCGACCCCACCAGAAGGTCTTTCCAAAGTCGAATCGCCTCTTCGGTCTGCCCCAGCTGCTCGCGCAACGATGCCGCCCGGCGCAAGAACTGCTGAGCTTCGGCGTCGCTCCCGCTTCCCTCACCCGCTGCCGACTCGTAGATGGCCGCGAGTTCCTCGAACGCGTTCGTCTCTTTGGCCAACCGCTCAAGCTCAGGCTGTAAGCCGGGGCGATCGAGACCCGCTGCAAATGCCTTCAGTGTCGACAGGAAGGCGAGGTCTGGCTGACTGAGGTCGCGCTCGTAGATGGCGCGAATTTCCTCAAAAAGGCGCAACTTCTCCTCACGGCGCGCGCCCTCGGTCCGTGCTTCGCGAATGGCGATGCGCCGTGCGTGTTCTCCCGCTTTCGCCAACACAGGATCCAAGAGCGCAAGGGCTGTGGAGCTTTCGGCGTCGGTGCTCCGGGCCCATGCTTCGAGCACTTCCCGGGTCCCCGTGTGGGTGGGGTCTTCCTCGAGAATCTGCCGATACACTTGGAGGCCAGCGGCACCGTCATGCAAGCGCTCACGCCGCAGCGAAGCCAAACGGAACGCGACTTCGCGGCCTTGGGGACTTTGGCCCTCCTGGGCCTTCCGCAACTCCAAAGCAAACGCCAACTCGGTCGGTCGGTCGAGCTCGGTGTAGAGCCGCTCCAGTCGTTGGGCGGCTTCGCGATCCAACGCGTCGCATTCCGCCACCTCGCGCCACGCCTGCGCAGCGCGCTCTTTGTCGTTCAGTCGGGACTCGTAAAGCAGAGCGGCTTCCCGATAATAGGCCGCCTTCTCGGCGGGCGGCGTGAGCGCGGCGAGTTTCTCAATGACATCGGCCAGCGGCCCCCACTCCTCGCCGGCGCGGTGAAGCCGCACAAGCGCTTTGAGCGCGTCAGCGTTCTTCGGGTCAAGCGCCAAGAGCGCGCGCCAGTGGACCATCGCTGCGGAACGGTTGTTGAGCTTTCGCTCCTGTACTTCGGCGAGCTCGCGGTGCAGCGCGATTTTGGCCCCACCGACCTCGCTTGCAGTTTCTTCGACCAACTCGCCCACGACTTCGGCAAAGGTGTCGAGCGCATCTGCGTCTTCTGCCGCGTGACGCGCAGCCGTTCGCAGCGTGCCGTCTGCTGGGGATATGCGCATGGCGCGCGCCAGCGCTGCAAAAGCGAGTTCTGGCTGACGGAGATGATGCAGATGCACGTAGGCAGCCAGCTTCAGCGCTTTGACTTTCTCTCCCGCATCGACCGAGACATCCGCAATGGCGTCCAGCGCCATGACTTGCTTCCGGTGGTCCTTCAGCGCCTCATATGCGGGCATGAGCGCACGCGCGGCTTGCTCACGACACGTGGGGTCCGCCAGGAGTTTCTCCAGAGCCGCCAGCGCATCGGCATCCGACGGCCTCTTCTCCAAAATGGCTGCATAGTTCGCCACGGCTTCGGCTTGAGAACCCACCGTGCTCTCGAGAATTTGTGCGCGCCGCAGTGAAAAGCGCGCCACAGCATCTTTGTCACCGGCGGCCTCTGCCAATTCGGCTTGTCGCGACAATACCGTCGCAAGTTCCGCCGTGCGTCCGGCCTGTTCCAACAGCGCGGCCAACCTGGGCAGGTGCCTGGATTCCTCCGTCGCGCCCCCGGCGCGAATCGCTTCGAGCAGCGCCTGCGCCGCATCGCGCGGACGTCCCAGTTGTTCGCTCGCATCCGCAAGCTCAACGTACAACGCGCTCTTGTGCTCAGGCTCGGCCACGAGCAGCTGGGCCCGAAGGGCCGCCTCCGCCACATCGAACCGTTTCGCACGACGCGCCAGCGCAACCTTCCGCCCCAAGACGGCTGGGTCGCTGGGCGTGCGTTCCAACGCCAAATCCAACGCGGCCAGTGCATCGTCGAAAGCGCCGCCCTCTTCCGCGACTTCAGCGGCCGTTTGAAGCAGGGCCAGGGCGTTCCGCGCATCGACTTGCGGCCCGCCCAGCCCCATCAACGCGCGCGCGAGTTCAACGTGTCCAGACAGTTCGCCGGCGAGTCGTCTCGCTTCTTGCAAGAACGGCTTGTCGGTGGGGTCGACACCAATGCCCCGTAAGCAGAAATCAAAGGCAGCCCGAGAGTCCGCCAGGTGGTGCTCGTGCGTCTGCGCGAGCAAGCGGAGCAGTGCTGTTTTTTCAGACGCTTCTTGGGCGGCGTTCAACTGCACAAGGAGCGACGCCGTTTGCCGTTGGTAGTCACCGCTCTGCGCGTAAAGAGGTGCCAGCGCGCGAGAGATTTCCGCGACGCGAACACCTGCCGCGGCGAGGCGTTCCAACCCACCCAAAACAGCAGCACTTGCGTGGCCCTCGGACGCAAGCGCCAGGTAGGTGTCGACCGCCTCGTCCTTGCGATCGAGCTTTTCTCCCTGAAGCTGTGCCAGCCTTTCGCGGGCTTCGCGCCGACCCTCTTCCGTGCTGGCAACGGTGACAAGCTGCTCCGTGGCGCGCGCGGCGTCCTCCCACTGCCCCATCAGCGCCGCCAGCTGCGACTGTTGCTCAAGGGCCCAAACATCTTGGGGGGCAAGTTCTAAGAGGCGCTTCAAAAGGCTGGCGCGTTCGGCAACGTCGCCCGTCGCTTCCAGTTTCTGCGCGGCTGCGCGAAGTGCTTCAAGATCGCCCAGCGTGGCAGCTGCGGGGTCGGCGGGAACAGGCGCAGCACCGTCCGGAGCGGGCGAACGTGCCAGCGCTTTCTGAAGGCTCTTGATGGCTTTCTTTGCGGCAGTGTCGCCGGGATGGCGTTCCAATACTTTTTGCCAGACGGTGCGGGCCTCTTCCGGTTGACCCATCACCTCCGCCAACCATTGGGCGTGCACCCGCAGAAGCGGTGTCGGGTCGTCGACAGCCTCACTCAGACTCGCGAGAAGCGCCGCAAAATCGGCATCGGCCTTCGCTTGGCGGGCGGCGGCTTGGGTTTGCGCTAAGCGCGTAGGAGACAAAGGTTCGAGTCTCAGCGCGCGGGCCCGTGCCGCATAGGCCGCAGAAGCGTTTCCTTCTGCTTCGAAAACGGCTGCCGCATCGTCGAAAAGCGTCGCGCGGTCCGCCGCTGGCCTCGAGGCTGCGGCGGCCAAATCTAAGAGACTCGTTGCTTTGGCAACGTCTTTCTGTGCGACAGCCTCTTTCGCCAAGACGAACGCCGCCTGAGCGTTCGTGGGGTCCAGCCCTAAAGCGGCTTCGTAGTGTGCGCGGGCTGCCCGGACGTCGCCCAAAGAATGGTCGCAGAGTTCTGCGATTCTCAAGTGGAGCACCGCACGCGCCGTCTTCACTTTCAGCGTTCCCAGGTGTTTTTCGAAAAGCGCGACGGCTCCCGCAGCATCGTGTTGCTCAAACCGCAGCTCCGCGCCAAGACTCGCAGCGTCTCCGCGTGAGGGGTCAATCCCCAGGGCACTTTCAAAAGCAGCTAGCGCCCCTGCTTGGTCTTGCTGACGCGTGAGTTTCAGAAGCCCGATTCGAATCCAAAGCTCCGCCTGAGCCGGTTTCTCTTTGGCTTCTGAAAGCATTTTTTCGAACAAAAGAATCGCCGGGGCCGCGTCGCCGTTGCGGTCGGCCAGCCGTTCCACAAAAACGAGCGCTTCTGGCATCGCCGGCCAGAGCAACACCGCGCGTTCGACCGCCTCGCGAACCTTCTGGACGGCAGACGCGTCGTGCCACGCAAACAGCTTGGCGACCAACAGCGACATGCGGGCCGCTTTCTTGCGGTCGCGCTCTTCCAGCGAGGCCGAGCGCAAGACACGAACCTGGTCTCGCCACGTCTTGTCAAACTTTCCGAGTTGATCGCGAATGCGCTTGGCACGAGGGTTTTCGGGCTCCACCGCGAGCGCTGCTTCGACGGCAGCGTGGACGACAACATGCTCCGTCGGATCCTCGACGAGTCCTTCGGCGAGGAGTGCGTACTCTTCACCCAGTCCGTCTTGTGCGCCCCGTTTTCGGTCAGCATCCAGCGACTCCAGCGCAGCCTGCCACTTTCGTTCGCTGGCGAACAGTTGGCGCACCCTGCGCCCGAGCGCACGGTCTTCCGGGTCCACGCGAATCGCACGCTGCAAGCAGAGCACCGCGCGATCGCGACGGTTGAGACGCGCCTCGTAGAGCTCAGCCGCCTTCGAATACAAGAGCGCTGCGTCGGCTCCCGTCCCGAGGTCGGCGAGCTGTTCGAGCGTATCCGCCAACGCAGCGGCATCTTGCTTTTGCTCGTAAAGCGCCTTCAGCCCGAGGAGGGCAGTCTTGGAGGGCCCCCCCAGCGCGAGCGCGCGACGAAGGAGCTCTTCTGCCTGGTCGGGACTTCGCAGACGCGTGCGCACGAGCTCTGCCGCGCGCGTCAGCCAAGGTGTTGCGTCCGCGCCCACCGAATCGCGCGCGCGCGATTCGAGCAGCTGCACGAGTTCGTCGATGCGCCCAGATCGCTCCAGGGCGACGAGGGTCTCCTCAAATGTCTTCTCTGGGGCGCTCTGCGCCGATGGGCGCGTAGGGTTTTCCATGCCGTGAGCTCTAGGAAGCCGCGCGAGCGTTCAATGAGACCCGAAAAAGCGATGTGAAGTCGCAAGTGTAGCCGCCGGCGCCGCATGGGGACAACCTTCGGCCACTTCAAGACGCGAGAATTACTCGGCTTCCGAAATCGGTTCCGGAGACGCGCTGTCCGCCGGAGGAGGCTTGGATTTTCGAGGCGTTGGATCGGCCAGCTGCTGAGCGCGGGCGACGCCTTCGTTGTCTCCCAGCTTTCCATACAATTCAATCGCCTGCGCCTTGAGCCCCGCGCCTTCGGCGATTTTGGCCGCTTTGGCGGTCTCTCCGAGCTTCGCGTACAGCTCGACGGCTCGGTCGAGGCGCGCAGCCTTCTCCCACTGCGCAGCCGCGAGCGCAAACTCACCCGTCAGCTCGAGCCAGCGGGCGTGCTCAGAGGCATTCGCCTCAGATTCCGCACGAGCGAGTTCTCGTTTGGCCAGGGCCGACGCCTCATCCCAAAGGCCCAGCTTTTGCAAAAACCTGAACGCTTTGGAGGACGGGACCCCGCCGAGAACTTCAACAGCCTTTTGCCCCTGCCCGGCAGCAACCCAGACGGTGGCCGCACCCAGCCTGTCGCCGCGTTCGACGAGTTGTGCGACTTCGCGGACTCGCATCCGCTCGACGTTGGCGATGTCTTTGACGCGCTCAAACGCCTTTCGGGCTTGGCTCCACTTCTCGGCCCGCTCCCACGCGAGCGCGGCCTGATCGAACTGCTTGGCCCGCTCGTAAAGCTTGGCGACTTCATCGAAACGGTTCGCCGCAACGTGATGCTCCATGAGCAGCGCGTGCGCGCCGGATTTTTCCAAAAGCGCCACAGCTTCATCTGGCTTCATGCCCGCCAACAGTCGCTTCATCGCGTCGGTGTCGTTCGCACGGGCCGCGCTGCGAAACGCGCCGCGCATATCACCACCCGCTTCCAAGAGTCGGACAGCATCGGCAAAGCCGCCATGGCGCTCGTGCAGATGCCCGGCGTCTCGGGTCCGCCCGCGCTCCTCAAGAAGTTTCGCCTGGTCCCGCCAATCCGCCCCTGGCGGGAGTGCCATTGGCGCGTCGCGCCGAGCCTCTCGCCGCCCGCTGGGGCGGTCCGCCGGCTTCCTGGCCGGCGCACCCCGACGTTTGTCGGACGAACGGCCTTTGTCAGAAGCGCGTCCGTCGCGCCGTGCTTCCTTGGGCGGGGCTTCCGAAAGCGGCGGCTCTTCTGGCACCTGGAGCCCAGCCGCCGAGAACGCGGCAGCCGCTCTATCGTTTTCGCCAACAGCCCGCCATGCTCGACCCACATCCAAAAGAACGTGCGGCAGCGAAGGGCCGGAAGTCTGCGGGGCCATCGCTTCGGACGAGGCGTTCTGCGCGTTCGAGACAACCTGTTCACCAGCAGGAGGCTCAGCGGGAGGCTGCACTTCCACCGCAACCTCAGCCTCGGTCGCTGTGGCCGCAGGGACTTTCGCCTCCGCTGGCGGTTCTTCCCCCGACGCAGGGGACTCAGGCGAAGCTTCTGCAGCCGGTGCGGCAGACGCTTGGGGCGCTGCAGGGGCCTCAGCAGGCACCACCGCGGCAGCAGGCTTCGGTTGACGCGCCACACGCGACAGGGTGGTGATCAGTCGACCCCGTGCTTCAGGGTCCAGCTGGGTGAGTCCACCGACGCGAAGACTTCGGAGCGAGCTCACGACTTGTTCCAACGCCGTGTGCTGTCCCGCAAAATCCCCTTTGGAAAGTGCCTTCTCGACCGCAGAAAGCTCGGTGACCAACCGCTGCGCAGCACCACCCCGCGCACCAGAACCTTGTTTGCCACGCTCGCCGCCGCGACGATCGCCGCGGCCGCTTCCTTCGCGGCTTCCCATGTCGAAATTCACAGCGAACCCTTTTTCTTAGAACGCGTACCGCAAGTGAGGGGTCACTGCGAAGCCAAACGCGCCAGAAGAGACGAGCATGGACCCTGTGACCTCTACGCCAATCGAGAAATGGCGCAGTCGCGTGTAGTACTCCACGCCGGGCCCAACGAAAACAAGAACATCACGGGGAACCAACTCGGACGGGCTGAAAAACGAGTACCCCACCCCCAACCGTGCATAAAGCCATGTCCGTTGGACGTCCTGAGCGTCGGCGAACCCCACCGCATTCACCCGAACACTTGCACCAGGGGTCAACATCCAGAAGTCGCCGGATGCTGTTCCCCCTGACACGCCGATGTATTCCGAACTGGCGCGGTTCGCGGCGCCAATCACGAACGCACTGAGTGAAACCCGCTCGCCGAGGTCGTAGCCCAACTCCAGGCGAATGACCTGGCCCGTGGAAAACGGCCGAGGGCCGGCATTCGCCGGTGGGTTGATGACGAAGTTGACGCCCGCATCGACCCCAATGAAGAAACCCCGTTCGATTTCCTCAAGAGGGGGCGGCGCGGGGCGTTCCTGCCCGGTGACGGGCTGACCAAACGCAGCCGCGCACACAAGCAGCGGCGTCGCGAAACTCAGGGCTCGGTAGCTGATGGGTCGCACAGGCGGGGCAGCTTACCCGCCTTCAGGGAAAAAGCGGAATCCGATGTTTATCCGCCCGACTGCCTAAACACGAACGGGTAGCTCACAATGGCAATCCCGCCACCCTTGGGCTTGGGGAAAATCCATGTCTTCACCCGGTTGGTGATGCAGTTATCCAAGGTGGGGTTGCCAACGTCGGAGTCTGCCACCGACGACTGGGCGACCAAGCCCGCATCGTTGATGATGAACTTGACCTTCACCTTGCCAGCGAGTTTCGGGAACCGCTGGAGTTCCATCTCGTAGCAAGCCCGCACTTGGTCGCGGTGGCTGTGAATGACGCGGCGGATAAGCTCAGGGTCGATAGAACCCATGACTTGGGGAAGCGCCGAGCTGATGGAGATGTCTGCGCTCTTTTTGCCGCCCATGATTCCACTGCCCACGCCATAGCCACTGTTGCCACCCGCTCGGCCCGACGTTGCGATGCCAGAGAGGCCAAACGTCCTGCCCGTTCCGCCGCCCCCGCCGCCGCCGCCCTTGAGTCCAAGCCCGGAGAGACCGCTGCTGTCACCGGCAACTTTGCCCGTCAGGTTGCCCAGCATCTGCCGGAACTCACCGCCCTCGCCTTTTCCGAAAATCGTAGAAATCGCGCCGCCCTTGCCACCCAATCCAATGCGGGCCATCACTTCGCGGGCCTCGTCTTTGCTGTCCTTGATCGCTTTGGGGGCCATTCGCGCATCGGCTTCCTTGGCGCCACGCTTACCCGCATCGCCTTCCTTGCCCACCGCCTTGGGCTGCGCTGGCGCTGGCGGTCCACGCTTGGCGAGTCGTTCCAAGAACGGGTTGGACTTCGCCTGCGGGCGCACCATGATGGCGACAATGCGTGACTGAGATGACAGCTCGTCGGCATAGGCCGCGCCTTCGTCTTCACGATTGACTGCCGTGACGACCACAAGACCGGCCAGGAAAAACAGAACAAGGAAAATGTTGAGCGCTGCGTAGTCCACCGTTTCAGAGAACGACGCCAAAACGCGCTTCGGCGCGGGCTGCAACGACACTTGGGCAGTGAGGTGCCCCAGCTGAAGCCGAACCACATCATCGGTTTGCAGGCGCACGGCATAGGCGCCGTCATCTCGGCCCGCCTTGCCTGCTTCAATGACTTGCTTCAGCTCAAACCGCTCGCCATCCCGGATGAGTTCCCCGGGCATCTTGCCGGTAAAACGAACTTCGAAGCTGCCACCATCTGAGCGAACCAAATCGAAACTCGGCCCACCGAGCTTGGCGTCATCCAGCAGGAAGTTTACACCCTCGGCAGACCCAATCTTGAATGCCTGGGGCTTCTCACCTGCGCGCAGAAAAAACTCGTCCAGAATTTGGTCGCCCCAGCTGAAGCGAATCTCGGCCCCCAAGGGACCTGACTTCTTCACTTTTGGTCGTGGCGCAAGTGCGGCTTCTTCCTGAGCTCGGGCGCGCATGCGAACAGGCGCAGCGGCAACAGGTGCCACCTCAGTTGGGGGCGAAAGCAACACGGCCTGCCCCGCTTGGGGATCCGACGCGGCCAGCAAGGCGGGGTCCACTGCCGCCACTGTGGTCACAGGGCCGTCCGCCGCAGGCTGGACGGTCGCGCTTTCCACCCGAATCACCGTGTCCCCAACTTTGATCTGATCGCCAAAGGCCAAAGGAGACTTGTTGATGCGCTTTCCGTTCACGAAGGTGCCTTCGACACTTCCCATGTCGATGATCGACAGCGTCCCGTCCGCGGCGGCCTCGATCACCGAGTGGATACGCGACACGCGCTCGTCATCGAGGCAGAGGTGCGCCGACGACAGGCGCCCAATCTTGATGATGTCGCGGTCGTAGTCGCGCGAAATGACGAGCTCGTCACCCTTGAAAACCTTCAGCGTTAAAGGCACGGACACTGGAGACTCCTAAGCCCCGCCACAACTGCGGGCGGCCGATAAAACGAAGACCATGCCTGTGGGCGTCACAACTCCCCCACAGACTGCATCACCTTGTCTTTGAACTCTTCGCGAATGCGGATCAGGTTGGAATGACGAACCCGCTTCCTGGCTTCGACGTATTCGCCGTCGGGACGCGTGAGGTCGCCTTCGATGGTGTCGCCTTCAAAATCGATAACCGTGGTCTTGTTGTAGCGGGCGCCACCGGCGGACTCAGGGGCTTGCTGCGCCACGGCAGGGACCGAGAAACCCACGCAAAAGGCTGCAAAAAGCCATTTCATAGAGCTCCTTAGTTAAGTCGCCTCTGGAGGCGACGTCAAAGGGGGGTGGCGAATCACGTCGGACATTCTCCAACACGCACCCACACGAGTTGCGTAAAACTTTGGAGAACAACAGAAATTTGTGCTCTGGCCCTACTGCGCTGCCGCAGATGCAGCCCCAGCGGAATTTGGCAAAGGCGGCTCTTGCGCGCCGTTGGCGTTCTGTGCCTTGGCTCCGGCCTTTTTCTCGGCTTGTTCGGCCTCCTTCAGCTTCCGTTCTTGCTCTTTCTGAAGTGCCTCAAGCTTTTTCTGCTCAGCTTCCATGCGAGCCGCCTGCGCCTTCATCTCGATGATGCCTTCGGCTTCCTTCATCAACGCGAAGACAGGCGCGTCGGCAGGAATGGCGACGTCGCCCCCCGACATGGCCACGTACTTCCGATAGAAATCCAATGCGCGATCCGCCGCATCCTTGTGCTTGTGCAGGATCAACGCCCGATTGAAATGGACAGACGCCAGGTCTGGCTTGAGCCGCTCGGCCAGATCGTATTCCTGCATCGCCTTGTCGAATTGTCCCAGGCCCTTGTAGGCCACGCCGAGATTGAGATGGGCCTCGGCGTTCTTCCCGTCCACACTCAAAACGCGCCGCAACTGCTCCTCGGCCCCAGAATAATTTTCTTGAGACAGCGCGATGTTTGCCAAAAGGATACGTGAGGGCAAGTGGTCCGGCCGTGCGGCGACTGCCTTGTCAAGCTGCACCTGGGCCTTGTCCGGCTGAGCCTCCATCAACAATACGCGCCCGAGTCCGAAAAGAATTTCGGGATCGGCTTCGTCGACTTTCAGCGCGTTGAGGGCCACGAGTCTCGCAAGCCCGGGCTGTTTGCGATCGAGGTAGATGTTGAGCAGCGCCCGATACCCCAGCATGCACTTCGCGTCCCGCGTCATTGCCGCTCGTGCGAGCTCGGTTGCCCGCTCCAAGTCACCGGTCTGGCGGTACAGCTCCGCCAGTCGGGCGCGACTGTTCGCATCGTCGGGGTGCTGTTGGGTGAGATCCTCCAGCGCCCTCATGCCGCCGGCCGTGTCACCCGCTTGAAGCGCCAGAACCGCCAAATTTTCCGAGGCTGGCGCGAGGCTCGGCTTTCGGCGCAGGGCACCTTGATAGCGCGATGAAGCCTCGCCCATCTTGCCCTGGCGGTGTGCCAGGACACCCATATTGTATTCGGCTTCGGCGAGGTTGGCGTCGGCGGCAAGTGCAGCGTCAAACTTTTGCCTCAAGGCGTCGTTGTCGACGGCCCGCCCCTTCTTCTGGAGGTCGGCGGCCTTCACGGCTTCGTCAAACAACATCTGGGCCCGAGGCGAGATGGCCGGCGGCTCACCGGGTTTTTGCGGCCTGAGCGCCACAGCCGCAGGCTCGCGCGCGTTGCTCCGAGCGGCAGTCGTCGTGGCACACGCCGACAGCACCCAGCCGCCCAGGAGGACAGACGACAACTTCACGAACGGAGAATGAAGTTTGGCTCGCATCACAAGTAGTCCTCAGGCTCCTGCGGCTCCGCCGCGGGTTGTGGGGGCGCCTCTTCCACAGGCGCCTCAGGCTCGGTCTGGGTCTCCTCCGCTGGAACGTCGCCCGGGGGCCGGGCCTCGCGTACCGTCGGCCGATTCTTTGCACCGTCCGCTCGGAACGTCACGGACACCGGCTGAACAGCTGCCAAGAGGCCGGTCGGCTCAACCAGGTTGCCTCGCGGTTTGAGCTCCGCCACCTCTTCTTGCACCACGGGGTACTGATCCGGACGGTATGTCTCTCGGAGCTGAGCAAGACTGCGTCTCGCGCAATCGTTGTGAACATTGAGTTCGCGGGCCTTTTGCACAGCGGTCGAGAAAGCCTCGGCCGCCTGACCACGAATGGGCTCTGCGGTCTTGTTGAACTCCTCCCGGAGGGCATCTTGCACTTCTTCAGGGAAGGCTTTGGGCATCGGCGCATTGACCAATGCGTCCACCATGGCGTCGTAAGCGGAACCCATCTTGTACAGCGCGCAAATCGCGGGCGCGCCCTGTTTGAAGGCCACGGTCTCGGTGTAGCGCGCTTTCACGGTCTCCAGCGCTTTCAACTTCGCCTTGAGGTTCTCCTTGAAATCTTTCTCAGGCGCAGGCATCCGCCCCCACTTCAGGCGAAGCGCCTCAAAGCGCTTGAAGTCTTCTTCGGCCGCTTCGTTGTGTGCGCGCGCGACCGCATCCAGCGCAGCGTCGTCCAGCGACTTGCGACCCTTGGGTCCTAATTTTCCATAGTAATCCAAAACACGCCGGTGGATGCGCGCCGCTTCGCGTGGGCGACGAAGCTTGTCGCTGTAGAGATGGACAATGCGGCCTTCCGCCATGAGGAATTTCGCGTGATCGCGCGAATGGTCGCGCTCGTAGCGTTCCAAGTGGCCCACAGCCTTTCCGTGCTGGCCCATGCGCTCATAGAGGTCTGCAATCGAAAGATCCACCGCCTCAGCTTCCTTTGCAGTCGGCCAAAGTTCGAGGAATCGCTCGCGAATTCGCAGCGCTTGCTTGAGTTGTCCCAGCCCTTCTCGGTACACGCCGGCATTTAGCAAAGCCACCTGCGCTTTCGACGCCTCCCAGCCGGCAGGCGCTTCCTCACCCTTCCCGGGGGCAGCGGGTGGCGGTGCCGTCTTCGAGACTTTCTTGCGCTTCGCCGATTTTGAGTTGGGGGTCCGACCGGAATGCTTCTCCCATCCCGATGCGTAGGCTTCGAAGGCGTCTGCCGCCGCATCGAAGTCGCCCAAAGCTTCCAACGACTCTGCGTTCGCGAACATCGCCCCAGGCACGTAGGCGGAGTTCGGGTACTTGGAAATCAAACGGGCACGTGTCTCGACGGCGCGGTCAATCTGCTTGCCCTTAAAGAAATCGATCGAAGCGTTGTACAGCGCGCGATCCGCAATCTCGGAACGCGGGAACTCCGACACGAAGCGCAGATACGCTTCACCGGCATCCGCAAACTGTTGACGCTCTTCGAGCTGGTTCACGAGCTTAAACGACGACTGCTCCAAAACTTTCGCGAGATTTTCGCGGAAGCCCTTGCCCCCAAGGTTCTCCTGAGCCCGAAACTTGCGCGCCCACTGGTTCAGCTTTTCCCAGTCCTTGGTGAGGTTGTAGGAGTCCAACACCAAGTTGGCGGCGATTTCTCCCGCCGGCTCACCGTTTTCAAACTTGTATTCGGGGTGCTTGAGCGCAATTTCGGAAAACCTCGCCACCGCTTCATCAAAATGGTTGTGCCGGTAGTAAACGTTCGCCGCTTTGAAGGTGATTTCGACGCGCTTGTCACCTTTGGGCACGTACTTGAGGTAGCGATCGCATGCTTCGAGGAGTGCGAGCTTCTGCTTGGGAATCGCCGTCTTCTCCGAACCCTTCACCTCGTTTTTGATGACACCCTTGGCTTCGGCGTCCTTGACGATTTCGTCGTAAGCAAGGACGGCGTTGTATGCCGCGTTGACCAGCCACTTGCCAGGCTTGCCAGGTTTTCGCGCCTTCTCATCTTTGGCGTCCTTGTCGCCCTCGATGCGCTTGATGTCGACCAGCACCACACGCGTGTACTCTTCGGCCGCACGGGGGAACTTGCGAAGGTTGTCGTTGAGGAGTTCCGCCCAAAAGAAGCGCAGATCGTACGCTTTGGGGTTGTTCGGAAAGAGTGCGAGGTAGTCGCCGTAAACTTCGTTGGCGAACTCGAACGTTTCCTCGTCGCGCGTCTTCTTCGCCTCGTTGTGCCAGTTGACGGCAATGTTAGAGAGCGTTCGCTCCGCCAGCTCGCCGGCCTGTGCCAAGGCTTTCTTGTCCTTTTCATCTTTCGCAACACCAGCCCGACGGACGTCGTCGTTGATTTTCACCAAGCGTCGCACTTGCTCGACAGTCATGCGCTTGTTGCCAGCACGCAAAACGCAGTCGACGATCTTGGCCTGGAAAAATGGGGCCTCCGGCGAAAGCGGCTTCTCCTTAATGAGCGATGCAAACGTCAGCGCCGCTTCGCGGTCTTTGCCGTCGTCGTAATAAAGGTTGGCCAACTGTTTCAGCATGAGGAAGCGGTCTTCCGGCTTGCTCGCCACTTTGCTGAACTCCGCACGCGCGTCTGCGGGGGATCCATAACGAGAATAGGCGCGCACAAAGTCGTTTCGCGCTTCCCGAACGAGGCTGCTCTTGCCCTTCACGTTGGTCTGCGTTGTCGCTTCACCCGAGAGTTCGCCGTAGAGAACGACGGATTTGAACATGTCCATCGCCCGCTGGTAGTCGGACATGTTGAAGTAGCACCAACCCTGCTTGTACAGGGCGAATCCATAGACAGAACTCTGCGGGTAGGACGCAGCCTTCTTGTAGGCGTCGAGCGCTTTGTCCAAGAGCTCTCGCTTGCCGAGCGAACTGTTGAAATAGAACTCGCCGAATGCCAGGTGCGCGTCGGGGATGAATCGCGACTTTGGAAATTTGTCGATGAGCCGCTTGAACGCCACGAGCGCCTTGCGATCTTCACCGGCTTCCGTGAGGTTGTGCCCCAAGAAGTAGAGCACCTCGTCCGAGCGCTCGTAGTTTTTGTAGCGCTGCACAATCTGCGAGTACTGGTCGACGGCCGCCTGACTGAACTCTTTGCGCTTCGCGTCAAGGCGGGCTTTTTCAGCCTTGGCTTTTTCAAGGGCGGCTTCGTCTTTTGCGTTCATCGCCACGGCGATGTCGTCGTCTTTTCGGGCGGCCTCAAAGAAGTAGTACTTCGACTCTTCCCAATACAGCTCGCCCAACCGGAAAAGCAGCCCTGGGGCTTCGGCCGGATCGGGCGAGAGGGCAATGATTTTTCGGAGCGACTCGATTTGCTCGCGCCGCTTTGAGGCGACCTGCAGTTCAACGTCGAGCCGAAACTGGTCGTAGCGCAGCGTGGGTGCCGCGGCCGCTGTCTGCTTCTCGCGCGTGATGTCGCCGGCGAGCGACTTGTCGGGCGATGCGGACGTCGCTTTCTTGAGTTCGGCATCTCGTGAAGTCCGCCGGCCATCCGACTGCGCGAACGCAGGGGTGGCGAGGGTTACGGCGAGCACAACAAGGAGGGTTCTGGAGTCAAAAAGTGGCATGAGTGCGCTTCGCTCAGCGGGAGGACACATCTTGTGCGGCCAAGTCCTCGCCAATTCTGGGAAATTCTCCCAAGGGAATCGGCATTGTTGCGGCGATCATGCCCCTGGTCAACCCTCCGACGCCCGTAAATCGTCACGTCAGCCCCAAGCGGTAAGCAGTCGCACCCACTTGGGAGGCAATTCTTGTCTCAAAAAACCCTTGGTTACGCCGAAAGCATCCTCGATGCCTTTCATCGCGCTGGCGGCCATCCTTGGGCCCCCTCCTCACGCGACCGAGACATGATGGACCAATGGTCTCAGACCGGAATTCCACCCGAAGTCATTGAACTCGGGATTTTTCGGCGTGCGGAGTCGGGCCGCCATTTCGCCCCACCGGGGACGGCGCCGCTGCGCACGCTCTCCAGCTGTGATGAAGCCGTTCAAGAAGAATGGAGCCGCTTTCGCGCTCTCCGGGCGGGGGCGCGAAGTGCACCTTCCGAGCAGGAGCCCCCTTGGGCGACGTCTGCGCTCGCGGCCGCGAAGCATCACCATCCCCACCTTGCGTCGCGCTTTGACCAAGTCGCCGAAAAGTACGCCGCGCTCTTGCATCGAGGCCAGGGTGAGCTGGTGCCGCTCCTCCTGGCGCGCGCGCTTCCCTTTCAAGAACGCATTGTGCTCTTGCGCGAAGCGCGCCGATTAGGGATGGAGAGCGAAGCAAAAAAGATGTCTGGCCAATCCACGAAGGCTTCGCGTAATTTTTTTCGTTCGGCCGCCTTGCGCCATGCGCTGGGCCTCTAAACAAAAGGTGTCCTCGTTGGAAGTCGCTGCGTCCAGAGTCTCCCGGTGCGAGCAATGCGCGGGGCTTCGCTACGACATTGAGCGCGGCCCTCAGTTCTCGCGAGCCAAAGCCTGTGCGTGCGCCCTTCCTTGCCCGCACTGCGATAGCAGCGGCTTCGTGTCCGTTTCCCAGGAAGCCACCTTCAGCAAGAAAGTGGGCCCCCGCACCTATGAATCGCTGGGCCGATGCGGCTGTCAGCTCTTGTTGGACAGAATCGACGGTTACAACCGTGCGCAGCTGCCAGCAATTCTTGCCAAAGCCACCTTCGACACCTATCGGGTGCATTGGCCCAGCCAAGACCACGCGAAGCAGCGCGTGCTCGCTTTCGCGATGGGCTACTCACGCCAGTCACCCACCCGGGGCTTCGTCCTCAGTGGCCCAGTGGGTACCGGCAAGACGCATTTGCTCGGTGCGGCACTCACGCACCTCTCGCTCGAGCGAGGCATGGGTGTCCGGTACGTTGAAATTTCTTTGCTCTACGCCGCGATTCGGCGTGGTTTTCAAGAAGGCAAAAGCGGCGGTGAAATCATCGGGCCGCTGTCGCAAGTGGAAGTGCTGGCCATCGACGAGCTCGGCAAAGGACGGGGCAGCCCATTTGAAGTCGAAACGCTCGAAGAGCTCATCGCGCGCCGGTACAACGCGGGACGAACGACCCTGTTCGCGACGAACTACGGTTTGGACGACCCTGCGGCGCACAAGCGCCCTGCCCCAACCCGCAGCGCGACGGAGTCCGCCAAGACACCCGAACCTTTGAGCGAACGCGTCAGCCTGCGCATCTACAGCCGACTGTGCGAGATGTGCGAATTCGTCTCGCTGCCGGATTCGGTTCCAGACCACCGTCGCGGCAGCCAAGGCCTTTCGCCGGTACGCGCTGGACGCGGCGCAGCTTCGGAGCCGCGCCGCAATGATTGAGGCTGTGACGCTGAGCAAGCAGTTCGCCTCGGGCGGTGGGCTGGTGGACGTTTCGTTCAAAGTCGCCCCAGGAGAGGTCGTCGGCCTTTTGGGACGAAATGGGGCGGGGAAAACCACGTGCCTGCGTTTGCTCGCCGGCGCCCTTCGACCCGACGGCGGACAAGTCCGTGTGGGAGGCGAAGACGTTTGGGCGCATCCCGCGGCCAAGCGGCAGCTCGGCTACCTTCCCGAAGCGCCGATGCTTTGGCCAGAACTCACGGTGCACCAAACGCTCGCGTTCGGCGCCCGACTCAAAGCGCTGCCACTGCAAGAAGTGGCGCACGTGTTGGGCGACTTGGGACTTGAAACTTTGGCCAAACGCCGTGTCGGAGAGCTCAGCAAAGGACAACGTCAGAAGGTTGCGTTGGCGTTCGCAGGCCTAGGCCGGCCGTTGGCGCTTCTGCTCGACGAACCCACCGATGGCCTGGACCCGGCAGAGCGTCTTCATGTCCAAGGTTGGATCCGTCGACAAACGCACAGCGCCGTCCTGGTTTCATCGCACATTCTTCCCGAAGTCAGCGCCCTTTGCTCCCGGGCCTTGGTGCTCGTGGCAGGACGGCTGACCGCACAGGTGGACGTCGCCCAGGCCCAGGCCAGCGCAGAACTCGAATCGGCTTTCATGTCCCATGCGGCCTAACGGTCTTGCTCTTGGGGCAGTCGGCGCCCTCGTTCGCAAGGAGATCGCGTCGGCCGCCTCGTCGCCGGGCGCCTACGCCGGCTTTGCAGCCTTGTTCGGTCTGACGAGCCTCTTTTTTGTGGGCCTGCTCGACAGCTTTCAAGACGCACAATTTGCGGCACAACGGGTCGGCTGGTCGCAATTGCCGGTCGAATTGCACCGCTACCGCA
>JBJXGM010000062.1:0-78798 GCA_046155985.1 Myxococcaceae bacterium | reverse complement strand
GCGGCATCCACAACGATCGTTCGCTGTGTCATCAGAAGGCCCGCGATGACAGGAGGGGCCACCGACGCATCCACAACCACCCGTGCATGCCGCGCCAGGGCGTCCTCCAAGAGCGCCGGATCCAGCGTGGAATCCGCTTCAAGCTCTTGCTCTTCCCCGCCCCACGAAACCCACCATCCTGTGCTGCCGCGACGCACCAAAGACACCAATGCCACTTGGGGCGGCTGCGAAACCAGGCGCGGCAGGACGGGGGGAAGCGTGTTGGCATCTCTGGAGCGCGCACGACGCTTGATCCCCATCTTCATCGAACACTCCCCCGGGGTTTCCAGAAAGCCCCACCATGCATCGCCCACAATGCGAAAATCAATCGCAGACCGCCAACCCCCTCAGCACGTCAATGGCCGCGCCCGAGTCGACCCCTCCCAAGGAATAAAAACTGTGGTAGGCCACGACGCAGCTCTACGGGGGTGGATTCATGTCTTGGGCTCGAATCATTCTCTTGGCGACGCTTGTGGTCACGATGACCCAGTGTTCTCGACGGACGGGCGCAGATGGCAGTGACGGAACCAGCGGTGAAACGCTCGTGAAGGTGGTCTCGCTTCCCCCGGGTGACCCTGCCTGCGCGGCCGGCGGAACCCTGCTGGAAACAACGGACGGCGGAAGTCTGGCTTGCAACGGCACGCCCGGGGAACCAGGCCGTCAAGGTGATCGAGGCCCCCAAGGTGATCGGGGCCCTCAAGGTGATCGAGGCCCTCAAGGTGATCAAGGCCCCCAGGGTCTTCAAGGTGCTCAGGGTCCTCAAGGAACACCCGGACAAAACGCATCCAGAGCGGGCGAAGAGATCTCTTGGGCCGATGAGCTGAGCCTGCCCTGCTGCAGACCAGCGACTCTGCCGGGCTCGCGTTTTACTGCGAACACGTCGGCAGGGGCGCTGTTGATCTTTGTGGATGTCGGTCTCTCTGGCCGGGGTTTGCCATTTGGGTGCGCACCCTTCATCGACGAACGTTGGGCGGGCGCCTACGGCGGTTTGCCCTCGGGAGAATCTTTCTTCAGCATGGAAGGATTCGAGAACTACGCGATCGGAACGTTCCGCTGGCAGAAGACCCGATTGTATCCACGGATTCCCGCGGGTCGTCATGTCTTCGAGCTCCGATGTCTCGTTGCCGACGATCTCGCCCCCGTGCAGGTTTGCAATCTCGACGCGGGACCCTGCAACTGGGGATTCATTGAGATTTAGCCACACGAAGTCGCTGGCTGAAGTGTCGCGTCTTCATCGAGGGAGTTTGTCGTGAAGTCTTGTTTCACCGCCGAGTTGACCACCGCGTGTGCGATCTTGTTCATATGGGTGGGCTGCGCCCACGCCCCGGCCGCGCCTTGCGCCACACCGCCTCCCTTCCACGTGACGGTCGTGACCGGGGCTCGACTCAACCCGGACGCGATGGGACGGTCGCTCCCGACCTTGGTGCGGGTCTTACAGCTCAAGGGGACAACGCGGCTCGAAGACGCAGACTTCGCCGGAGTCTTTTCCCGGGCTGCGGATGTTTTGGGTGAGGACCTGGTGCGGACGGACGAATTCACCGTTGATCCGGATTCGAGCGACTCTCGCTGGATTGAACGAGACCCGAAGGCCGCACACGTTGTTGCAGTGGGGGTGTTCCGACAACCCACCGGCACACAATGGCGAAGCGCCGTCGCTTTGGGCCCCGTCGAGCCTTCGCTGTGCAACCCGCAGGCGCTGAACCGCATCGGGACCCCGCGCTGGGGAGACGCCGTGCTGTCCTTTAAGATGCAGGACTTTGCGATTGAGTCTGCCGCGACCCGCGCAGAGGCTTCGCGATGACAACGCTTCAGCGAGTGGTGTGGTCCGAGGGGATGTTCATGTCTCCCCAACATCTGCAGCAACAAGACCTCTACCACGAGGCGCTCCTCGCACAGCGGCTGGCGGCGCTGAGCCCCTATGAATGGGGCGTGGTTGCCGTCGAAGTTGACACAGAAGAACTCAGCCGAGGGCACGTCGCGCTGCGACGATTCAAAGGCGTCCTCCCCAGTGGCCTCTTTCTGTCCTTTGAGGCGGGTGACGCGGTCGCACCTGCCGCGCGCCCAGCCGAGTCGCTGTTTGCCGCTCAAACACGCGCGTTGCCGGTTTATCTCGCCGTCGCGCGTGAGCGCGAAGGCATTCCCAGTGTCGCCAACGAACACAAACCAGGGACGCCAACCCGGTGGCTTGTGGACAGCCGACCGACCGCTGATCAGCTCGGTACCGCTGAGCCCATTGCCGTAGCGTATGGGCGTCCTCACGTCGAATTGTTGTTTGGAAACGAATCGCGTGATGATTTTGAGACGATACAAGTCGCCGAAATCACACGCGACGCCGGCGGGATGCTCTCCCTGGCCGAGGCCTATGTTCCGCCATTGCTCCGCATTGATGCATCGCCGTCCCTCATGGAAGGGGTCCGTCGGCTCTTGCGTGACGTGCTGAGCAAACAGCGTGAACTCGCCGACGCACGGCGGTTTCGGGATGCGGCCACGCTCGAATTCACGGCGTCCGACGTCACGCGCTACCTTCAATTGTCCGCACTCAACAGCCTCCTCCCGCTGCTCCATCACGCCGTCGATGCGGGAAACCTGCATCCGCAGGCCCTTTACTTGCAGCTGCTTCAGGCGGCGGGGGCCTTTGCCACCTTTGGGGCAGACGCAGATCCTTCATCGCTCCCGAAGTTTCGATTCACCCAACTGCGCGACACATTCGGCCCCCTGCTCGACCGTCTCACCCAGCTGCTGAGAGGGGTCTCGCTGGAACGGTGCATCTCCGTTCCGTTGGAGTCGCACGGAAGCGGGCAGTATTGGGGGAAACTCGAAGACGAGCGGCTTCAGCGCTGTCCCCAGTTCATCCTGGGTGTGCGGAGCGAGCTGCCGGAGCAACTCGTCGCGGATCAATTGCCGAAGCTGGCGAAAATCGCCTCGCGCAGCCAACTTTCCAACCTCTTGCGCGCGGCAACATCGGGGGTGCCGCTTCAAGTCACTTTTCGACCTCCGCCAGAAGTGTCCGTCAAACCCGGTGTCGTCTATTTTTCGCTTGGACTGCAGGACCCCTATTGGAAGAACGCCCTGGAGGAACAAAACGTCGCGGTCTTCTTGCCTCAGACGTTTGACCCGGCGCGTACGCAACTGGAACTGTTGGCCGTACCCGCGGGCGGCCCGAGGTAGACATGCAGCGAATCACCGAGGTGACCAAAGACTGCTTCGGCGCGTTGCTTCAGCTTTCCCAACTGGATAACTCAGCGCTTGCCTCACCGGACGCGCTCTACCAACGCGTTCAATCCCACATCGACCAACTGTGGGTGCTCGGAAAAGAGGCCGGCTACAGCCAAGGCGATATCCAGGACATGGCCTATGCCCTTGTCGCACTCGCCGACGAGCTTGGCCTGAGCCAGTCAGATGCGATCCGCGATTTTTGGATGTCGCGTCCGCTGCAGTTCCACTTTTTTAAGGAGAATCAGGCGGGCGAAGGGTTCTTCCAACGACTCGGCGCGATTCAACGCGACTCCAGTCGCGTTGACGTCTTGCAAGTCTACTACCTTTGCCTTCTGTTCGGATTCCAAGGGCGCTACCGCGTCCGGGGCGGTGAGCTCGAATTGTTCAACCTCACCGAAGCGGTGGGCAAAGAGTTGGTTCGAGCGCGGCGCGCAAACGCCGAAGTCCTTTCCCCGCACGGGGCACGCCCCTCGGAAGTGCTCACCAGCCCTGGTCAGTCCGGGCCGCTCCTCGCTTGGTCTGGGGCGGCACTCGGCATCGCTTTGCTTCTTTTTGGAGGCCTCCGGCTCGGACTTGGCGCCAGCGCCTCCAACGTGGTGGATCAGCTGCAGGCGTCAACCGCCAGACGTTAAGGAGGCTTCGCCCATGCTGGGCTACGTGTTCGTCGCCATTCTGCTCAGCTTCATCTGGACCGTCATCGTTGCCCTTGGGCTGCCCCTGTGGGTGGCCGCAGTGCCCACAGGCGTGGCGGTGGTGTCGCTGGCCACGGTTCTTCTTCTCCGACGTCGTGCCGCGCGGCAGGCGGCGGTCAATCTGGAAGTCTCCATCCTCGCGCAGGGGAAAGCCCACGTCGAAACGGTACGGCCGGATCTTCGCCCCGAAATCGAAGGAATGCAGGAGGAATTCTCGAAAGCGATCGCTGCGCTCAAAGGCTCGCGTTGGGGCAAAGGCGGGCGCGACGCGCTCTCCGTACTGCCGTGGTACCTCATCATCGGTCCCCCCGGCGGAGGGAAAAGCACCGCGCTGCGCAACTCCGGGCTTCAGTTCCCCCACGTCAACGCTCGCGGCGGCGCTGTACGCGGCGTGGGTGGCACACGGAATTGCGACTGGTGGTTAACCCCAGAGGCAGTGCTGCTCGACACCGCAGGACGCTATTCGGTCGAAGAAGACGACCGGGAAGAATGGTTGGCGTTTCTCGACTCACTCGTCAAACACCGACCCAAACGACCCATCAACGGTCTTCTGATTGCCGTCAGCGTTTCGGATTTGATGGGTGGCGACGACGCCGTCCAGTCGCTTGCGCGGCGATTGCGTGAACGCGTCGATGAAGTGATGTCTCGTTTGCGCATGAACGTACCCGTCTACGTTCTCATCACCAAATGCGACCTTCTCGCGGGATTCGTCGAAACCTTCTCGGATTTGGCCAAGCCCGATCGAAACCAAGTCTGGGGATTCACCACCCGTCTCGAAGAAGCGCACGACGTGAAATCGATTTTCGAGGCGCGGTTCGACGAGCTCGTCACCCAACTCGAAGCGCGTTGCCTCACGCGCCTCACCCAAGAGCGACGCGTAGAGGCTCGGGCGCGCATCTATCAGTTTCCACAGCAACTGGTGGCCTTGCGACATCACCTGGGTGAATGGGTCAGCACCCTCTTCGCCGAGGGATCGCCCGAAGACCGGCGGGTGTTTCGGGGCTGCTACTTTACGAGCGGAACGCAGGAAGGCAGTCCCATCGATCGTGTGATGCACGCCATGGCCGAAGCGTTTGGCGTGGGCCAATCCCTGCCACCCCCCTCCGAACCGAAAGGCGAAGCGAAGAGCTATTTCCTTCGCGATCTTTTTTCGGCCGTTCTCATTCCCGACCAAAAGCTCGCGGCACGCAGCACGCAGGAAATCAAACGGCAAAGCCTGCTTCGGCTCGCCTATGCCAGTGGAGGAATCGCCCTGGCAGTCCTGCTCGCCGTCCTTCCGCTGGTCTCGTTCTTCCGGAATCGTGCACTGATTGGGGCCATTCGAGAGGCCACTGCCAGCGCACACGCTGAGTCCAGCAGCGGTCTTGTGTCCTTAGCGTCGCTTGAACCTCTGCGCGTTCAAGTCGATCGCATCATTGCCTACCAACGGGAAGGCGCCCCTTGGACGCTGCGGTTTGGCCTGTATCAGGGCGATACGCTCTTCCCCGCGCTGCGAGACACCTATGCGGCTGCGCTTCAAAAAGCCTACGTCGCGAACGCGCTGAAGTCCGATGCCGATGCGCTGCGCACGTTTGTGGACGCTGAAGAAGTCTCCAACGAGCGGCCAGGGCTCGGGCGCTACGCCGCCGGCTATGACTTGCTCAAACTGCACTTGTTGCTGACCGGCCCAAGAGTGGATGGCGAACCGTCGGTCGATGCGCCCACGGCGGAGTGGATGGCGAACGTGCTCGCCTCCCGAGAGCCGCGGCATCGATCTTCCAGCGACGCAAAGTTGCTGCTTCCGCACGCACAAACCTACGCGGCACTCCTCGCGACCGAGAACCCGCCCCTGCTGCCTCGAGACGACGGCTTGGTCAGGCGCGCCAGAAACACGCTGCGAAAACTCCCTCCGGCGGCGCTGACCATCGAACGGTTGGCGACTGAAATCGGGCGGCAAGAAGAAGACCTGACGCTCACCGATTTGCTCGGGGGAAGCACCGCGCAATTGCGAAGCTCTGGAAAAGTTCGTGCGGCGATGACCCGACGCGTGTGGGCCGAGCGCGTGAGACCTCAGCTCGAAGGTGGCCTTTATGCGACGGAGGCCTGGGTCTTGGGGACCGCGCCGCAGGCTTCGCCCGACGCTGTGGCTTCAGAATACTTCCAGCAATACATCCAAGAGTGGCGTGACTTCCTGGAGACCATCGAGTTTGCACCCATCCAAAGCAACGCCGAGACACTTGCGTTGCTGGAGGACCTCTCCCGTGGGAAACCGCCTCCGCTGGGCCGTCTGTTTGCTTCCATCGCCCATCAGGTGAATCTCAACGAAGAAGAGGAATCAGCCATTGGCGCGGTCGGCGACGCGTTGGCTCAAAAGGTTCGAGCGACGCTCGGGAAGAAGAAAGCGCTTGGCCCAATCGAAGCCGCGCAGCGGGCCTTGGCACGCCGCGCACCCGACCGTCTTGAGGCCAGCGACGTCACCGCCGCGTTTTCCGGCCTCGTTCGCTTCGGGGCACCGGTGCAAAAGTCAGACGCTGCCGGGTCTGGCGACGGGCCTCCACTGGACACGTACCAAGAACAACTCGAGTTCTTGAGGGATGCGCTTCGTGCAGACATGGAAAACCCTGAAGACCACGATCCGCTGATGGCTCGACTTCAAACCGCGCGCGTCCGGGTCAAATCACTGATTGAAATGCAAGAGACCGGCTGGCGTCCGCGCCTCGAGGCGCTCTTGTGGCCCCCACTCGATGCGCTCTCGCGCAGCAGCACGCGCGAACTCGCCGCTGGCGCCAGCGCCAAATGGTGCAGTGCGGTGGTCGCTTCGTTCGACCAAAGCCTTGCCAAGCGCTATCCGTTCGCCAGGGGAGGACAAGACGCTTCCCTCGCAGATGTCACCGAGTTTTTCCGCCCAGAAGCTGGAATCGTCGACGGCTTCTACAACGCCGTGCTTCAAAAAGACGTCTTGCGGGTCGGAGACGCCTACCAGTTTGCGCGAAGACTTGGGAACACCGGAAATTCGCCCTATGCGCCCGGGTTGCTTCTGTTTCTCAAGCGTTCTCACGACGTCAGCGCGTCGCTGTTCCCCCCCAAGTCGACCGAACCCGTCACGGAGTTTTCGGTGCACCTTCGCCCTTCACCCAAGGTCGCCTCCATCACCCTCACGATCGATGGCCAACAAATCACCTATCAGAACGGTCCCGAACAGTGGCACGCCGTCAAGTGGCCTGGCGGTGGGAAAAAGCCCGGGGCATCGATTTCGGTGCGAAGCAACAAGGGTGTCTCCGAAACGCTCGAACAAGAAGGCGAATGGGGCCTGTTCCGTTTGCTCGAGAGCGGAACGCTTCAAGGGACACGCGGTCAACGAAGTTTTGCGGTGACGTGGAAGCTCGCCTCGATGGACGCTGAAGTGACGCTTGACGTTCGTCCGAGCCGTTCGGAATCACCATTCGTGGGTGTTCCGCGCACCGGTCAACAGCCGCAACTGCTACAACCCTTCCGCGCAAGCGGAATCGTGCCGCCGCGTGGAATCGGCGCAGGGGGGGCGGGATGCCAGGGGTAAGCGGACCCGATCCTCGGGCGGCTGAGGGCGCGAGCCTCCTTGGCAAGACGCCGAACCACGCCGATTTCTTGCGGCTTGGCGTCCCCACCCAAGCGGCCATGCAACTTCACCGATGGCTTGAACAAGCGAACACCGAGTCGCCGTTGTGCAGCGGCTTTTTCATGTTTGCGCTTCCCGACACCGACGAGTCGATTGTCGGCGCCATCGTCCCCAGCCGCGACCGCGTCGGGCGCAGCTTTCCACTGACCGTTTTCACAAGCGTCCGCTTTGTGCGTGCCAGTGGCGCCTTCGCGTGGCTTCCTGCCGCAAGTGAGCCCTTCCTTCGGTCTGCCGCCAACCTTCTCCTCGAAACCACGAGCTCAGACATCCTCAACCAGCGTTTGCCTGCCTTGCCCGTTCCCGTTCATGCGGACTTCAACCGAGCAGCCACCCTTCGCGCAGAGGGGCTGAAAGCCGCACAGGCCACAGCGCTTCAGGACGCGTTCGCGACGCAAGGCCTTTCCGACCGGCATTTGTACGCGCTGCACACCTTTCTCTTGGCCTGCGAGGGAGAGAAGCGGGCTCCTGGGCACTCCGGGGTCGTTTTGGATTGTCCGCTTTTCCCCCCGATGCGCTGGGCATTTTGGCTTGAGCTGCTGATGCGCAGAGTCCCCACGGCATCCCCAAGCCTGGCCTGGACTGATCACCGACTGCTCATCTCCTTCGACCCATCATCGCCGTCGCTCCTCAGTTTCTTGGCCAATCCAGAACACCGCAGCAGCAAGCTCTGGCCACTTTTGACGCAACGCCAGGCTGCCATTGATATCGCGCGCGACGAACTGCCCGCCCAGGCGCGCGAAGTCCTGAACCGACCCGACGTTTCTTTTGACGTGGTGCTCCAAACCCTTGCCCGCTGCTGAGAGCGTTATGCCTTTGTCCTTGGAAGAGAGTCGAGCGTTCGCACAACCTTGGCTCGCACCTATTCGCCCCGAGGCTCCCGCGGGAACGCCCGCCAAGACGCTCCCCGCTTACCAGCGAATCGTCGGGGAAGTCGGGAAGCTTGAATCGCCGACCGGCGGCGCGGTGAACTGGACGACGGTGCTGCAAGAGGGTGGCGAATTGCTTCAAGGCCACTCGAAAGACCTTTTGGTCGCCTCGTACGTCTCCTTTGCGTTGCACGCGACGAAGGGGCTCAAGGGGCTCTTGGGCGGAATCGTTTTTCTCACCGAGCTGATCGAAGGGTTTTGGCCCGCGCTGTTCCCAGAGTCGACCCGGATGCGTGGAAGGGCCAACGCACTCGAATGGTTTGTGCAGCGCGCCTCCATTGCGCTGGTCAGCGCGACCCCCCATTCGGACGATCGCGATCTGGTCGACGCCCTAGATACCGCCGTGACGCGATTCATCGAAACGACTCGAAAAGCCTTTAACGGTACGGGGCCAGCGCTGAGCCCACTCGCGGACGGCATCGCCAAGCTCAAATTGGCGTTGCCATCCGCCACTCCACCGCCCAGCGTGTCCGCCCCGGCGACAGTCTCAAATACGTCCACCATTAAACCGGCTCTCGTTGTGGATTCGCCAGACGCACTGACTCAATATGCACGCGAGCTGGGTACCCAACTCGCCACGGCCGCCGCGACACTCCGGAGCCACAAGAACGACGACCCGCTGGGATACAGGCTTCTGCGCGTCGGCCTGTGGATGGCCATTGGGGTGCCACCACCGACCGACGCCAGCGGGCGCACCCGTGTGCCCGGACCAACCCCAGCAGTTCGCGAGAAGCTGCGTTTGTTGCAGACCCATTCCAAATGGGCCGAGCTCATCGAGGAGGGTGAGGCGGCGCTTTCCCAGGCTCGACTCTGGCTCGACGTTCACCGCTTTGTCGCGGAAGCGCTCAGCCAGCTGTCTTTGGCCCATCAATCCGCGCGCGCAGCGCTCGTTGAAGAGGTCGTGCACCTCTTGCGAAGGCTGCCAGGCCTCAAAAGCCTTGCATTCCAGGATGGAACGCCTTTCGCGGATGAGGAGACCCTGCGCTGGCTCGAAGCCCAGGAGGCACCACCCTCAGCAGACCCCAAAGCAAGCGGCATACGGCCACCACCGGCCGACGCTGCGGGCATTGAGGGAACCCTGGAGTCTGCACAAAGGCTATTGGCCAGCGGAAAAGCGCCTGAAGCGATCGCCGCCCTGCACGAAGCTTCAAGGGCGGGGGGCAATGGGATGGATCGCTTCAAAGCCCGTCTGGCATTGGCAAAGGCACTGTCTGCCCAAGGAAAAATTCCCGCAGCGAAAGCCCTCTACAATGCTTTGGACGCTGAAATGCAGGCCCGAGGCCTAGAGACTTGGACGCCTCGATTGGCCGCAGAATGCCTCTTGGGTTACTTGAATCTATTGAAGATTTCCAGGAAGGCACCTTTGGCCAATGACCCGGAATGGGATTCGGCGTACCGACGCCTCTGCCAGCTGGACCTCGCCGCCGCCCTTCCACTTGGCCAGAATTCGACACAAGGCCCATAGAACCCGGCGTGGGGTGTCGCTATAACGCGAATCCACGCGCTGTCGGTGTTGCCCGCAATGACGGCGAAGAACTGAGGGGGAGCCCATGCCGAAGGAAAGTTCCGTTGCTCCAAAAGAGCGAGTGAACATCGTCTACAAGACCGCGACCGGGAACGCTCAGGAGGAAATCGAGCTCCCGCTAAAGATTCTGATGATGGGTGACTACACCGGCCGGCCCGACAACACCCCGCTCGAAGATCGTGCGCCCATCAATATCGACAAGGGCAATTTCAACGAAGTGATGTCGAAACAGGACCTCGCCGTTGACACTTCGGTGAAGAATCAGTTGGCGCAGGATGCGGGCGAACTGGCCGTCTCTCTGAAATTCAAAACCCTGGCGGATTTCGGTCCCGAGGGAATCGTCAACCAGGTTCCCGAACTGCAGCAGCTTCTCGAACTGCGCCAGGCTTTGACTGCGCTCAAGGGCCCCTTGGGCAATGTTCCTGCTTTCCGGAAAAAAATTCAGACGCTTTTGGGAGATGAAACCAACCGCTCACGGCTTTTGAGCGAGCTGAATCTCAAAGACGGCAAACCCTCCTCGGAGTCCTAACCATGAGCACGGAAACCAAACCCGACGCCGGCAGATCAAGCCCGACCGACGCTCCCCCGCCCTCACTTCTTGAAGAAATCTTGGCGGAGACCAAGCTGAAGCCCAGCGACGACGGATACGAGGTCGCCCGCAAAGGCGTCCAGGCGTTTATCTCCGAAATGTTGACGCCGGGACGAGCGATTGAACGCGTCGACAAGTCCCTGGCCGATGCCATGATCGCCGAAATCGACAAGCGTCTGTCGGCGCAGGTCAACGAAATTCTCCACGACCCTTCAGTTCAGAAACTCGAATCCGCTTGGCGCAGTCTCAAATTCGCCATTGACCGCGTCGATTTCCGAGAAAATATTCGTGTCGAACTTCTCAACGTCTCCAAAGACGACCTGCTGACCGACTTCGAAGACGCGCCCGAAACGGTGAAGGCGGGTCTCTACAAAATCGTTTACTCCAACGAATACGGCGTCTTTGGTGGAAAGCCTTACGGCCTTCTGTGTGGGAACTATGAGTTTGGTCCTGGGCCCCAGGACATGGCGCTCTTAACCAAGTGCGCATCGGTCGCCTCGATGGCGCACGCGCCGTTCATCACCAACTCGAGTCCCGAGTTTTTTGGCGAAAAATCGTATCTTCCGGTCCCCAACCTCAAGGATCTCAAGTCTCTGTTCGAAGCACCTCAATACGCGCGTTGGCATTCGTTCCGAGACAGTGAAGATGCGCGGTATGTGGGCTTGTGCATGCCGCGATTTCTGCTGCGGTTGCCGTACGGGGAAAAGACTGTTCCGGTGAAAGCCTTCAACTTCCACGAAGACGTGGTCGGAAACCATGATCGCTACTTGTGGGGCCCCGCCTCTGCAGCGCTTGCGTCAAGGGTGGCGGATTCGTTCGCAAAGTACCGTTGGGCACCGAACATCATTGGCCCGCAGTCGGGCGGTGCTGTGGAAAACCTGCCGCTTCACCAGTACGAGGCCATGGGGGAAATCCAAACCAAGATTCCCACCGAGGTCTTGCTCACAGAACGACGTGAGTATGAGTTGTCCGAAGAGGGCTTTATCGGGCTGACGTTCCGCAAAGACGCTGACAACGCCGCGTTCTTCTCGGCGAATTCGTGCCAGAAGCCCAAACTCTACGGGAACAATCCGGAGGGCAAGGCTGCCGAAACCAATTTCAGGCTTGGCACCCAGCTCCCGTACATGTTCATCATGACCAGGCTCGCTCACTACATCAAAGTGCTCCAACGGGAACAGATTGGTTCCTGGAAGGAACGCACTGACCTCGAGCGCGAGCTCAACGCTTGGATCAGCCAATACGTTGCAGACATGGACGACCCGGCGCCGAGTGTTCGCTCCCGACGTCCCCTTCGCAATGCTCAAATCACTGTGGAAGATGTTGAAGGACAACCCGGTTGGTACCGTTGCAGTGTGAAGGTGAGACCACACTTCAAGTACATGGGGGCGTCATTTACGCTCTCGCTCGTAGGCAAACTCGATAAGGAATAAGTCGAAGTCCTAATGACCGAAGGGGGAAAACAATGGCTGAGACCGTTCATCTGGCGCTGAAAGCAAATGGGCAGGACATCAAGGGCGAAAGCAGTCAAACGAGCTTGGGGCGGGGGGACACCATCGAATGCGTCTTCTACGACCAGTCCGTCATCACGGCGCGCGAAGCGGGCACGGGAATGGCGACCGGGCGGCGTCAATACCCCCCCCTGCTGATTCGCAAGCGAATCGACAAGTCTTCGCCGCTTCTCATGAAGGCGCTGTGTGAGAATCAGGCCATCGAGGGGACGTTCAAGTTCTTTCGGCCAAACCCTGCGGGCGACGGCACCACTCAGCAGTTTTATACGGTAGGCATCAAGCGCGGCCGAATCGCCAGCGTGAAACAAATCGTGCCGGACACCTTGTCACCCGCAACGTCAACGGAACCCCCCCTCGAGGAGGTCACGTTCGTGTACCACACCATTTCGTGGACCTTCGAAGACGGCGGCGTCACCCACGAAGACAACTGGTCTGAGAACCGCTAGACGTCCCAGCCCGGGGTTTTCTATCCCGGGTGAGGGCTAAAAAAGGGCCCCCATGCACGAGGCACCCAGGGGGTTGCTTGCGCGAATCGGTTGGGGCGCGGACAGTGCCGCGCCCAGCCGAGACGTCGGAGAATCCGTCGCGGCGCACTTGCGAGTTCTGCTCAACGCTCGGCAGGGCGACGCGCTGACAGCGCCTGATTTGGGACTCATCGACTTTACCGAGCTCGTCCATGGTTTTCCCTTTTCGATCGGCCGACTTCAGCAATCGATTCGTGAGACGTTGCTGCGGTATGAGCCGCGACTCAAGCAGGTGACGGTTCGACACGTCTCGAGTGACGACCCGTTGTTATTGCGTTTTGAGATAGTGGCGCAGCTGGCCGTGGCTGGGTCGCAGGGCCCCCTTCGCTTTCACACGGAAGTAAAACCGGGCGGAAAAATCGAAATCCGGTAAGGCGATACAGCGATGTTTAGCAAGTACTACCAGGTTGAACTCGGTTTCCTGCGGGAGAGTGGAAAGGCGTTTGGACTCGCGCACCCGCAGCTTGCCGGCCTCCTCGCCGAGCGCGGGGGCGACCCGGACGTCGAGCGCCTTCTCGAAGGGTTCGCGTTTCTCAGTGCGCGCATCCGCGAGCGTATCGAGGACGCCGTTCCCGAGGTGGTGCACGGGCTGGCCGATATTCTTCTTCCCCTTTCGCTGCGCCCGATTCCCGCTTGCACCATCGCAGAGCTCACGCCTCATCTGCGTGCGTTGCGTTCGCCGATTCCGGTTCCAGCCGGCACAGAATTCTGCGCCACACCCGTCGATGGAACCTCCTGCCGGTTCCGCAGCAGCACGCCAATAGAACTCTTGCCGCTCTCCCTCACGGGCGTCCAAGCGGAAGTCGGGCAAGGCACGGCGACTTCGCTTCGGCTGTCCTTCCAGACGACGGAGCAGGGCCGCGCCGCCATCACACAAGCTTCAGGCATTCGGCTCTTCCTCCACGGTGAACTCTCCACCACCACCCAGCTCTTCTTGGGATTCACCCAGCACCTGCGCGAAGTGTCGCTGCAAATCCCCGGCGATTCAGTTCCGGAGAGGCACCTCCCCAAAGAATCGTTGGTGCCCGTGGGTCTCGAAAAGGACGCCCCCCTCTTCCCTGTCCCAGCGGACGCCCTCTCTAGCCACCTACGGCTTCTCGAATACTTCGTGTTCCCACAGCGCTTCTTGTTCTTCGAACTTCGGAACCTGTTCAAGACAGTGCCACTCAGCACGGACCGCTTCGAGGTCGTGTTTCGGTTTGAAGGGGCCCCACCGCTGCCCGGGCGGCTTCCTGCTGACGCCCTGAGGCTCCACTGCGTTCCCATCGTGAATCTTTTCCCCGCGACCGCAGACCCCCTGCGACAGGAGCATCCTGGACAGGCGATGTTCTTGCGCGCGGCTGGTGTCGACCCCAAACACATGGAGGTCTATTCGGTGGAACACGTTGAAGGCCTTCGCGAGGGTGGACAGCGGCGGCTCTACCCGCCCTTTCGGGACTTCGCGCACATCGGCAACGAGCACCACGCTGCGTTTTTCCAACTTCACCGCGCCGCTTCACCCCTCGACGCGCACAGCGATGTGGTCTTGCGTGTGGGCAACCCGAAACTCAGCGACGTTCACATCGAGAACGAAGTCCTTTCTGTAGAGCTCTCTGCGACAAACCGCGCGCTCGCGTCTCGCGTCGGACTTGGAGACGTGCGGGTTCCCACATCCTCTTCGCCCACCCTCGCACAGTTTCGAAACATCACCCCGGTGACCTCTCCCATTCCGCCGGCGCTTGGGAACGAGCTCCATTGGCAGCTGATTTCACACCTTGGGATGAACCAGCGGTCGCTCGCACACCTTCCGACGCTGCGAACGCTGCTGGGGCTCTACAATTTTAACGTGCGTGCCGACCAAAACGTGGCCCGCGCGAACACCTTGCGCATCCAAGCCTTGCGTGCGGTGCAGACTGCACCCGCGCGTCGGTTCGTTTCAGGGGCGCCTGTGCGCGGGATGAAAATGCAACTGTCCGTCGATGAGACGCGTTTTTCGGGTCTGGGGGACGCTTACCTGTTTGGATGCATGCTCGACGCGTTGTTTGCGTCGGCGGCGACCCTCAACAGCTTTCATGAACTGAGCTTTAAACTCGAGCCGTCACAGGCCCACTACGCGTGGCCGCCACGCAGTGGGTCTCGTCCCCTTCTCTAGTCCCATGGACCCGAACGACAAAAGCATTCCCGCCGCGCTGGCCACCTGGGTCGAACAACACGGCCCCCGCATGAGTTTCTTTGCGCTCGCCAAGTTGCTCGAACAATTGACGCCTGATGCGGCGGCTGTCGGGCGAGACGGCCCGCCCTCAGCCGAGGCCATCTTCTTTCGGCATGACCCGGCGCTGACTTTCAGCTCTGGGGACGTTTCGCAGATTCGCTTTCATGCGAAGCGCGACCCCCATTCGCTGGACAAAGCCACGCCACCGCTCTTCGACGTCACCTCCACTTTTCTGGGGCTCTCCGGGGCGTCCACCCCACTGCCCCACTACATCGCCGAAGAGATCGCGCACGAACAGTCCGACGCCCATCCCCAACGGGGGTTCTTGGACTTGTTTCACCATCGGCTCATCTCGCTCCTGTTCCGGGCGGTGCTCCGTTATGACGTCACCGCGGAAACAAGGCTCGATGCGCGCGACGACTGGTCGAAGCGGTTGTTGGCGCTGGGGGGATTCGACACTTACGGGTCGGAACTCGAACCCGGCCTCGATGCGGGGGCGATGCTTCAGCTTGTCTCCTTGCTCAGCCTTCGAACGCGTACGGCAGAAACCTTGACTCATGCGCTCAACACGCTCGTCGGACCGCATTTGCAAGAAGGGCGTTTCGAGATAGAAGAATTTGTTCCGGACTGGGTCGCCATCGATGAGCGAACCCAGTTGGGCGTGAAACACAACCGCTTGGGCGACACGTGCATCCTTGGCGCGCGATGCCTCGACGGGGCCGGCAAAGTCAGGATTCACGTCGGCCCGCTGTCTCAACAGGATTACCTCCGGCTCGTTCCCGGGGGTGACCTGCTTGGCCAGGTCGAATCGGTGGTGCGTGCGGTGGCCTCTGATCCACTCGCATTCGACCTCGAGCTCACTTTTGCACCGCGTGAAGCCCCGAAATTTCAGTTGTCTACACAGCCAGCGGTCAAACTGGGCCAGGACATCTGGCTGGGGCGAACTGACCATATGCGGGTCAGCGTCATTTCCCCATCGCCCGCGCTGGTCTGAGCACCCCCGCTTCGTCTAGGTTGTCGGCCGGTTCGAGGGGGAAAGTCATGCGCGTCGATCCAAAGGCGCTTCTGCGTCGACTCACACCATCGTGCACGCGGTTCCTGGAGTCCGCGCTCGCGAAGGCAAGCAGCGGGTTCTATGAAGTGACCCCTGAACACCTGTTGCGCGCTCTCCTCGACGACGAGAAGGCGGAAGCGTGTGCTCTCGTCGCTGAGCTCAAGATTGACCGATCGAAACTGATGGATCGCATCGACCGCTTCCTCGGCGACCTGCGCCAGGGCAATGCGGGAAGACCCGTGTTTGCACAGAGCGTCTTTGACTGGGTGGAGGACGCCTGGTTGCTCGCGTCTGCCGAACGGGGTGAGTTGCGGTTGCGCTCCGGCGTCCTCTTCGCACAGTTCATTCTCCGGCAAAGCCGCTACTCGGGCGAACAGTATCCCGACTTCGAAAACTGCACCCCTGACGCTGTCAAGCGTGCGTTCGACACGCTCGCTTCCGCATCCTCGGAAGCAGCAGAAGCGGTCCCTTCCGCTGGATCTGAACGAGGCGCGGGGCCCGTACCAGGAGCCGGAGCACTCGCTCGGTTTGGTTCCTGTCTCACCGCGCGCGCTCGCGAAGGCAAAGTTGACCCAGTCTTCGGACGTCACCGAGAGGTTCGGCAAGTCGTCGATATCCTCGTGAGGCGTCGAAAGAACAACCCCATTCTCGTCGGCGAACCTGGCGTGGGGAAGACGGCGATTGTTGAAGGTCTGGCACGCGCCATCGTTGAGGGCGATGTCCCCGAAGTGCTTCGCGGGGTCGAACTTTGGAGTCTCGACCTGGGTGTGCTCCAGGCCGGAGCGGGTGTTCGTGGTGAGTTCGAAAATCGAATCAAATCGGTGATTGACGAGGTGAAAGCATCTTCGCAACCCATTGTGCTGTTCATCGATGAAGCCCACACGCTCATCGGTGCAGGCGGCAATGCCGGCGGAGGCGATGCCGCCAACTTGCTCAAACCCGCGCTTGCGCGGGGCGAGCTCCGCACCATTGCGGCCACCACCTGGTCCGAGTTCAAAAAATATTTCGAAAAAGACGCCGCGCTCGAAAGACGCTTTCAACCCGTCAAGGTGGATGAGCCGTCCGAAGAAGATGCGATCGGCATGTTGCGGGGGCTCAGGCCGCTCTACGAATCCGCCCACGGCGTGATGATCCGCGATGAGGCAGTCGTCGCTGCCGTCCACTTGTCCCATCGCTACCTGTCCTCTCGTCAGTTGCCAGACAAAGCCGTCGACTTGCTCGACACTGCCGCCGCCCGAGTCAAAGTGGCCTTGGCCGCACGACCCGAAGCACTGACGCACATCGAACAGCGGGTGAACGCCTTGGTTCGCGCGCGCGACGCACAACAACGTGAGGCCCAACTCGGCCACGCCATCGACCCTCAAGAGAGCCAAAACGTCGAGCAGGCGTTGCAAGGGGCCCAGGACGCACTCGCCACGCTGAAACAGCGTTGGGAAACGGAGCGACGGGCCGTGGACGTCGTCCACAACGCCCGAAAAGAACGCGCTCAGGCAAAACCCAACGCCGCGGCCGGCCTGGACCGAAGTCTTCAGGAAGCGGTGGCCCACTTGGACAGCCTTCAAGGGGAAGAACCCTTGATGCATGCCGAAGTGGATGCGGATGCGGTCGCACGCGTCGTCGCCAGCTGGACTGGAATCCCAGTCGGAAAAATGAAATCCGCCGCGATTGACACCCTGCTCAGCTTGGAAAAGCGCCTTGCCGAGCGCGTGCGCGGTCAGGGCGCGGCCCTCAAAACCGTCTCCGAGGCGCTGCAAATGGCGACCGCCGGGGTGCGCAACCCAGATGCGCCACTTGCCGTGTTGCTGTTCGTCGGCCCGAGCGGCGTCGGGAAGACCGAAACGGCTCTTGCCCTCGCCGACGCGCTGTACGGCGGTGAGCGGTTCTTGACGACCATCAACATGTCAGAGTTTCAGGAAAAGCACTCTGTGGCGCGACTGATCGGTTCACCGCCAGGGTATGTCGGATATGGCGAAGGCGGGCAGCTCACAGAAGCCGTGCGCCAAAGGCCTTATTCAGTCGTTTTGCTCGACGAATGTGAGAAAGCCGACCTCGAAGTCATGAACCTCTTCTACCAGGTTTTTGACAAAGGAACGCTCAACGATGGTGAGGGACGGACCATCGATTTCCGAAACACCGTCGTCATTTTGACCAGCAATCTGGGCACGGACGCGTTGGCCCACTTGGGCGCATCGGCGAGCCCGGAGCAACAGATCACTGCCGTTCGGCCCACGCTCAGCAAGCACTTCAAACCTGCATTGCTCGCAAGAATGACGGTCGTCCCCTATTCGCCAGTATCCCAAGGGGTCCTTCGCGAAATCGTTGCCATGAAACTCTCCGCCATCACGGCCCGGCTGCAAAATGCGCATCGGGTCAAGGCGTCATTTAGCCCCGAGCTGATAGAGACACTCGCCGAGCGATGCCTGGAGGGCGAAACCGGCGCCCGTGCCGTAGAGGCCCTGCTTCGCGGCTCTCTCTTGCCTCAACTGTCTCGTGAGCTCCTTCAACGTTTGGTCGGCGAACGTCCACCGGCTCGTGTTGAGGTCGGCGTCGGGCCTCAAAATGAATGGCGCATTGCCTTCGCCGAAGCGTCAATCTGACCCGGATCCAGCCCTATGCGTCCTCTCGTCATCCGAGTTCTGAATCAGGACACGCAAAAGACGGACCGATACATTTATCAAAACTCCCCGGTGCATCTGGGGCGCGGTGAGCTCAACGATTTGGTTTTGCCGTACCAGTACGTCTCGCTGTGGCACGCCATCGTCTGGTTCGACGACCAAACAGTTCAGTATGCAGACTTGGGCTCGACCAACGGCACCACGCTTGCCGGGGTGCGTTTGGACAAGGGAGCACGGACGCATATCGCTCCGGATGCAGAGCTCATCATCGGCGCCCTCAAAGTCTCAGTTTCACGCGAACTCCCATCCACAACAAGCCTTCCGAATTTCTCAGCAGCCCGGCAGACCCTTTTCGAAATGCGCAGCGCCGCCAGCGAGGCGCCAGCGGGCACAGTGGCCTTCGACCGCGCCGCTTCGGCGGACGCCATGCCGACCGCTGTCACGGTTTTGCACGACGGTCCTGTCGGTGCATTCGACCCAGGGTCAAACAACCTCGCGATGACTCAGTACACCATCGGGCCGGGACCGGTACCCCTCGTTGTTCCCGAATCGTTCCCGCGGCCGAACGCACTGCCCGCCACGCCCAGCCGAGGGGCGGCCGTGGCAAGGCCTGCCAGCGACGCCGTCTTGCAGCTTGTGAGTCAGAGTTCGGCGCCCTACCTTGAGTTCCGCCATGCGTGGCGCACCCTCTTGGGAACCCTGACCGAGGGTCTGCGCGCGCTGCCCAAAGCGGACCATGCGATGGCACTTGCTTTGGTTGACTCCCGTTTTCCTGGGCTGATGCAAGAACCGGAATTCGGCGCGCTTGTCTCGTCTCTGGGCGTCGAAAGTTCGGCAGCGACAGCCACACCGAGTTTCTCCGCGCTGCCTTCAGTCTCGGTGCCCAAAGCCCATGCCGGAGAACGGGGTCGAGAAGACTGGCCCCTTCTGGACCGCTTTCTGCAAACCTACGCCCCGGGTTCGCCAACGATCGCCTCCCCGACGCAGGCGGAGCAGTTTCTCGAATCTCTTGCGCAACTCATCGAAGCCGCGAGCCAAGCCTTTCTAGAGCTGCGCAAAGGGCGCGACCAATTTCAGCGCGAAGTCGGGGTCCCTGTGAGCAGCGCCAACACGCCGCTGCAACGGGCCCGAAGCGTCGAAGAGGTGCTCCGACACCTCTTGCGCAACGCCGACACTTCCGGGGTTCGTGCAACGGAATTCACGCGTGGTTTTGCCGAGCTCATGATTCATCAAGTGGCACTTCTGAACGGCATTCGAGAAGGGGGAAGAAGCCTCGCAGGCCATCTCGTCCCCAGCACCCGACGAACCTATCCCCCCTGGGTCCAGGCACTTCTTGACATCCTGGATCGGGTTTTTCCTGCCAGAGCCCGTTTGCGCAGGGTGCAGGAAACCCTGCGCGCCCTCTCAGAGGAGGAGGCCCAGCTCAACGCGCGTTTGTTCGGTCGCGAGTTTGTCCAGGCCTACTTGTCTGTCGCCAGCGACAGCGTGGATCCACATTCTGAAGAGGTCGCGCGGTGAGACGCTGCTCGCTCCTGGCGTTTTCGTTCCTGGCGCTGGCGTGTGCCACTTCCCCTCGCGTGGGCGCCCTGTGTTGGTCGACGGCCGCACCTGACGTTCCGGACACCTGGCCGGCGCTTTTGCTCCACGGGTACGACGCGAAGTCCAGGAGTGTTCCTCGACCTGTTCGTGACTGCACCGGTAGCCCGTTGTTCGCACTTCCCGTGGATTCGGACGCGTGTACAGAAACGACCACTCCGCTTGAAGCGTTGCCCGACAAACCCCTGAATCCGGACGACATCGTGGTCTCCCCCCTCGATGCGCACCGCCGACTCGTTTGGGTCAAGGCGCGTGAATTGCCTCAGGGTGACGCTATCGGTCCCGTGGCGCTGATTGAACACGCTGACAACAGCTGGGTCGTCCGGCACATGGGAACACTGCAGGCGCTCCCGGTGCGCACGAAACTTCGTCTGGAGACAATCGGTGGGACACAGCTGCTCGTTGCGGAAGGAGAAAAATGCGACGGGACGGCACCGGTGTTGTGCTCTCGGGATGCGCGGCTGATGCAACTGCGTGGCAATCGCTTCGTGATGGCATCCCTCCATCACCCGGACGGTGCATGCGCCGGAGGGGCAGTATTTCACCTGACGCGCATTGCGACGTCGCGGAGCGGATCGGGCTCCGTGCAGCGCTACGAGCTCACCACCACCCTGGATTTTGGTGCGGAGGTCATTTCTGCCCACGAGCAACTCACCGTCAGCGAGGGAGTCCCGCAGCGCGACGCCCCGCCTCGCGTGATCCGTCGCGCCGAATCCGACCGCTCTGTTCGCTGGGCTGAGGGCCGCCTCACCAACGAAGGTGACCCACTTTGGAGTCGCATTTTTCCCCAGCGCAACGCTAAGACACGCTAGGTACTCCCAATCATGCTGACGATCTTCACGCTGACAGCCATTCTCGCTACCTCCCCCGCGACAGCCACCGAGAAGTCTCTGTGGCTGTTGCAACCTCTCTATCCGGGCCAGGAAGCCCTTCTGCCCCGCGCCGAGGAAGCCGTGCGAGGACTCATCGCGCCAGAAGACCGCGCGACGCACGTCGTGGGCGCGCAAGACTTTTTGTCCTTCTTGAAGACTTCGCTTGGCGCGGACAAGCCCCCAGCCACTTCCTGTCTTGCCGAAGCCCAATGTGGAAACGCCTTGGGATCCTTGATGACACGGCTGGGCATCGAGCGGGTACAGCTGATCCGCGCGGGACAGGATGAAACCGGCTATCGGGTTCGTTTGGTGACCTACCGTCCCAAGGACAACCAACGCGCTGCGACGGAAGGCACAAGTCCGACCTTGGACAAGGCTCTGCTCGGTGCAATCGTCAAGGCCGACCAGCTGGTGTCAACTTTGGAAGTCAAGAGCACCCCGGCCGGGGCAGTCGTTTGGGTGGATGGTGAGAAAATGGGAACGACCCCCATGCTCACCCAGGTGCTTCCCGGAGAACGGACGCTCCGCCTGCACCTCCCCAATTACTTGCCCTTGGAAATCAAACAGAATGTCCCCGTCCGCCAAAAACTCCTGGTCGATCGCACGTTGGAAAAGGTCCCGGCACGGCTCGTGGCTGACGTGAAGCCAGAGTCCGCCGACGTGCTGATGGATGGCTCCACGCTCGGCCAAGGAAAGCTCGACGTCGGCATTCTGCCTGGCACGCACGTGTTTGAAGCCAAGTTCAACGACCATGAACCGCTTCGTATCGAAGCAGACGTCAAACCCGGAGAAACGTACACGTTCACGGGCACTTTGCAGCCCACCGGCTGGGGGCGCTTCAAGAAGGCGCTGGGAGACGCGCAGGCCGAGATTTACGCTCGCGACACCTATTTGGATGTGGCCTTCGAATGGTTCACCCTCAACGGGGACCGCGTCGCGGGCCGCCGGTTCGGCGACGGCGTAGACGCCAATTCGCGCACCGCGCGTCTTCTCTCGCCCGGTGCTGGCGCCAATCTGTATGGCGTCGGCGTGGAGTACGGCCGTTTCTGGCGGTATTTCGGAATGGTTTGGTTTGGGCTCGCGTATGGAACGAGCAGCGACCCCTGGACCCTCGAAGTCCAAAACCCCACGCCGGGTGCTGAAACCGTTGTGACGCGCGGTGACTTCTTGCACCTTCGCGCGCTCCAGCCTCAGGTCCGCATTGCGTTGTGGCGTTTCGTTTTCGCCCTGCAGGTCGGACTTGAACTCCGTGGAGGACGCATCGCAGAACTTGTGGACTCCGGAAATTACCTCGAGGGATTTGCAGTCTTCGACCTCCACGGCACCGCCCGCCTCAGCGTCCGGGCATTCATCGTCTCCGGCTTCTATGTGCAAGCTGCGTTTCGCTACTCCATTCCACTGGTCGGCAGTCAGACCGCAGGCAACCAATTGAGCTCGGGCTTCCGCGCCTTTAGCTTTGGAGCAGGCTATGCTTTTTAGCGCTTTCGTTCTCTCCGCTGTCGTCACCGCGCCGCTGCTTGGGCCCTCGGTTGGAAACGCTGACGTCCTCTCGAGTCAAGGCGCAACCCTCTACAATCAGAAGCAATATGCGCAGGCAGCGGAGAAGTTGCTGCGCTCGATCTACGCCAATCCCACGTCGATGGGTCCCTACCTGATGCTCGCGCGCAGCCAACTGGCTGACAAACAGGTCGCTCAGGCTTGCGCAACGTATCGCGCATATCTGAAAGCCGCCCCGCCCTCTCTGGACCGCGACAAAGCCCAGAAGGAAATGGAGCTGTGCGAACGCCAGCGCGCAGCGGCGGGGGCGAAGGCACTGACGTTGGAGTCCGCGACCGACGCGAGACGCGATTTCTTTGGTGCCCTTTCTGAGGGCCGGCTTCTGGGCGACGCTTCCGCATCGGCAATCCTTCGGCAACTCGTTGCGCGCGGGTACATCGGTGCCGACCTCGCGGAAATGGCCGCAAAACTGCATTCCGCCGCTTTGGCTGCGGCGGAAGCGCTTCATGCAAAGGCCATCGCGCGTGAGGCACTCACCCCTGAGCAAGTTGGCCAGGGGCACCTTCTTTTTGAATTGGCCCACGACGTTGGAACGCCCGCGCCGCGGAGCGCTGCACGCGCCTCGTTCTTGCGTGGCGTCACGGCGCTGAACGCAGGGGACGGCGCCAAAGCCGAAGACCTGTTCGCCAAAGCCGCGGACGCTGACCCCTCAACCCGCGACTACACTTCGTTTCGGGCCCTCGCCGTCTACGCACGCGGCGACAAGACCGGAGCACTGCGCATTTTTGAGACCCACCTTCCGGACGATCCGCGTACGGGTGCCTTGCGCGCAGAGCTTGCCTTGAGCGCATCACCGGAAGCGGGGGCGGCAGAACTCGAGCGCGTGTTGTTTCAGCAGCAGCTTCCGCGATGAACCCCGCCGTCGCGACTTACCTCTGTCAGCACTGCGGCACCCAGCTTTCGGGGTGGCCAGGGCAATGCACGACCTGCGGGCACGCATCGTCCATTCAAGTGCCGCCCCCCACGGACCCGTTTCTCGGACGCCTGGTCGCCGGACGATACAAAGTGGTTCGTCGGCTGGGTCAAGGGGGCATGGGGCTGGTCTACCTGGCAGAACAAGTGAGCATCGGCCAGAAAGTCGCGCTGAAGTTTCTCAATACCCAGCTCTCACAAGACCCGAATGTGGTCCGCCGGTTTCTGAACGAAGCGAAAAGTTCAGCGCGTGTGAATCATCCCAATGCGGTCGCCATTCACGAGTTCGGACAAGATGCCGCCGACGGCGCGTTGTTTATTTCAATGGAATACGTTGACGGACACGACCTCAAGTCACACATCACCCGGAACAAGCAACTGTCACTCGCCGACGGATTGCATATCGCGCTCCAAGTTGGCGAGGTTCTGTCGTACGCCCATGAGCAGGGTGTCGTTCATCGGGACCTCAAGCCCGAAAACATCATGCTTCGGTCAGGCTTGCGCGGCATGCACGCCAAGGTGCTCGACTTTGGAATCGCGCGGCTCATCGAAGAGGGCACCGTCCGCCTGACGGGAGTCGGAGCGATCGCTGGAACGCCTCTGTACATGGCGCCGGAACAAATCCAAGGCAAAGACACGGACGCCCGGGTGGACATCTACGCCCTCGGACTCAACGTTTACGAAATGCTCGCTGGACACTCGGCTTTCTCTGGAAAAAATCCTCAAGAAGTTTTTGAACAGCAAGTCCATCGCCCACTGCCCCTGCTTTCCCAAAGCACGTTGGAAAACTTGAGCGCTGTCGACGCTGTCCTTCAGGTGGCTTGCCACAAGAATCCTGCCGCTCGTTACGGCTCGATGGCCAAGTTTGTCGAAGCGCTTGCAGGCCTTTCGCCTGTCACACAGCGTTCATTTTCGGTCCCCCATTCAACGACCGGCAGTGGAACATTGGTGCTTCCGACTGCGCCGGAACAAGGCGTCCCCCTTGAGAAGACGGCGCGCCCGGATCGCGCGCCGGTGCTTCGACCCCAACGTTCATTCTGGGTTTGGTTGGGGCTTGCCGCCGCTGGGGGTGTCTTGGCCTTGGGCGCCTGGGCGTGGCAAACGTCCAAATCGCCCGCCCCTCCATTGGCCGTTTCGCCGACCCCCGTCTCGCCCGGACAAAATGCTCCAGACAGGCAAAACACGCCGGTTCACCTCGCCCCAGAGCACGACCACCTGCTGGCTCAAGAAATTTGGCTCAAGGCCAATGCAGAATTCGTGAGTGGCAATTTCGAGTCTGCGCGCGCGATTTTGGCCACTGTGCCGGAGGATGCGCGAATGGGCGATCAAATCGCCCAGCTGTCGCACAGTTTGGAGGACGCCCAAAACCGCTTTTCCAAAGCGCGTGCATTTGCGCGGCGCGGCGACTGTACCGGGGCCATTCGGCTTTTCGATGCTTTACTTCACAACTATCCCGCTCTCAGTGCGGCCCGTCGCGAGCGCGAACATTGCGCTCAAATGCTTCCGCCAGCCACTGCAGACTGAAGGCTTTGCCTCACTCCCCTGGGCGACCCAAGCCGTCGAACCGCACTTTCGCGCCACGTCGAATGCCTCGCCGCGAAGCAAACCCCGCCGCTACTTCCAGCACGTAGAGCGAAGGCGTTGGAACGCCCCGAGACACCAGGCTGTGGGGCTGCGCGTTTTCGACGACACCGACGACCCGCTGCGTCGCATCGATGAAAATCATGTCGAGCGGTATGAACGTATTCTTCATCCAAAAGCCCTGTGCGGCCGGCGCCGGAAACACAAACAACATGCCTTTGCCCTCAGCCAGGCTGCGACGCCACATGAGACCTCGGCGTCGCAGTGGCTCGGTATCCACGACTTCAGCGTCGACCACAGCCACCCCGCCGAACGCATCCGCAAGTTCGACCCGGACGTGGGCCAAAGGCGGGGGCTGAAACGACTCCGCCGCGGGGTCGGTCTGCACCGGCACGTGCGCGCCAGCATCCTTCCCTTGCGCACGACCGCAGCCAGAAATGAGCGCGATGAACAGAGCTGCCCGCGCCAACCCAACGCGCGACTTCATTTCGCCGGACCTCGCTTGAGCAGCTTTTTGGTGAGCGCGGGACCGAGGCTCTCTGACATCAGTCCTTCCACGACACTTTCGAAGCTGCTGCGCTGCTCATCGCTGCCGTAAATGAACCGAATCCCCATGCCAGGTTCGTTTCCTTCCGAACTCGACCACACGACTTCTCCCAAAAGCTCGAAGGGGGCCGCGCGCTTGGGCACACCCAGCTTGAAGAGGAAGCGCGTGCCGATGGGCAGGGGCTTCTTCGTCTTGATGAAAGTGCCGCCCTTCGAAATGTTCTTGGTGAAATCCGCGAAAAAAGAGTTGAGTTTCTTGTAATCAACCTTGAGCTCTATGGGGGCGCGCGGGTGCTGGCGGCCGTCAGGACTCGGTTTCTGGGTGGTCATCGGGATCAGTATAAGGGAAGGAAATGCAGCAGGTCTTGATTCGAGCGATGGCTTTGCTGAAGCGACCTTTCGTCGCGGGTGCTGCTTTGGCGATTGCGGTGGGTGGGGCAACGCTCGCGCGCATTCCGCTGCTGCGGGCGCCAGGGTTTGAACTCGCCGAGGTCCTCACGCTGGCGCTGGGTGTACTGGGCGGTGGTGTGGGTATCGCCGCAGCCAAGCAGGAACGGCGCCTTCTTCAAGGGATGGGTCAGCGTCCGGTGGACGCGCGACGCTTGGACGACCCACTTGCCGCAGCATGGTCCGCCTCTGCGGCGTCAGCGCTTCTTTTGGTGGCCGCCACGTGGGTACCCATTGTCGTCTCGATTTTGGCGTCACTCGTCTCCACGCCGTGCGATCCGTGGGCGAAGTTTGGTTTCGTGCCCTGGCTGACGTTGCCAACCCTTCTTCTCGCCTCTGCGGCCGGCGTCTGCGTGGGCTTTCTCACCCGGCGCGCTTGGACGGCGCTCCTCCTGTATTGGGCCTTGGTCGTCGGCTCGCTGGTGCCAACCCTGTGGCCGCTCTATTTTGGCCCGCAAGTCTTCGCCTTCAACGTCTTTCTGGGGTTCTTTCCCGGCCCGATTTACGACGAGGTGCTGGAGCTCTCGGGCGGGTTGTTTGCGTCGCGGCTGGAGGCGACTGCCCTCGCCTTTTTCTTCGTCTCTCTTGCGGGTTGGTGGCTGGACGCCAAACAAGGAACACTCTCCCGCCCCTCGTGGCGTCCCGTGGCCGCCGGCTGCGCGCTGTTGGGGCTCGCCGCCGTGGGGCTCATCGAACGGCGCGCCACTGCACTCGGACTTCGAACCACTTACGCCTCGCTCACCACCGTTTTGGACGGTTCCCGCGAGAGCGAACATTTTGTCATTCATTATCCGCGCGCCACTCCGGCCGAGCAGGTCGACCGGTGGGTACGTGACGCGGAGTTCCGGTGGCATCAAATCGCCGACCGTCTCAAACTCACTGCGCGTGACAAACGCCACCTCTACTTTTACGCATCCGCGGAGCAAAAAGCGCGCTGGGTGGGTGCTGACCGCACGCAGTTCGCCAAACCTTGGCAGGGCAGCGCGCATCTCAACGCAGGAGGGACGCCGCACGGCACGCTCCGGCACGAACTCGTCCATCTCTTGGCTGCCGAATGGGCCACCGGCATTCTCAAAGTCCCGACCGCCTGGGGTGTTTTCACGGCGATGCCGCTGGTGGAGGGGCTCGCGGTCGCCGTCGATGGGCCGCCAGGCGATGTGTCGCTTCACCGCGACGTGGCCGCCATGCGCGCAGCCGGTCTGGCGCCTTCTCTCACGCACCTCTTCACGGGTGGAAACTTCTACAGCGCCGCGGGCCCGCGAGCCTACGCGGCGGCCGGGTCGTTCGTGCGCTACCTGCTGGACACATACGGTCACGAGCGCTTGCGCTCGCTCTACGCCAAACCTCGCTTTGCCCCCGCATACGGCAAGCACCTCAAACCCCTGGTGGAGGAATGGGAGCGGTTTGTCGATGCGCTACCGCTGACCGAAAAAGACGTTGCGCACGCGGCCGCACGATTCCGTCAGAACAGCGTTTTCGGTCGTTCCTGCGCCCGCGAAGTCGCGTCGCTCGAGGCCCAGGCATACGCCGCTCTGGCTCACGACACGCCATTGGCCCTGCGCCTGTTCGAGCGCTGCGCGGCCATCGACCCGCAGGAGCCTCGGTTTGCGCTCGGCCGGGCAGAAGCCCTGTTGCGCTTGGGACGCACACAGGAGGCGGCGGTGGATCTTGCCGCGTGGGAGCAAAAACTCAACGCGCATCCCACGCTGGCGGCGGAAGTGGCTTTGGTGCGCGCAGATGTGGAGTTGGCGCTTCACGGTGCCGAACGTGCGGCGACGGTGCTTGATCGTGCCCTCAGCCGTCCGGCTGCCCCCGAAGTGCTTCGTGCCGCACACATCAAACGCATGGCTTTGGGCCAGCCCAAGCTGATGCCGGTGGTGCGCGATTTCTTCAACAAGGAAATGCCCAGTGAGCTCAAGCTTCTGGCCTTGGCGCGCGCACGAGAGCGCATGCCTCGAGAACCGGCGCTGGAATACCTGTACGGACGTCGGCTGGCGGCACTCGGCGCCCCACGCGCGGCGAGCGAAAGCCTCGCGCTCGCGGCGTCCACCTCACTGCCAGACGAAGTGGCCGAGGAGACCCATCGTCTTTTGGTGCAAAGCCTCTACCTCGCTGGCGACTGCTTAGGCGTGAAGGATGCGGCCGGGCGAGTACCGGACATCGGCCGGGGCCTTTTGCCGCTCGTCCGGGAGTACGTCGAACGCTGCGAGTTCGAAGCCCGCACCTTTCAGGGACACTTGACGCCCCCTGACCCGCTGGGGCCCTAGAACGGGAGCGCTCTAGTGCTGCGCAAGCAAATTGCATAGACGACCTCTCATGACTCGACACTCCCCCTTGTTCCTCTGTGGCCTCATCGCCCTGTCTGGCTGCCTCCCGCGCCGGATTCCAGGGACTGACCTCGATGACACGCCAGACGTGCGCGCCATCATGACGGTGATGGAGCTCTATCGAAGTGCGCTGGAGGCGCAGGACGCCAAGGCGCTCGTGGACTTGGCCGACCCCTCTTTTCAGGACGATGCAGGGACGCCCAACGTCGCAGATGACTTGGACTTCAAAGCACTGCAAAACGTGCTTCCCCAACGTTTATCGAAGCTTGCTGACGTCAAACTCGACCTGGACGTCCGAAAAATCGACGTCAGTCCGGACCGGCGTCACGCCGTGGCCACCTACTATTTTGTGGCCCGTTTTCGGCCCCTGGGTGTGGAGACCAAAGCGCAGCGCGAAATGGACCTCAAACAGATGACGTTCCTGAGCGACGGCAAGGCCTGGCGCATCACTTCGGGCTACTAGACGGCGGCTAGAGCACGACAATTTGTCGCGGGGACACGTCGCCGGCAGGACGAATTGTCGCCAAGACCTATGCGTCTTGCGTCACGACAAGTTCATCGGCGTCGATAATTTCTGCGGGCCGAAGCGCCTCGCCAATCTGCTTGAGGCGATCTTCACTGATTTTTTGCAAGTACTCGCGCGCGTGCGGGAAAGACTTGGTCAGCGCGTCAAACGCAGCGCGGTCCAAAAAAGCCGTCGCCGACTTGCGCGTAGAAACAACAGTTGCGCTGGCTCGCAAACCCGTCAGCAAAGAGATTTCTCCGGCGACATCTCCTTCACGGAGGACCCCCAGAGACACTTGCCCCCCAGCGGGGTCTTCTTTCTGAACGACGAGTTCTCCCGCCAAAACGAGAAACAGCCCCGGTGAGTGTTCGCCTTCAACCAACACAGTTTCACCCGGTGCCAGCGCGCGGAAACGAAATCGGCTCAGCAAGGCCGAGCGGTTGAAGTCGTCAAGCCCGTGAAACAGGGGTGACGTGGCGGTGAGGTTTCGCGCCATGCGCGCTTGCGCAAACTCCGCCAAGGCGCTCGGGACCGAGGGAAAGGTCTTGGCAAGCTGGTTGAGGTGTTCACGCCAAATTTCAAACAGCTCAACTTGCGCTGTCGCCGTCACGGTGGCCGTCGGTGGCGCGCCGGTGAGGAGGGACAACTCACCGAAGATGGAGCCCCCGCTGAGGCTGCCCAGCATCTTGCGATCCTCGCCAAACTGCCGAGAGACCTCCGCTTTGCCCGCAATCAAGACGTACATGGACTCGCCGCCCTGCCCTTGTGTGCAGACGGCTTCGCCTGGCTTGGCGCGGCGGTAGTTCATGCGGTTCACCAAGTCCAAAAACGCATCCAGCTCGAGGTCGGCAAACAACGGCAAGGGCGGGCGCGCGTTGGGGTCTGCGGCTGTGCCCAAGTCCGGCGTCGCCAAAACAGCGATGGCCCTGTCCGAAAGCGCAGCACCACTGAGCGCCATCAATTCACCCTCGCCCGCCACACCGTCGAAAAGCTGACTTGGCGGCAAGGGCGGCGGCACCTTGGCTTTCCCCGGCGCGTCGCGGACCGCGCGTGCGTGAATGCGCGCCAACGTATCGAGGATTCGCTTTTCGGTCGGCGAGAGTTCCAGCGCCAGCTTGCACACCAACATCGCAGACAAGAGGTAGTCACGCCGGACGAGGCCTTCTGCACAGGCGTGGTACGCGGTGACCGCCCGCTCCTTTTCCCCAAGCAACGCCAGACACCGCGCCGCCATCATTCTGGCTTGGTGGTCCCCCGGCTCGCGACGCACCGACTCGGCAAAGACCGCGAGCGCGCGTTCGGGCTGTCGCTCCTCGAGAAGGTCAAGACCCAGTTCGCGAAGTGATGCAGCACTCATCGCTTTCCCCCTAGCACGTTGGGATCCATTCGTTTGAGTTCTTGCCGTGCCTTTTCGTACACCGGACTTCCCGGTCGCACGATGTCCAAAATCGCTTGCAACAGCTTCTGCGACTTTCGTGGGTCGCGATCACGCACCATATACGCAAAGCGGTAAAGGTCTTCAGCACGCGCTTCCAAACGCTGCAGCCCTGCCTTGGCTTCGTCATCGCCGGGCGTGCGGTCCAGGACGCCACGGTAGGTCGCCGCCGCCGTCGCCCAGTCTTCGCGCGCCATGGCGTTCTTGGCGACGGTGTACGCCGCCGCATTTGTGGCCTGGTAAACGTCTGCAGCCAGGGCGCCTGGCAACCCAATTTGGTCATAGAGTTCTGCGGCTCGCTCCAACGCTTTGAAGGCGGCTTCGGCGGAACCAGACTGGGCGCGACGCAAGCCATCGGCCCAAGTGCGCTCAAACATGGGAATCAGTCGTTTGAGGTCCATCGTACGGCCACGAATGTCGGGGTACTGGCCGTATTTCTCCAAAACACGGTCACACTCCAGCCCAGCGCGGCCAGGACTTCCATCGTTCAGCTTTCGTGAGACAGCACCCATGGCATCTTCCATGCGACGCTTCGCTTCTTCTGCTTCGCGCGCCTCGCGCTCTTGGGCTTCGCGCGCCGTTTCTGCCGCTTGCTGCGCTTCGGACTGACTGCGCTTGGCGTCAATGTCCGCCGTCACGGCGGCCTGCCGCGCGGGCGGCAACAAGGACGCGGCTTGCTGGGCCGCGGCGAAATCCCCCTTCGCCAATGCCGCCGCCACCGTGGCCTCCAAGGCTTGGGCCTGCAGGGCCTCGAGCATCGACACGAGTTGTGCCCCTTCGGCCTGCGTCTTTTTTCCTGCTTGCGGCGTCCGCGCCAACTCCGCCCGCGCATCATCAAAGCGCTGCTGGGCAATCAACGCGCGGGCGCGCTCCAAGGACTGATGCGCTGCAAGCTCCGCTTGTGCGAGCGCCGTGAAACCGTCCTTTTCGAAGCCTGGCTTCACGCGCTCGACTTGAGCAAACGCGTCGACGGCGTCGACCCAGCGCTCTTCGTCGTAGGCGAGTTTGGCGCGCGTCAGGAGCTTTCGTGCGCGCTCTTCCATGGGGTCCGGCGGCGGTGGCTTTGAGCGCCCGAGCCCCAACACAAGCGCCACCACCACGACAAGGAGCACCGCGCTTCCCACGACAACGAGACCCTGTTTCGATTTGAGCCAATCCATCAGGGCCATCCCGCCGCGCTCCCCCGAAGACGCGTGAGGCGCCCCGGCGAGCGAAGGCTCGTGGTCCGTCCCGTCGTCATGGCTGGCGTCGTCGTCCTCTTCGTCGTCCCGTTCGTCTGGGGACGACGCGGTGGAAAGTGCGCCTGCTTCCGCCAACTTTTGCTCTGCCAGGCGTGCCGCAAGTTGCTCAGACTCAGCTTGCTGTTTGGCTTTGGCTTCTTCGGCTTCGGCGAGTCGCTTGACCTCATCAATAAATTTGAGCGTTGTGGCCCCCAACACAATCGTGTCGCCGTGTTCAACGACCACTTCGCTCACACGCTTGCTGTTGACCCGGGTGCCGTTGTTGCTCTGCAGGTCTCGCAAGAGAACGCCACGGGCAGACTGAACGAGTTCCAAATGCTTTCGTGAGACCGATTGATCGCTCAGCTGAAAGTCACAGCTGCTCCCCCGACCCACCACCATGCGCACGCCCTTAAAACGCCGCACTTCGCCCGCGTCGGGGCCAGAAAGGACTTCGATGCGAACAGGTGGCCCTGCGCGTGTGGCGTCCTCGCCATCGTCGTCGGAGGCTGAGGGCTGCGCGGATTTCGCCGGCCCGACCATTGTCCGTCCTTGTGTCGCGCTGCCTCGTGCGGTCCCCGTGCTGGAGACAGACATGGACACCGAGCCCTCAAACTCTTCGTCCTCTTCAGGGGGGTACTCGTCTTCGCCGTAGATGTCTTCGCCTGGCGGCGTGCCGGGGTTCGACACATCGTCCGTCGATTCGTTTGCGTCCCACTTCTGTCCCGGTGCGCCTTCTTTGGCTTCGGGCAATGGACCTGTGGGAGGTGTTTTTGGCGGCGGCATCGCGGAGGCCCAAACGCAGGTGGGCGGGTGTGGGCAGTCCTCTTTTCGAGTCTAACGGGGCAGCGACGGCAACGCCAAAACCAGCCTCGTTTCTCTCATGCGTTCCAGAGCCGAAGCGTTAGGTTAGTCTCCGCGACCCATGACGAAAAAGACGACATCGCGGCGTCCGCCCCCACCGCCCAAGGTGGCATCCCCCACTGGAATGCTCCCCCCGGTATCCATCGAGCGGCTCGAGCGCATCTTGTCGGTCGCGATGTCTCACGGCGGCGAATTTGCCGAAGCCTACTTAGAGCGAACCGACACGACCGCCGTTGTTCTGGAGGAAAACCAAATCCGCAGCGCACAAACCGGCCGCGTTCAAGGCGTTGGCATTCGCGTCATCGCTGGCGCCAAGGTGGGCTACGCCTATTCCGACGACCTGGACGACGAAGCACTTCTTCGCGCGGCACAAACGGCAGCCCTCATTGCTTCTGGGTCGGGGAGCGACAAGGCCTTCGACGTTCGGCGTACACCTGCCCCAACGTTTTACCGCGTGGCACCGTCACTGGCCGACGTGGCGATTTTGGAGAAAACGGCGTTGGTGCACAGCGCCAACCACTCGGCCCGTCGTTTCGACAAACGCGTCAAGCAAGTCACGGCCACTTACGCAGACCAGACCAAACACATTTGGGTGGCGAACACGCTTTCGCGTCTCGCGCAGGACACCCAAGACCTCTGCAGGCTTTCCGTGCATGTCGTTTCTGAAGGAAAGAAAGGCGAGCGACGTTCCGGTTTCTATGGCGGCGGCGGACGCGTTCCTTTCAAGCATTTCGAAACGTTTACACCCGAGCATGTGGGGGCAGAGGCCGCACGGCAGTCGGTCGCGACGTTGGGCGCGGTGGAAGCGAAAGCCGGACCCCAAACCGTCGTGTTGGCACCAGGCTGGAGCGGCATTCTTCTGCATGAAGCCGTGGGGCACGGACTCGAGGCCGACTTCATTCGCAAAAAAACGTCGCTGTTTGCCGGCAAGTTGGGCGTACGCGTGGCGTCAGACAAAGTCACTGTCATCGACGACGGCACCACCGCGAATGCGCGCGGCTCCATCAATGTGGACGATGAGGGCCAGCCCGGTGAATTCAAGGTGCTCATTGAAAATGGCATTTTGCGCGGCTACCTGTTTGACGCCCACAACGCCAAACTGATGGGCCAGCGTTCGACCGGCAGCGGCCGGCGCGAGTCCTTCAAACACCTGCCGCTGCCGCGGATGACCAACACCTATTTGGCGCCAGGCGACGAAGCCCCAGAAGACATTCTTCGCGGCGTGCAACATGGCCTGTATTGCGCCAACTTTGGCGGCGGCCAAGTCGACATCAGCAACGGCAACTTCGTGTTCGAAGTCAGCGAGGCGTACGAAATCGAAAACGGCAAAATCGGTCGGCCTGTGAAGAACGCCACGTTGATTGGCGTAGGCCCCGAAGCCCTAAAAAACGTTTCGGCCGTCGGCAACGACCCCATGCCTGACCCCGGGATGGGATCTTGTGGAAAAGATGGTCAAAACGTCCCCGTGGGCGTGGGCCTGCCGACGGTGCGCATCGACAACGTCACCGTTGGCGGCACGCGCATGGGGGGTGCGCGATGAGCAGCCCCGCCGCGTTTGCCAAGCAACTCCTCCAGCGCGCCAAGAAACGAGGCGCCACGCAGGCCGAGGCCTACGTCGAAACTGGCCGCGAAAGCAGCGTTCGCGTCAGAGACGGGGAAATCGAAGACCTCACCCAATCGACGTCCAAGGGCGTCGGCTTGCGGGTCATCGTCAACAAGCGCCTCGGCTTCGCATACACGTCAGACTTCACGACAGAAGGGCTCGACGCTTTCGTCGACCGCGCCGTCGCACTCGCCAAGGCGGCAGCGGCGCACGCGCACCACGTTTTGCCCACAAAAGCAGAGCTGGCCAAAGGCCGAGAAGCGCTCACGGGGTTGTTTGACCCGGCCGTCGCTTCGCTCGCGCCCGATTGGAAAGTGAAGACGGCACTGGAAATCGAAAAGGCCGCCAAAGCGGAAGACGCGCGCATCACTGCGTTTGACAGCGTCGGCGCCGGAGACGCAGTGTCTGAGGTGTTCATCGCGTCATCCGAAGGGCTCAACGACACCTATTCGGGCACGTACGCGTTCCTTTACGCCGTGCCGGTGGCCTCCGACGGCCAGCAGCTCCAAACGAGCTACTGGGTGGACTACAAACGCTTTCTCTCGAAGCTTGATTCCCCCGAGCAAATTGGTCGAGAGGCCGCGCGCCGGGCCGTGCGCATGTTGGGAGCGCGCAAAGTTTCCAGCGCGCAGGTGCCCGTCATCTTCGATCCATTGATGGCCTCAGGTTTCGTCGGGCAGCTTGCCCAAGCTGCGAGCGGCGACTTGGTTTACAAAAAGTCGACCGTCCTTGCGCCGCTTTTGGGCAAGCGCATTGCGCCCAACTTTTTCAATCTTGTCGACGACGGCCGCTTGCCCGGAGGTATCGCTTCAGCCCCCTTCGACGGCGAGGGGACTCCCACCCGGAAAACGTACATCGTCCAAAACGGCCGTTTGCAAACGTTCCTCTACGACGCCTTCACGGCCCGAAACGCCAAGAAGCACACGACCGGCAACGCCTCGCGGGGCTACTCCAGCCTGCCCTCGATTGGAACGCACAACCTCTATCTCGAGCCGGGCGACACATCGCCGCAGTCGCTGATTGGCGGTGTGAAGCAAGGCCTGTACGTCACGGCCATGCTGGGCCGCGGGATGAATCCGGTGACCGGCGAGTACTCACGCGGCGCCAACGGGCTTTGGATCGAGAACGGCGAGCTTGCCTACCCCGTTCAAGAAGTTACCGTTGCTGGAAACCTGCTCCGGATGCTGGAGCGCATCGACGGCGTCGGCAATGACCTGGTGATGCGCGGCTCCACTGGAGCGCCGACGCTGCGTTTTTCAGAACTCACGGTATCCGGGGGCTGACGTGCCGCTCAAAACGGTGCCTCGCAAGCGAAAACCCAGAAGAAAGAAGGCGGCGGCGGCCTCGCGCGGACTCACGCCCCAGGCGGTTGTCGAAGCTTCCCCTGAAACGAGCGACCTCGCTGCGCAGATTCGCGCCGACGGCGGCGAAGTCATCGGGGCCTATCGAGACCCGCTCGGCGGGCACGGCGTGCTGATGGCCGCGCTGCCCATCGAAAAGGTCGAACCCACGCCCTACCAGCGGGACATTTCCGAACCCCACGTCAAGCGCTTGGCGTCCGCGATGGAGCGCGTCGACCGCTTCTTGGACCCGTTGATTGCCGTCCGACAAGAGGGCCGCTACTGGACACCCAACGGCAATCACCGTCTGCACGCCGCGAAGCTGCTGGGCGCGAAGTCTGTCGTGGCGCTTGTCCTGCCCGACCCCAACGTCGCGTTTCAAATTCTCGCACTCAACACCGAAAAGGCGCACAACCTGCGCGAGCGTTCCCTCGAAGTCATTCGCATGTTTCAAGGATTGGCAGCCACGCGCGAAGTCACCGAGGCGTCGCTCGCTCATCTCTTCGAAGAACCTGCGTTCATCACGCTGGGCTGTTGCTATGACCAGCGTCCGCGCTTTTCTGGCGGCGCGTACCATTCGGTCGTTCGGCGAATTGACACGTTTCTCGACGAACCCCTGTTGGGCGCCATGGCCGTGCGCGACGCACGCGCCGAACAAGTTCTTGCCCTCGATGATGCGGTCAACGCAGCCATTGCTCGCCTCAAGGACAAGGGGCTGGAGAGCCCTTACCTGCGAAGCTTCGTCGTCGCGCGAATCAACTTTCTGCGATTTGTGAAGACGACACCTGAGTTCGAGCCGACGATTGAAAAGCTGACCGACGCCGCGAAGCGGTTCAACGTCGACCGGGTTCGGCGCGAAGACTTGGCCCGCTCCGGCGGCCCCCTCGACGAGGCGTAGGTGCTGCCGCCGTTTCTTCCTCCCCACGGGTTTGCCGTTTGGCGTGTTGGCGATCGTGGGCAACCCCTCGCATTTCTTGAAGAACAGTCTGCGCGGGGTGGGCTGCGCGGCGCGTAGCAACTCGCCATCGCCACGACAGAGAACTCGGTGGTGAACGTCGGCAAGACGAGCGGGAGAGGGCCCACCAAGCCCATTCAAGGAGCAGTCCAAAGCGCGCGTATGGTTCGGCAGCACCTTCCGGGTGCGCCCACCCTGCGCCCCAGCGTGCTCGACGTCTTCGCTCGCGCGAGCACCCCTTCCCACTCGGTTCGGACCGGGGACCCCGACATCGTCATTGAGACCCTCAGCCAACTCGTGCTGCGAACCGGCGCTGGGTCGACCGATGCCGCGCTGGGAAGGCTCCTCGCCGCAATCACAGAAGCCGGCCCGGAGCTCTCTCCTTCGCAATTGAGAACGCTCGCCGAGGCCGAGCTCGCGGCTGCGGACGGCCCGCGCATGTTCTTCCCAATGCTCGCGCGGAATGGCGAAGAGACGTCGAGCAGCATTTCGCACGAGGCGGCTCGCGAGAACTGGATTGTCGCGGGCCAAGGCTTGGTTCCGAAGGATCTCATGGCGGCCTTTGAAGCGCTGACCCCGGGCGAACGAGACGCTGCGCTGAACGGCTTCTTCGAGACCGACAACGCCCGCGGTGCGCTTGCGATGATGGACCGCTTCCGAGACGCGCTGCTCGAAACGTCACGCGTGAGCAGGGCCGAGGCATGCGCGATAGCGGCAGGCATCGATTTCGTCGGCGAGGTCAAGCCGGCGGCTTCTGCCGTGATGCGTGAAGCGCTCGTCGACGCCATTCGGCTCACCAACGGACGCATCGCGGGCCATCTGAGAGAGATTTTTGTGAGCAACCATGAGACTCTCGACATGAGCCGATTGGCGACCGTCACGGTGACCAACACCGCGGAGGAGATCCGAACGGACATCTTCTTCCTCGTCGAGTCGCTCTACCAAGCGCTGGCTTCGCCGCGGCAGAAGGCAGCGCTTCAATATCCGGAGGATCTCGTCTGCAGCATCGGTCCACCCCCGCCCCACGCGCCGCCCGAGCCTGAGCGGGATCGTGAAGCCTTCCACATGCTGGCTTGCGCCGAATTCATGGCGACACAGTTCCTCACACACGCGCGAGGCTTTTTCCTCACGTTGGGTCTTTTGGGGTCTTGAGCGCCGGCCCCCGATAGGTTGAGTTCCCTGAGTCTCAAGGATGCCGGCACAGCCTAAGCCGACGAGCCGAGCGCTTCCGCAAATGTCACGTGCAGGCGCCTACGGCCTTTGGGCGCTCGGCGTGAAAAAGTCCAGCGGAGCCTCTCCGTGACAGCAGGCGGCGAGTCCTCTACCCTCTTGCCGCATGAGTGCCGTACCCACCATTCTGGTTGTCGACGACGACCGCGCCAATCTCGAATCCGTCGCGCGTATCTTGGAGCACCAAGGCTGGACCACCCAGACCGCCGACTCCGGCGCACAAGGCCTTGAGCGTTTGCGACGGCCGGAAGTTCAAGTCCTTGTCACCGACCTCATGATGCCCGGACTCGACGGCCAAGAGCTCCTGCGCACCGCGCGTGCGATGCGCCCCGATGTCGAGGTCGTCTTGATGACGGCCTATGGCACTGTCGAAACCGCCGTCGCTGCCATGCGCGATGGCGCCTATGACTTCATTACCAAGCCTCTCAAGCGCGCGTCGCTCATCAGCAGCGTGAGCAAAGCCCTCGAAAAACAGCAGCTGGTCGCAGAAAACCGAAAACTCAAAGCGCACCTCGCCGAAATCGGCTTGCCGGGTGGGCGCGCACTCGTGGGACAGTCGCCAGCGTTTCGTGCGCTGCTCGACACGTTGCGACAGGCCGCGCCGTCCTCGGCCACCGTGTTGCTGATTGGCCAATCTGGAACCGGCAAGGAGCTCGTCGCACGCGCGCTGCACGACTATTCCCCACGCGCCAAAGGGCCCTTCATCGCGGTGAACTGCGGCGCACTTCCGGAATCGATTCTCGAAGCTGAACTTTTCGGCGTCGAACGCGGCGCTTTCACCGGCGCCGTGGCCCGGCGTGAAGGTCGCTTCGAACGCGCCCACGGCGGGACGCTTTTCTTAGACGAAATCGGCGAGCTGACGCCTCCCGCCCAGGTGAAGTTGCTTCGCGCGCTACAAGAAGGCGAGATTGAACGTCTCGGGGGCACACAAACCGTGCGCGTAGACGTCCGCGTCATCGCCGCCACGAACAAAGACCTGTCGCGCGAAGTCGCCGAAGGCCGGTTTCGCGAAGACTTGTACTACCGGCTCAACGTCGTCGAAGTTCGGATTCCACCGCTCGCCGCGCGCCAAGAGGACATTCTTCTTTTGGCCGAGCACTTCATCCGCATCTACGCCGCCAAAAATTCAAAAGCGTTGCGGGGGCTCACGCCTGAAGCGACCGAGTTGCTGAACACTTACGCGTGGCCCGGAAATGTTCGAGAGCTGGAACACGCCATGGAACGGGCCGTTGTGCTTTCACGGAGTGACTTGTTGGGCGCAGAGGATTTGCCAGAACCCGTTCGCAAAGGGCCACGCGGGGCTGCCGGACATGTCACCCTCGCCATCGGCACCCCCATGGAAGAGGTCGAGCGTCGGATGATCCACGAAACCCTGCGTCACACCAAAGGCGACAAGACGCTGGCGGCGCGAATGCTGGGCATCGCCGCTCGGACCATTTACCGAAAGCTGGAGCGCGAGGCAGCCGGGGAGAATACCGACGGCATCGCTGACACCGCGTCAGACCCAGCCTCTGGTCCCTGACAATTTGTCTCAGCAAGGACCGCCGACTTCGATTTCGCCTGGGCCAGGCCACAAATTCCGGCACTTACCCGATGGCACTGGCCTTGCTCTCTTCTTAGAGCGTGTCGGCGTCCGTTGAGCTTTTCTTTCGTCGCTACTTCTGGACACTCCAGCTGGCCTTCGTGCTGCTGGCGGCATTTCTTTGCGCCAAAATCACCCATCTTTTCGTCGCGCAGCTGATTGCGCCACCGGTCGTCCTGGAACTCGCGCCGCGAGGCGCTGCGCCGACATTCGCGGCCGCACTTGCGCCGCCTGCCTTGAGCGCTGAAGGGCTCGCCCGCGTCACGGGGCTGAGCGTTCCCAGCGCCGGTCCGGATGTCCTCGAGCCGGGGGACATCGACCCAAACGGGGCGCCCGTGAAGAGCGACCTGCGCCTGCAATTGCTCGGAACACTCGTGGCCAGCGATCCCCAATGGTCGTTTGCGTCGCTCTACGACATCAATGAGATGCGTTCTGGAACCTACCGCGTCGGTGACACCGTGATGGGCGCTGAGCTTTTGGAAATCGAGCGCACCCGCGTCATCGTGCGCAACAACGGCCGCCGGGAGTACATCGCCGCGGAAGCCCAAACCAACGCCCCGGCGATTGCCGCGGGACCCGCCGTGACGCCACCCGGTGGCGCCATTGGGGCAGGCGTGCGAGCGACAGGCGAAAACAGTTACGAAGTCCCGCGTGCGGACATCGACAAAGCGCTCACCAACCTGAACGACTTGGCGATGCAAGCACGCATCGTCCCTGCCTTCAAAGATGGCGTCGCGCAGGGCTTCAAGTTGTTCTCCATTCGCCCCGACTCCCTGTATTCGAAAATTGGAATCGTCAACGGCGACGTCATTCGCCGCATCAACGGCTTTGACATGAACAGCCCTGAGAAGGCGCTTGAAATCTACTCGCGGCTCAAAGACGCCAACCGCGTTGACATTGAGCTGGAACGCAACGGTTCACCACTTCGCAAGCAGTACTCCATTCGCTGACGCACAAGGCCCCATGCGCTTTCTACTGTCTGGTTTCTCGTTGTCTCTCCTCGCGGCCTCCGTCGCTTTTGGGCAGGAACGCCCCAAGCGCTTCCCGCCGATTCAGCCTCCGGTCGCCGAGCGCGAAATCGCACCGACTCCGCCCCCACCGGCGCCACCGCCGGCGGATGCCGTTTCTGCTGGGCGGCCAACACCCAACACCTCGCCCAGCGCGTCTTCGAAGCGCGAGGGCCCGAGCTGCGAAGAGGTCCGTCGCAGGGCGCGCTTCGCGATTTACTTCGACAAAGTCGATATCGAAAAGCTGGTCCAAACCGTCGCCGACGCCACATGCCGCACTTTCATTCTGCCCGAGAATGTGCGCGGCAAAATCTCCATCATTGGCCCCGAAAACGGCAAAGTCGAAGTCGATGCCGACCAATTCTACGCAGCATTCTTGGCGGCTTTGGATTCCAACGGCCTGACCGTCTACCCCCTCGGCCGCTTCCTGAAAATCGTTGAGAAGAAAACCGCCAAAAACAGCCCGATTCCCACCGTGACCGACGCCGCCGCGCCGTACACGCTCAACGAGCAGATGGTCACAAAGATTTTTCGGGCCAAGTACGCCGAACCCGAACAGTTGCAACGCGTCTTGTCTCAGCTCGTCAGCAAAGATGGCGAAGTCCAAGCGTTTGCACCCGACACGCTGATTGTTCACGACGTTGGCGCAAACCTGCACCGGCTCGAAAAGATTCTGGACCAACTCGACGCCCGCTCTTCCAACGACGAAGTCCGGATTATTCAAGTCAAGTACGCCGCGGCGTCCGACGTCGCTGACACCATTCGCAAGCTCTTTGAGGCCCGTGCACAAAACACTCGGGGTGGTGGTGGCGGATTCGGGCGGAATCGTGGCAACGCGCCGGTCACCGGTGCCGCGCCGACACCCACGGGCAGCGACGAATCAGGGACTGGCGGCGGTGCCGCCACGCTGACGCAAATCATCCCTGACGAACGCACGAACAAACTCATCTTGGTGGCCAGCACCGGAGCGATGGAGCGCATCGAATCGTTGGTGCGCGAAGTCGATGTCCCGATTTCTGGAGAGGGTCGCATCAACGTCTACTACCTCGCCAACGCCAACGCGGAAGAGCTGGCCTCGACGCTGCAATCCCTCGCCCAGGGCACCGCCAACCGCCCCAAAGCGCCGGCGCAGGTGGGGAACCTCCCTCCCAACATGCCTCAGCCCCCTCGCCTGCCCACGCAAGGCGCGACGGGGGCTGTGGAACTCTTCGCGGGCGAAGTGAAAATTTCTGCGGACACCGCGACGAACTCGCTCGTCATCGTCGCCAGCCAATCCGACTACCGCAGCATCGCGCGTGTCATCGAGAAGCTCGACATCCCCAGGCGCCAAGTTTTCGTCGAGGCCGTCATCATGGAAGTCAACCTCGACAGAAACTCTGAGTTTGGCATCGGCCTTCACCAAGGGTTTGCGGCGCGCACTGGCGCCGGCACCATCCCCGGCGTGGTCGCCACCAACAACACAGGCGGTGGTTCGCCACCTTCCTTGTCTCTGACCAGCCTGGCGTCTTTTGGCGGATTTCTGGCCGGAATTCAGGGACCCATTATCCCGGAGCTGACTGGGTTCCCCATTCAGATTCCATCGTTCGGCGTCGTCCTGCACGCGATGCAGCAGAGCTCAGACGTCAACGTCCTTTCCACGCCGCATCTCCTCACGAGCGACAACGAGGAGGCCGAAATTGTCGTCGGCCAAAACGTGCCTTTCCAAGCCGGCTACACGCCCAACGCCCTGGGTTCAGCGCTTGGGGGCGGGGCCGCGGGCGGTGGCGTCAACCCGCTCGGAGCACTGGGTGGGCTGGGGTCATTTATCGCCCCCATCAATCGCCAAAACGTCGAGCTCAAACTTACGCTGAAGCCTCAAATCAACGAGAGCGACTTCATTCGCATGGTGATTTCCGAACAGATTGAAGAAATCGCATCTCAGGACCCCACGTTGGGCCCCACCACATCGAAGCGGAGCGCCAAAACAACCGTCGTAGCGCGCGACCAGGAAACGGTGGTCATCGGCGGCATCATGCAAGAGCGCACCATCGAGTCGGTTTCGAAGGTGCCCATTTTGGGAGACATCCCGCTTTTGGGTCGATTGTTCCGCGACACAACGCGCCGTAAGGTGAAAACGAATCTTTTGTTGTTCTTAACGCCGTACATTATTCGCGACGCGCAGGATTTCCGCAGAATTTTCGAGCGCAAAATGCGCGAGCGCCAACAGTTTGTGGAGCAGTTCTACGGTCAGGTGGCGGGTTACGACGTACCCATCGACTTCGCGCGAAAAGCCGGGCCGCTGGCCAAGATGAATCAAGCCGTGTTGCGCGAGGCCGCCAAAGTGGAGAATGGCGGCGGAGGCCTGCCAGGCGAGCAAGTCATTGTCCCCACCGAGGCAAAGTCACCTGCCCCAATGGACGCGGCAACAACGCCATCGTCAACCGCATCGGGGGCAAAGACCGTGCCGAACACCCCGACGACTGGCACGGTTTTCTCTGCGCCCGTAGATGCAGCGCCTGACATGACAGCTCCCGTCGATCCCGCGCCCAATCCCGAAGTGGCTGCTCCAGTAACGCCGCCAGCGGACCCAGCCCCGAAAAGTTTCGTCGAGGGGCCATGACCGAACGCACCACCGTTGGGCCGCCGGCGCCACCGCCGCTCCCCACCACGACTCAGCGCGTGGTGAATACGGCTGCCTTCATGGTGGGTCGTCGATTGGGTGAGATTCTCGAAGCCCTTGCGCGCGTGCCCAAAGAAGCCATCGAACAAGCGCTCGTGACTCAAGAGGAAAAAGGTGGCCGCATTGGCGAACTGTTGGTCGCCGCAAAAGCAGCGACAGAAGAAGACGTCGCTCGGGCGCTTTCAGCACAGCTGGACTTGCCCTACCTCGAAGAGATTCCTCCGGACATCGTGGACGTGGAGTGGGCGAAGAAAATCCCCATCAACTTCGCGAAGCAGGCGCGACTTTTGCCTTTGGCTGCCGAGGGCGATGGTCTTGTCATCGCCGTCGCTGACCCGCTGGATACGTCCGCCTTCGATCATGCGCGGGTGCTGCTGGGCAGAGACCTGATTCTCAAGGTCGCGTCCGGAACCCGCATCGTCGACACCATCAACAGCGTTTACGACCGCGCGGTCAACGAAGCCGAGCAACTCGTCGACGAGATGGAGGCGCAAGACCTCGACTCGCTCGCACAAGAGCTGGAAGAGCCCCAAGACCTTCTCGATACCGACGACGAAGCGCCCATCATTCGGCTGGTGAACTCGTTGTTGTTTCGCGCCGCGAAAGAACGCGCGAGCGACATTCACATTGAACCCGGCGAGCGCGAGCTGCTCGTCCGTTTTCGCGTCGATGGCGTTCTGCAAGAAATCATCAAGCCGCCCAAGCGCTACCAAAACTCCATCGTCAGCCGCATCAAGGTGATGGGACAGCTCAACATCGCTGAAAAGCGCCTTCCGCAAGACGGACGCATTCGGATCAAACTCGCCGGGCGCGACATCGACATCCGCCTCTCCACCATTCCAACGACGTTCGGCGAACGCATCGTCATGCGTCTGCTGGACAAGAGCACCACGCTGCTCGATTTGGCCGAAATCGGCATGGCGCCGGCGATTTTGGCATCCGTCGACCAAGTCATTCGTCGTGCGCACGGCATCATCTTGGTGACCGGCCCCACAGGCAGCGGAAAAACCACCACGCTTTATGGCGCGCTCAGCCGCATCAATACGCAAGACCTCAACATTCTGACCGTTGAAGACCCGGTGGAGTACCAGCTGCAAGGCATTAGCCAAATGGCCATCAGTCCGAAAATCGGGCTGACCTTCGCCAACGGTTTGCGGTCGTTCTTGCGCCAGGACCCCGACGTCATCATGGTGGGCGAAATCCGCGACAAAGAGACGGCCGAAATCGCGATTCAAGCATCACTCACCGGCCACCTCGTCTTTTCGACGGTTCACACGAACGACTCCTCGGGTGCCGTCACGCGACTCGTTGACATGGGCGTCGAACCTTTCCTGGTGGCGTCGTCCTTGACGGCGATTTTGGCCCAGCGCTTGGTTCGGCGCCTCTGCCCCGAGTGCAAACAGGCGTACACCGCCACCGACGAAGAACTCAGTGAAGTCACGCTCACGCGCGCAAAGCTCAAACAGCTGACGCGCGACCCTCACATCTATCGCGCAACCGGCTGTCCGGCCTGCAACCGCACCGGCTATCGCGGGCGAACTGGCATCTATGAATTTCTTCCCGTCGACGACGACATTCGGCAGCTCGTGCTCAAGAACGTCGACGCCGGAACGCTCAAGAAAACAGCCGTTGCACGTGGCATGACCACGCTGCTGGACGACGGTGCCCGAAAAGTGGCGCTCGGTGAAACCAGCATTGCCGAAGTGCTGAGCGTCACTCAGGAAGACCTGTAGGAGCCTCGGGAATGCCTGTTTTCGAGTACCGCGGCCTCAACGAATCCGGCAAAACGGTGACGGGTCTGCTCGAGGCCGACACGCCGAAGCTGCTGCGAACGCAGCTTCGCCGCGACGGCGTCTACCTCACCGCGGTCGTGGGCGAACAACGACCCGGTGCGCAGAAGACCAGTCGCGAAGTGCGCCTGCGCGGACGAATCAGCGGAGAAGACATCGCCATCACCACACGGCAGCTCGCCACCTTGCTGCATGCGGGCGTTGCGCTGGTCGAAGCCCTGACAGCATTGGTGGACCAGGTCGACAAAGAACAACTCAAGCGCGTTTTGTCTGACGTGAAACAACGCGTGAACGAAGGCAGCGCCCTGGCCGAAGCCATGGGACAACACCCTCGCGTTTTTTCGGCGCTCTACGTCAATATGGTGCGCGCCGGTGAACACTCGGGTGCACTGGATGCTGTGCTCACCCGACTGGCCGACTTCACCGAAGCCCAGGCCCAACTGCGCAGCCGCATTCTCGCCACAATGCTCTACCCCGCGGTGATGCTCGTCATCGGTGGCGGCATCTTGGTGCTGCTCATGACGGTGGTGGTTCCGAAAGTCACCAAAGTCTTCGAAACGATGAAGGTCGCTTTGCCCATCACCACGCGGATTCTCATCGGCACGTCGGGCTTTCTCGCGAACTACTGGTTTTTGGTCTTCCCAGCGCTCGTCGGAATTCTGTTTGCCATCGCCGCGTGGGCCCGCAGCCCGCGCGGCCGCCCGATTTGGGACCGGAAAATGCTGGAGCTCCCGGTATTCGGGGAGCTTGTGCGAATGCTCGCCGTCTCGCGCTTTGCGCGGACGCTCGCCACACTGCTCAAGAGCGGCGTCCCACTTTTGGGCGCCATGGACATCACCAAGAACGTCGTCACCAATACGGTGCTGTCTGACGTCTTGGAGAAAGCGCGCGAAGCCGTTCGCGAAGGTGAAGGCTTGTCCGGCCCGCTGAAGCGTTCGGGAGAGTTTCCCGCGCTGGTTCACCACATGATTGCCGTCGGCGAACGCAGCGGTCAGCTCGAAGACATGCTCGTGTCGGTGGCCGATTCGTACGAATCACAGGTGAACGTGAAAATCGGCGCGCTCACAGCCCTCTTGGAACCCCTGATGATTGTCGCCATGGGCGGCGTCATTGCATTTGTCACTTTCTCCATCCTGATGCCGATTCTGCAGCTCAACACCGCAATTCACTAGAGGCCCTCATGACGAATTCGCCCCATCTGGATGTTTGGTTGCGACGCGCCAGTGTCATCGCCGCCATGGCCATGTTGGCGGCGCTGCTCAGCGTCGGCGTCGCCTTGTATTCGCCCCGAAGCACCGCCAGTTCATCGACCTTCAACTCGAAAGGAAGCACGCCATGACTTCACACCAGAACACCCGCATGCCTGTTGTCCTTGTGCGCCGGCCACGCGGCATGACCCTCATTGAAATCATGGTCGTCGTCACCATCTTGGGTCTAATTGCCGCGGCGGTCGCCATCGCCGTGGTTCCACAGCTCGACAAGGCGAACGTGGACCGCGCAGCGCTCGACATTCGCAGCATCGAAGGCGGTCTCAAGCTCTACTACGCGCGCAAGGGCCAGTATCCAGACACCGCCACGGGCCTGCGCGCATTGGTCGACACGCAAATTCTCGATGCCGTTCCAAGCGACCCCTGGGGCAGCGAGTACCAGTACCTCAACGAAGGGGGAAAGCCCGTCATCACGTCGTACGGCAGTGACAAAACCCCCGGCGGGGAAGGTACCGCCTCCGACATCAGCAATCAGACCGCTTCCAAGTGACCTTTTCATTTCCCATCGCCGCACGCTCTGCGACCGGCCTGACGCTGATTGAAATGATGGTCGCGTTGGCCATCTTGGGGCTCTTGGTGTCGGCCTCCGTCATCGGCGTGGGGGCACTCACCGGAACACGCGCGCGTGGTGCCGTCGTTGAGTTGGGCGGCGTGGTTCGTGCGTTAGCCGACACGGCGGCGCTCTCTGGCCGAACGTGCCGATTGGTCTGGGAACTGGGCGATGGGAATGGGCCAGTCACCTACCGCGCCGAATGTGCTGCGGCTGGGGCGACCTTGGACCGGACCCGACGCGAAGGCGAGGCCGCATCAGCGATTGCGCGCGCTGAGAAAGCAGAGCCTGGTTCGCTCGAAGAACTGACCGCCCGCGAGCGAGAACGGGTGGAATCTGCTGCGCGTTTTTCTGAATTCACTTCTCCGGAAGTCCAAACACGTTCCTTGAAGGGCGTTTCGGTCTCCGTGTGGACGGCGCATCAGTCCAAGGCGCTCGACAAGGGCACCGCCTATCTTCATTTTTTTCCCAAGGGCGACACCGAGCGAGCGCAAGTCGTTGTCCGGCAAGGCAATAACGCCTGGACGCTCTTGATTGACCCACTGACCGCACGAACGCGCGTGGTGGCCGAAGCGCTTGAGGTGCCGCGTTGAAGCGGGGCTTCACACTGTTGGAGACGGTCGTGGCGATGGCGATTTTGTCGCTGTCGTTGATGGCGCTCTTCGACCTCAACGCTGGTGCGTTGGTGTCCCACGCCTACAGCAAGAAGCTGACGGTCGCGTCGCTGCTCGCCCGCGCGAAGATGACCGACCTGGAGCAGTCGCTCTACGACGAACCGCTTTCCCCGGACGCCGTGGAGCTTGACGGAGACTTTTCCGAAGAAGGCTGGCCGAGGTTCAAGTGGCGTGCGCGCATCCGTGCGCCGAAAACGGAAGCGCTTTCGACCGACAAATTGGTCGAACTCTTGTTCGGCTTTCCCATATCCGGCGCGGTCGAAGCCGCTTCCGGCGGCGCCACAGGAGCACCCGGAGGCGACACCGCCGCCTCTGGCATGCTGGCTGGCCTCGCGCAGGCACAGCTGACACCGCTGTTGGCAGAAATCAAACAGACGCTGCGGGAAGTGCATCTCACGGTGGAGTGGCCCGACGGCAACACCACCGAGAAGTTCGATGTCATCACCTACGTTGTCTCGCGAGGCCCCGGCAGCGACCGCAACATCGGTACCGCCGGCGGGGGCGTGCCAGGCCTTCCTGGCACACCTGGCGCTCCCGGCACACCCAGCGGAACGCCTGTCCTCCCCCCGACGCCTGGCGGACCTGGAACGACGCCACGTCCACTCTTCCCTGGCTCTCCGGGAAACATCGGCCGCGCTTTCCCCGGGAGGCCGGGATGAAGCTTCGCGCACGAGGTTTCACGCTGATGGAGGTGATGGTCGCCGTCGCCATCACTGCCCTGATGGGCGCCATCATCGCGAGCACGTTTGCGCAGACGGTACGCGCCAGAGAAGTTGTGGAAGCTGAAGCCGACCACTACCGCATGGTGCGTGCCGCTTTGGGTCGCATCTCGCGGGAAGTGTCTTCGGCGTTCGTCAGTGACCGCTACGATGCCCGGCGATTCCGCGACCAGAACGACCGTCCCACCAACTTCATCGGCGAAGAAGACCGCCTGTTGTTCACTTCGCTCGCTCACCAGCGCCTGTACACCAATGCCCGCGAGTCCGACCAGATGGTCGTCGAGTACAGCCTGCAGTCGAGTCGCGATTCGAAGCGGCGCGGTCAACAAGATTTGGTCCGCCGCATGAACCCGCTGCTCGGCACCGAACCCCTCGACCGCGGGGGACGCGAGGACGTGCTGTTTGAGAACGTGAAAGGGCTCGAGTTCGCTTTTTGGGATTCGACTCGAAAAGAATGGGACGACGAATGGGACACGCGCCGCCTGGAGCGCAAGTCCCAACTGCCCACGCGGGTGCGCATCACCGTCACCACGCAGGATGAGTCAAAAAAGGACGTCCGCTACATCACGCAGGCACGACTCCCCCTCAACGTGGAGTTCGGGAGGTTCCAATGAACTTTTCCCGTTCTGGCTCGCGCGGCATCGCGATGTTGATGGTCGTTGTCGCCATTGCCATCCTGACAACGCTGGGAGTCGAAGTCGCTTACCAGAGCCGCATTGATTTGCAGCTTGCAGCGAACCAACGTTCTGAGTTGCAGGCCGAGTACCAAGCGCGCGGCGGCGTTGCACTCGCGCGGCTCATCCTCAAGTTTCAGCGGCAGTTGGACCAAATGCCTGCCCCTGCGGGGCTCGCGGGGCTGCTTCAGCAACTGGGCGGCGGCGGCGCACCTGCCGGCGGCGGCGCTGCGCCCTCTTTCAATCTTCAACTGTGGCGAATGGCAAAAATCGACTGCCACCTTGCCGAAGCGCTCTTCCCCGAAGAAGGCACCTCTGAGCAGTCGCACCGCAGCGGGTGTTTTCAAGTTCGGCTTTCAGATGAAGAAGAGCGGCTCAATCTTCAGAAAATGGACGGTCCTGCCAACGAATCCGGCGCAACGGCGCTCAGGCTTTTGGCCCTGCTGTCTGACCAGCGCTTCGACTTCTTGTGGAACGAAGCAGGTTACAAAGCCGATGTCACGCCGAACGACGCTGCGCTGGCGGTTCGTGACTGGCTGGACGAAGACGACACACAGGCCCGCCTCAACACGTCAGGCGCGGGCGAGGCGTTCGTATCGGGTTTTTCAGCGGAAACAGCGCCGTACGATCGCGTGGAGCCCCGTTACCGCCCCAAGAACGCGCGCTTTGACTCGCTGGACGAACTTCATCTTGTTCACGGTTTTGGCGAGCGCGTGATGGCAGCTTTTCGCGACCGCATCACCGTTTTTCCGGACGTCAACGCACGTCTCAATGTCAACACGCAAGACCCCATGCTGCTTTACTTGGCGATTTTGTCGGTCGGCGACCCACTCCGCCCAGACAACCGATTGGCGAATCCGCTGTTTGTGGATGCTCTGATCAAGCAGATTTTGGACGTTCGACAGCTTTCCTTCCTTGGGGTGTCCGTCGCCGACTTTGTGGGTTTGGTGGAAGCGTCGGGCATCACGGTGGACCGAACGCTCAAGGCCAGCCCGGCCAACAATCGCCTTCTGGGTGACAAGAGTTCAACCTACCGGGTGCTGGCGAAGGGTGAAGCAGGCGACGTGCAGAAAAGCCTGACCGCCGTGTTTCGACTCAACGATGGCCTGGGGCAGTGGGTCTACTTTCGGGAGGACTGATGGCACGTATTGCCGGCCTAGATTTGGGTTCACACACCATCAAAGCGCTGGTGCTTGAAGCATCGGGTCGCACCTTGACCAGCGTGGCGGTGGCAGAAGTCGAGCGGCAGGGTTCCGACACCGCGGGGTTGAATGCCGCGCTAGAGCAGCTTCGTGCGCAGTTGCCCGGCCACTTGGAGCACGTCGTCGTCAGTCTGCCGGGCTCTGCGCTGGCGGTTCACGCACTCACGCTGCCCTTTTTGGACGCCAAACGACTGGAGCAAACGATTCCTTTCGAAGTCGAAGGCCAACTGCCGTTCGACATCGACGAAGCGACCTTGGACTATCAGGTCGTTCGCCAACATGACGGCCGCAGCGATGTCTTGGTCGCCGTCGTGCGCAAGCCGGAACTCAGCGCTTTACTCGAGGCGCTCGCCAGTGCCGGCTTTGACCCTCGCGTCGTGACACATCCAGCGATTGCGTACCACGTGCTCTTCGCCGGAGAGCCAGAGCTGTTTTCCGACGCCACTGGCGACGGCGCGATTGCCCTGATCGACTTGGGGCATGAACGCTGCAACGTGGCGATTGGGCGAGCAGGAAGCGGCATCGCTTTTGCGCGCACGTTCTCGCCGGGTGCGAAGAATTTTGCGCAAGGTGTCGCCAAAGCTGCTGCCGCGCCCGGGGCAGACCCTGAGCTGGCACACGCTGCGCTCTTGCGCGGAATCCAACCTCTCCTGCGGGAACTGCGCCCCACCTTCAAAGCCTACGCAGCCAAGGCGCGGGACGGGTTGAGCGCCATCTACTTGTGCGGTGGCGCCGCGCACACCCACGGCCTCGCAGAAGCGCTGAGCCGTGAGCTCGGCGTCTTGGTGCAACCTCTGACTTTGCCTCTTTCCACCGAGACCGTTCTGCCCACGGATGCACAGGCACGCTTCGCCCAAGCCTACGCTTTGGCGCTTCGCGGCATCCAACCCCCGGCGAAAGCGGGGCGGCTCAATCTTCGAAGAGGAGAGTTTGCGTTCAGTGGCGCCACCGACGTGCTCAAGGGCCGTCTGCCACAGCTGGCGCTCTTTGCATCGGTGTTGCTGTTTCTGGGACTTTGTTTTGGAGTCGCCAACAGCGTCATCTTGTCGCGGCGAGAAGCTGCGCTGGACGACGCCCTCTGTGGCATCACGCAGCGTGTTTTAGGCACCTGCGAGAAGCAATTTGACCGCGCGCTCAACATGCTGCGCGGAAAAGAGAGCCCCACGGCTTCGTTGCCGGACACGTCAGCCGTTTCGCTTTTGGCAGAACTCACCGAGCGACTCCCGAAAGACGTTTCGGTGCGCATCGAACAGGTCGATATCGATTTGGACCGCGTCCAGCTTCGGGCCCAAGTGGATTCGTCGAAACAGGTCGACGCCATCAGCCGTGCCCTCAAGAACCAAGGCTGTTTTCGCGATGTGCGTGAAGGCAAAGTCGAAAAAGCGCGAGGCGGCCAGGGCGTCTCTTTCCGTCTCGACATCGACGTTCGATGTGCAAGCAAAACGGCACCTCAAACCCCTCAAGGCTAGACCATGGCGTTCTCCCTACCGGAACCTGTACAGAATCTCTTGGCGAACGCGCAGATGCAGTGGGCGGGGCTAACGGCACGCGAGCGTCGCCTTGTCGCGCTTGCCGGAAGCGCGGTCTCCCTATTCATTGTGTTCATTGTCGCCTTCTCAATGGCCTCTGGTGCGTCCGCGAAGCGGCGCCGCATCGCAGACAAGCAAACAAGGCTTCAGGAAGCCCAGTTGCTGGCGCAATCGTTCCGGGAACAGGCGCGCGTTCGCGAAGAACTGGAGCAGCGACTCACCGCCAATGACGTCCGCCTCATCACGTTGCTTGAAGAGAAAGGCGCGTTGGCGGGCTTGGAAATCCCCACCCTGACACCCAAGGGGGAAATGCCCTTGGGTGACGGTCGAATCACCGAGAGCGCTGTGGTCCTGGACCTCTCGGACGTTGCCCTTGGCCCCCTTGTCTCATTCTTGACGCGGCTTGAAGAAGGGCCAGGGCTGGTCAAGGTGAAGCGTCTTCGGCTCGAACCTCGCCCAAGCGATGAGAAGCTTTCTGTCTCGGCCACCGTGGCCACTTACCGCCTGAAACAACCATGACTGCACCCGCCTCTTCCCTCCCCGCTTTCGTTTCGCGATTTCGTTGGCGACCCGAATGGACACGCCGTTTTCAAGGCTGGCCGGCCTGGTTCGCGCTAGGCGTGGTCGCCTACATCTTCTTTCTCTATGTCGCGTTCCCCTACGAGAGCCTCGGCGAGCGCCTGGCGTCAGAAGCCGCGCGCGCGGGCATCTCTTTGCGTATTGGCAAACTGGGGCCCGCTGTGCTTGGGATTCGCGCCCGCGAGGTGAGTTTGGGTCCGTTGTCTCACGACGCTGCCGCGCCGGCTGAAACTGTTCGGGTGGACTCGGTTACGCTTCGGCCTTCACTTCTTCCGCGCGGCGTGGCGTTTTCTGTGCGGGCTTTGGGTGGAACGCTCAGCGGTGTTTGGGCGGTCTCCAACAGCCGCACACACTTGCGAGCGGACTGGGAGGACCTCGACCCCAGTCTCGGCAACTTCGCGGGTTTCTCGGGCGTGGCGCTGTCTGGAAAAGTGTCTGGAGACGTGCTGCTGAACGTCCCTCCGCGCGAAGGAAGCCAAACGGGTCCGCGGTCACCGGATTTTGCGGCAGCCGAAGGACATTTGAATTTGCACGCGCAGAACTTCAATGTGCTTGGGGGGCGACTCAGCGTACCCCTGTACGGCCAATCGATGCCGTTGGACTTGCCCAAGCTGGGGCTTGGCAACATTGACATCGCTTTGAAGGCCGAAAAAGGAGAGGCCGCCATTGAGCGTCTCGAAGCCAAGGGCGGTGAAGCCGAACTTCTGGGCGAAGGAAAACTCCGCCTTCGCCAGCCCCCGATGCAGAGCGAGCTCGACACACAACTGTCGCTGAAGGTGGATTCGGCTGCCGTTTCGCGGCTGGGGCTCTTGGGCGGCGGTCTGTCGATTCTTTCAGAAGACCGTAAGAACCGGGGATTTCGCGCAGCCAAGCTGACCGGCCGATTGGCGAGACCCCAGTTCATGCCTGGGCGTTAGCCCTCGGCCACGGTCGGTGTCACCCCAGGCGTTTATGCCCAGTGCGAGTGCGTGCTAAGTCGCCGTTGCGCACTCACGGGGGGCTCTGTTCGCGATGCCTGAGCTGGTTTTTTTTCGACGCGGTGACGAAGTCCTTCGCTTCCCCTTGGAGCGCGCACGTGTGGTGTTGGGCCGCGGTGAAAACTGCGATGTGGTTCTGCCTGACCCCCACATCTCGCGCCAACACGTTGCGCTGACACGCGAAGGTGATTCGATTTTTGTCGAGGACTTGTCGGGCAAAGGCACCCTCGTCTCTGGAACGTCCACCCAGAAAACCACGTTGGTCGATGGCGCTGACATCGCCTTAGGGCAATGGCGGGCGGTGTTTCGCCAACACGGTAGCGGGGACGATGGGCCTACCGAAGTCACAGGTGGGGGCACCGCCGTGCATGTTGCGGAGGAGCAGCCTCGAACCACGTCGGCCCAGCTGCGCGTTCGAACGCCCCAGAGCGATGCGGTTCATCGCTTCCGGGGCGATACGCTGACACTTGGAAAAGATGCCGACAACGACATCGTCATCGAAGACCCGTTCGTTTCGTCGCATCACTTGCGCATCCAACGACAAGGCGCGCAGTTTTTGGTGACCGACAAGCACAGCAAGAACGGCACTTACTTCGCGGGCGCACGCATTTACGAAGCGCTCGTGCCCATCCACGCCACCCTGCGCCTGGGGGACACCCATCTGACGCTCGAGCCGATGGCGTCTGGACGTTCCGATACGCACTTCGAAGGCATGGTCGGCAACGACCCGGCCATTCGCCAACTCGCGGAACTCATCGAACGCGTCGCCCCATCCAATGCAGCCGTGGCGGTGTTGGGAGAGTCTGGGACTGGAAAGGAACTGGTTGCGCGCGCGCTCCACGCCCGCAGCGAACGCAGCAACGCACCGTTCATCCCCGTCAACTGCGCGGCGATTTCACGCGAGCTTGTCGAAAGCGAGCTGTTCGGCCACGAAAAGGGCGCTTTCACCGGTGCGCTCAACGCCCGTCACGGCGCGTTCGAAGAGGCCAACGGCGGCACGCTGTTTCTCGACGAAATCGGTGAGCTTCCCCTGGATGCACAAGCAAAGCTGCTCCGTGCGCTCGAGTCCGGTGAAATCAAACGGGTGGGCGCGGCGCGTCCGACATCTGTCGACGTGCGCTTGGTCGCCGCAACGAATCGAGACCTCTTGGCCGCCGCACGTGCCGGAAAGTTTCGCGAGGACTTGTACTACCGCCTGTGCGTCGTTCCGCTTCACCTGCCTCCGCTGAGAAATCGCCCCGGCGACTTGAAGGCGTTGGTGGAACATTTCGTCGGCCGCTTTGCGCCGCGTGGACAGACCGTCACTTTCACGAACGCGGCTTTGGAGCGACTGCGCGGGCACGCTTGGCCTGGCAATATTCGCGAACTCCGCAATGTCGTTCACCGCGCACTTTTGCTTCGCAAAGGCCCCAGTGTTGATGCGCAAGACCTGACTTTTGACGAAGAACGCAATGCCGAAGTTGGCGTGGCAGTGCCGGACTTGCCACCAGGCATGACGCTCGAGCAAATGTTGGAGCGCCTGGAGCGCCAAATTATCGAGACTGCGCTGCGGAAATTCGGCAACAACCGTGAACGCGTAGCCAAAGAACTGGGCGTCGCGCGCTCTACCCTCTTCAAACGGCTCAAAGATTGGGGACTGACGCATCAGGGCGAGGCGGAGTAGCACTCAGCCGCGTGGTTTCACGCGCTCTCGAACAAACGCCGTCTCATCGGCAAGCTGGTAGTAGGGATTCTCGGCCAAGACGTCGCGCATCTGCATTGAGCGCACTTTGGAGTAGTCGTGCCCGGCGAAAACACGCGTCTCTCCTGGCAGCGTTTCGCGAAGGTGGGTCAGCGTTCGGTACATCGTTTTCGCATCACCGCCGCGAAAGTCACAGCGTCCGCAGGCGTGCAGAAACAACGTATCGCCGGTGAACACCGCGCCTTGGCACCACAGGCACTGCGACCCGGGCGTGTGCCCCGGCGAATGAATCAGCTTCAAAGTCAACCCGCCCACTCTCAATTCGCTGCTGCCTGCGATGGGCAGAATCGCGGCCCGAATCGCTTTGAGCGCGTCGAAGAACTCCACTTCTTCCGCCTGGGCGTAGACCGGAACGTCGTGAGTTCGAAGCAGCTCGGGCACGCCGTTGACGTGGTCGTTGTGGCCGTGCGTCAGGATGATGCCCGTCAGAGTTCTGCGGGCCGCCGCCAAAGCGGCCAAAATCGCTGGCACATCCCACGCGGGGTCCACGACCACAGCCTCACCCCCCCCTTCCGGCCCGAGCAGATACACAAAGTTCTGCATGGGCCCCAGGAGCAGCTGCCGCCCCCAGAGGCCTTGCGCTAGGATGGCAGGCGTGTCGGCTTCCTTTTCGCTCATGGTGCTCATGCTCAGCGCAACCGGCAGCGCGAGCAAGGCCACGCTGAAAGTTCCTCCCCAGGACGACGCTGAAAGGCCCGTCCCCCTCGCTATTTCGGCCTACCCGCAAGACGGCAACCTGGCCCTGCGGGTGGAATTCGACAAAGCCCCTTGGGGCAATGACTGCGGTCAGCGCTGCGCCAACACCACCGTCTTCATCGACCTGGATGCGGGCGAAAACACCGGCCTTCAGCTGACCGACCAGGCGGAGGCAGGCGCGGACCTGGCCATCACGATTCAAGGCGTGCGTGACTACCGAGAAGAGAGCGCCCTGCCTGGACTGCGCATCCGCTCACGACATTTCGAGACCGCGGCCGGCGCCGTCGATTCCGGCGAGCCGCTCCAAGACCTAGACCTGCGCCGAGACCCCGACCGTGTTTCCTATACAGGCAAGTCGGTGAAGATTCTCATCGACCTCTCTCAGCGTGCGGTGCCAGCCGGCAAAGCGATGCGCATCGTCTACCATCCACCCGGCGGCCAGTCCGTCACGGCGCAAGTGCCTGGCTTTCTCGCCGGCGAAGTGCGCCATCGGGCACGCCTGAAAAAGAAGAAGCGCTAGCTACCAATTCCCTCTGCAGCGTGTCTTTTCAGAATCACGGACTCCGGCTGGCGGCAGCAGCCACCTTTCAAACATCCAACTCTCGCACCTCGCCTGAGCGCTCCATGATGAACTTGAAGCGGGCGGCGACGTCGCGGCCCATCAAGTCGTTGATGGCTTTGTCGGTCGCCAGTTCGTCGTCGATGATGACTTTGAGCGCTTGACGGCGCTTCGGGTCCAGCGTCGTTGCTTTCAGGTCTGCCGCCGTCATTTCGCCCAAGCCTTTAAACCGCATGACATTGGGCTTGGCATTGCCCTTGCCGTTCGTGCGGATGATGCGGTCACGGTCAGCATCATCGAGCGCCCAGTATGTGTCTTTGCCAATGTCCACCCGGTAGAGCGGCGGTTGCGCGATGTACACCGAGCCACTTTGAATCAAGCCACGCAAGTGCCGATAGAAGAACGTCAAAAGCAGCGTCGCAATGTGGTGGCCGTCCGAGTCGGCATCCATGAGCAGGAAAATCCGCCCGTAGCGCAGTCGCGTCGCATCGAAATCAGCACCGATGCCGCAACCCAACGCGCTGACGATGTCGGTCAATTCTTTGTTGGACGACACCTTGTCTGACGACGCCTGTTCGGCGTTCAGCACCTTGCCGCGCAGCGGAAGAATCGCCTGCGTGCGTCGGTCGCGCCCCTGCTTCGCCGTGCCGCCGGCGGAATCCCCTTCGACGATGAACAGCTCGCTCTCATTGGGGTTGGTCGCCGCGCAGTCCGCCAACTTGCCGGGCAAGTTCAAGCGGTGCGAAATCGCCGTCTTTCGGGTGACCGCTTGTGACGCCGCGCGCGAGGCCGCGCGCGCGCGCGCCGCCAGAATGATGCGCGCCACAATGGACTCTGCGACCCGTTGATTGTCGTTGAGCCATTTCTCCAGAGTCGGCCGCACTTGACTGTCGACTTGCGTGCTGACTTCGGGATTGTTCAGACGATTCTTCGTTTGTCCTTGAAACTGCGGCTCGAGCACATAGGTGGACAGAATCGCCACCATGCCTTCGCGGATGTCTTCGGCCGTGAGACCGACGCCTTTGGGCGAAAGCCCGTGCGTCTCCATGTAATTGCGCACGGCCTTGACGATGCCGCTGCGCAACCCCGCCTCGTGGGTGCCGCCGCTGCCGGTGGGGATGCCGTTGACGTAGCTGCGCACCAGCTCGTCCGTCGCTTCGGTCCACAGCAGCGCGAGCTCCATGCGCAGCCCGTCTTCACGGGCCACGTAGAACGGCGCAGTACCGGCCGGCACAACAGTCTTGCCGCGCTCGGCGACGAGTTTCGGCAAGTACTCTGCGATGCCTCCCTCGTGCAGAAACGTTTCTTCCGCTGCGGGAGAAACCGTTTCATCGCGAAAGAACACCGACATGCCCTTGTGGAGGTAGCTCTTCGCCTCCAGGCGCTCGCGAACCAGTGCTGTATCGAAGCGCAGCTTTTCCCCGAAAATCTCGGGGTCCGGTTCAAACGTCATCGATGTCCCGGTGCCCCGTGCTGGGCCAGACGCTTTCAGCGGACCGGTGGGCTTGCCGCGCGCGTAGGTCTGCTGGTGCCGCTTGCCATCCCGCTTGATTTCAATCGACAGCTTCTTCGACAGCGCATTGACAACAGAGCTGCCCACGCCGTGCAATCCGCCGGAGTGCAGGTAGTTGCCCTGCTCGAACTTCCCGCCGGAGTGAAGCGTGGTGAGAATGATTTCGACAGCCGGCTTCTTGAACTTCGGCATCACGTCCACCGGGATGCCGCGGCCGTCGTCCGTCACGGTAGCGCTGCGCCCATCCTTGTGGAGGGTCACTTCGACTTTTGAGGCATAGCCGTTCATGACCTCGTCGACGGAGTTGTCGACGATTTCCCAGAGCAGATGGTGAAAGCCTGTGGTGTCGGTCCCGCCGATGTACATCGCCGGGCGCTTGCGCACAGGCTCCAAGCCCTCGAGGACTTGGATATCTTGCGCGGTGTAAGTGGTCTTCTTGCCTTTCGCCATCGTGTCCTAGCTCTGGGTTTAGTTCCGGTCTTGAGGCAGTGGCGTCCACACGATGCGTGTGCCCACCAGCTTGACGTTGTCGCGCTTGGACATCTGGTGGCCTTTGCCACCGCGCGAACTGATGTCGTACGTCTTCACCGAAAGAGATACCTTCTTCCCCTTGGTCGTTTCGAGTTCCAGGACCTCGTCCTTCTTTGTCGTGCACAAAAACCCAAGAACGTGGTCGTCCTCATCCAGCTTGATGACCGTCACCCCGCGCCCCGGACCCGCGAGCTCGTTGATTTCAGACACCTCGCATACGAGCGCACGACTGCTCTCCGAGACGACCGCCAACAAGTCTTTGTCATGCGCCGGCGCAACGCCGACGACTTCATCCCCGGGCTCCGGCTTGGCGAACCGACGACCCGAGCGGGTCGAGACTTCAGTGTGCGGCGCCAGCGGAAACCGAAGGCCGTAACCATTTTTGGTGACCGCCACCATGCGCGCAGGCTTCGAGAATCGAGGGTCGAGCGAAAACGTGGCGACCACCCGCTCGCCGTCGTCAAACTTGAACAGTTTTTGAACCGGGTCGCCGTAACCCGTCGATGCGGGAACGTCATTGAAGCGCATGACGTAGGCCGACCCAGCGCTGGTCAAGAAGACAACGTTGGCCTTCAGTGAGCCCGCGACGACCGTCATGACTTCGTCACCTTCGCGCAAGCGGGTTGCCGTCGGGTCTTTCACCTCGCGAACGCGCTTCGCCCAGCCGTCGCGCGACACAATGATGTTGGCGTCTTCGTCAGCGATGAACGCGTCTTCGGAATATTCGACTTCGTCCACGCCGCCACTGATGCGTGAGCGACGCTTGTCGGCGTACTTTTTGCGCATCTCGTCGATTTCGTCTCGAACGACACGCCAGCGCTTCTTCTCGTCGCCAAGCAATTCTTTGAGCCGCTTCGCTTCGGCGCGCTTTTCTTTGAGCTCTTGCTGCACGACCAGAATTTCCAGGCGCGCGAGTTTGTAGAGCTTCATCTCCAAAATCGCTTCGGCCTGGGTGTCTGACAGCTCAAACCGCTTGATGAGTTTCGCGGCCGCGTCTTGCTTGCCCTCGGACTTGCGAATGATGCGAATCATTTCGTCGAGCGCGTCGTAAACCTTCTCGAACCCTTCCAGGACATGCTGGCGTTCACGGATTTTTCCGAGCTCGTGCTCGAGTCGCCGCGTCACCACCTTGAGCCGGAAATCCAAGAAGTGCTGCAGCATCGACTTGAGGTCGAGCCGTTCCGGCGCGCCCACCTCGGGATTTGCGGTCGGCACAAGACACGTCATGTTGACGTTGAACTGCGTCTGCAGCGACGTGTGTTTGTAGAGATACGCCAGGACCAACTCGGGGTCGCTGTCGCGCTTGAGTTCCATGACAATCCGGACGTCGTCGGTCGATTCATCGCGGACATCGAGCAGCGGCGGCAGTTTTCGCTCGCGAACAACGTCCCCGATTTTGGCGACCAGCGTGGACTTGTTCACAGCGTAGGGAATCGAAGTGATGACGATTTGCTGCCCGCCCCGCTTGAGATCCTCCAGCTTCCATTCGCCGCGCACACGAACGGCCCCTTGTCCTGTCTCGTAGATGTCGCGCAATTCCTTCTTCGAGTTGAGAATCTGTCCGCCTGTGGGGAAGTCGGGACCTTTGACGTGTTTCAACAAGTCTTTGGTTTCCGCCTTGCGGTTGGCCAACAGTTCTTCGAGCGCGTCACACAACTCGTTCAAATTGTGCGGCGGAATATTGGTCGCCATGCCCACCGCGATGCCGGTCGCGCCGTTCATCAGCAGTTGTGGCATTCGCGACGGCAGGACGATGGGCTCGAACTTGGTGCCGTCGTAGTTCGGGCGAAAATCGACAGTGCGTTGGGCGAGTTCGTCAGCCAGGTCGCTGGCCAGGGGCTGAAGACGGCACTCCGTGTAGCGGTACGCGGCGGCAGCATCCCCGTCCAGCGAGCCGAAGTTTCCGTGCCCGTCGACAATCGGGTAGCGAAGTGAAAAATCCTGCGCCATGCGCACCAACGCCTCGTAGACGGGGGCGTCGCCATGGGGATGGTAGTTACCCATGATGGCACCGACGACCTGCGCGCACTTCCGGTATTTGGCGTCTGACGAGAGATTCAGATCGTTCCACATGCCGTAGACAATCCGGCGCTGAACGGGTTTCAGCCCATCGCGCACGTCGGGCAAGGCACGGGAAGTAATGACGGAAAGCGCATAATTGAGGTATCGGCGCTGGGCTTCATCCCGAAGCGCAGCGACGATTTCATTGCCGCCGGAGGGTGGGTCGTCCCCTCCCCCTTTGCCGCGCCGTGAAGGTTTCTTCGCGAGTGTCGTCATGGAGGGTTATGCGACTTACCATCCGCAACGCGCCTCGCCGCTGCTTTTTTTGGACCGCCCCTCGAGAGAAACACCAATCGCCTGTGAGCCGGGGTGGGATACTGGTAAACTCCGCCTTGATGCGCGCACCCTTTCTTGTCCTCGCTGCCTGCGTTGCGACAGTTTCATCCGCCGCGACGCCACCCCCCACCGCTCGCGATATCGGCAGCCTGCTGATCCCCATGGACCAGGGCGCCGAAGTGTTCGCCCCGCGTGTCGAAGGGTATATGAACGGTGCCTTGGAAAACTTCCCAGGCTTTGCGGTCAAAAAGCCCGAAGCCTTGTTCGGCATGCCCGTCGACGAAGCCGCGACGGCCGCATGGAAGCGGGCGGAAAAAGCATGGGAGGACGGACGGCAGTCCTTTGTCGCCAACAAGTACGAAGACGCAGAACGCAAGCTGCGCAGCGCCATCAAAGCATACGGGCTTGCCGCTGCCGCGATGACGGCCTGCGCACACCTGTGTGATGCCACCGCCTACTACGCCGCTGCTTTGCACCGGCGTGGCGACCTGGAAGAAGCCAAAATCGTCCTCTTGGATTTGTTGGCGCTTCAGCCAAACCACGAGTTCAGCAAGGATGTTTTTTCTCAGTCGTTTCTCCATTTTCGTGGCCTCAGCATGCGGGACGTGCACGCATCGCTTCGAGGCTCGCTGACGATTCGAACGCGGCCGGCCGGAGCGCGCGTTTACCTGGACGGCCAACTGGTCGGGCACACCCCTTTTCAAAGCGGTGCCTTGGCGATGGGCAAACATTGGGTGCGGCTGGAGCGCCCGGGGTACCGGGTGAGAGGCGAAATCGTCGAAGTGTCGCCGGACGAGAAGTCGTTGTCGGCCGACCTGGTCCCGACGCCGCTTTTTCGACGCTACCTGGCCACACAGCGTGAATTGGGGGCTGAGGTACTGCAGCCGCAAGTGGGCCCGGCGCTGGCGGCTACGGCCAAAGCGCTTGGGCTCAATCGGGTCGTCTTGGGAACGCTGAAGCAGCTGCGCAACGATGGCGGGAACGAGTTGGTCCTGGGGTTGTTCGATCTGCGAAGCGGTAAGCGCCTGGCTGACCGCAAGGCGGTTTTTCAAGGCGACGAGTTTGGTCAGCTCGGCGCCGAGGTCGAACGCAACGTCACCGCCCTTGTGAATGCCGGTGGTTTTCAGCGCGAGAAAGTCACCAAGACGCGTGACCCGCTCGATTCCTCGTCTGGAACAGACGAATGGTCCGGCGAGGACCGCGGTGGCCGCGGGGCCACCCACGAAGCCAAAACCAAGCGGTTGGGAGGCGACCCGTTGGAGGGTTCCTCTGGGACTGAGGACTGGTGAAAACAACACCGGCCATCCGGTTTGGGCTGATCGGCTTGGCACTTCTTGCGCCTTCGGTTTCGGCACAGACCGACAGCGTGGAACATCAAGACCTGTCACGAGGTCTCACACTTCCTCCGCTTTCGGTGTCGACGGTGGAACAAGCCACGGCGGCAGCCGTCAATCCGGCGGGCATCGCGCTCACCGGCGGCCCAGAGCTTTTGTATTGGCACGAGCGCGCCATTGGACGAAACCGTGTGGGCGACGGCTTGTACTTCGCCACGCCACTGATGCGGTGGGCAGGCGCAGGCGTCAGCGTGGAATGGCTTCGCAGCAGCAACGACGTCGACTACCGAAAAACGACATGGTCTTTCGCGCTCGGCAATCCGCTTCTGGCGCTTGGCGTTGGGCTCAACCTGTTTTCGTCCGCTGACGACGCCGCACTCGATGGCCTCGCCAGCTTGCACCTGGGTGTGACGAGTCGCCCGCTGCGCTTCTTGGCTTTGGGCGCCACGATTCGCAACGTGGATGCGCCCCGCGTGGGGACTTTGACCCTGCCGCGTGAGTACCAATTTGGCATAGCGTTTCGACCTTTCCAAGAACGGTACACGCTTTCGGCCGACTACTTGTTTGGCGACGCGCGTGGGTTTCTGGGTGGCCGCATGAGCTACGCGCTGGGTGTTGAGGTCTACCGAGGCATCGCGCTCTCGGCCGGCCTCTCGCATGGCGTCCGCGGCGGCGACCCACTGTTCTTCCAAGTCGGGGCGACGGTGAATACTCACCACCTGGGCGCCAGCTATGTCCTCGGGGGCGGTCCTGGGGGTCTCACACACCTGGCCGGGCTGCGCGCGTCTTGGGCGCCCTACAGCGCTTTGCAGTTTGGCGGCGTCATTGGCGTCGTCGATTTGGACGATCTGCTTTCCTCCAAAGCTTCACCGGCCCTGGCGCTTTTGGGCATCAGCGCGGCGGATCCCTTTGTCGCGGCGCTGCAGTGGTTGGACCGCGCGGCCCGTGCGCCGGAACTCGCGGGTTTGGTGGTGAAAATCTCACGCATCCCCGGCCTCGGGTTGCCCCGCGCGATGGAGCTTCGTGCTGCACTGCTGCGCCTCCGCGAGGCAAGAAAGCGTGTCGTCGCTGTCCTCCTGTCAGCCGAAGACCCGGAGTACTTCGTGGCGACAGGTGCTGAACGAATTTTTGCGGCGCCCCAGGCCACAGTGTTGGTCAACGGCTTTTCTGCACACGCGACTTTCCTCGGCGGAACCATGGACATGCTGGGTGTCCAGTGGGACGTCGCGCGGGTGGGGCCGTACAAGAGCGCGCCTGACGCCCTGACACGCAAGGACTTGAGCCCTGAACAGCGCGAGAGCCTGGGTGCCTTCCTTGACGTTCAAGCGAGTGTGTTTGAACAAGAGGTCGCCGCGGCGCGAGGCATCTCCCTTTCCACCCTGCGCGGGGCGCTGGCCCAGGGGTTTTTGCATCCACAAAAAGCACGCGAATTGGGCTTGGTCGATGAACTTGTTCAGTCGGACCGGCTCGACATGCGACTTGCGGACATGATGCCGGGCGCGCGCGTTCAGTCAAACTGGAAGCCCGTTCGCGAAAAACCGCATCCTTGGGGACGAACGCCGCGCATTGCGGTGATCCCCGTCATCGGGAGCATCGCCGGGGGCAAGAGCCGCATCGACCCCTTGGGACTTCAGCGCGTGGCCGGCGCCGAAACAGTCGTCGCCGCACTTGAGAAAGCGACCAACGACCCGATGATTGACGCGATTGTTCTGCGCATCGATTCAGGCGGCGGAGACGGGCTGGCGTCAGACCTCATGTACCGGGCGGTGTGGCGCGCGCGCAGACAAAAGCCGGTCGTCGCATCGATGGGCGACGTGGCGGCGTCGGGGGGCTACTACGTGGCGGCGGGTGCGCACGAAGTTTTCGCATTGCCCAGTACTTTGACGGGGAGTATTGGGGTTTTTGTGGTGAAGCCCGCACTGAGGGGCCTCGGCGCGAAGCTGGGCGTTTCTCGTGAAACCCTGCGTCATTCCAACGGTGCGGACATTTTTGATTTCTGGGACCCGTGGACGCCCGAGCAAGCGGCCTCAGCGCAAGAGTGGGCCGCAGCGTTTTACGCAGAGTTTGTGCAGGAAGTGGCGTCGTCGCGAAACCTCACGCCGAAACAGGTCGATGCCGCAGGTCGAGGTCGAATTTGGTCGGGAAACGACGCCAAAGCGCGGGGACTGGTGGACACCCTGGGCGGCCTGAACGACGCGCTTTGGGCAGCACGAAAGCGGGCGCGCATTGCACCGGGAGCTGACGTGGAGGTCGTCATTCTCGGCGAGCCGCGCTCCTGGCTGGGTGAGCTCGCGACAGAGGGGTCCGCGCTCGGAGGCGTGGTTTCCGCAGCCTCTGCACTCATCCCAACAGGCGGTCTCACCGAGCCCTTACCTGCTGCAGCCCACCAGGCGCTTCACACGCTGGGCGTCGCCCCTGAGGTCCTTTTTGACCCCGGCACAAAAGCGCTACTCCCCTTTTCGGTGCAGATGCGCTAGGGGTACCCGTGGCGCCACAACTTTCGGTTTTCGTCCTGACCGGGTTTCGTGAGACGACGACCCCGTTGGCGTTGGCCGCGAGGCAAAGCACAACATGACTGAACATTCTGATTCCACTGACCCCTCTTCTTCGCCTGGACGTCCCTCCGCTGACGAGGACGTCGATGGCGGCCCCGATGAGGGTCCCGACGATGGAACTGACGGCGGCTCCGACGGTGCCCATACGGAGGGACCGGCCGGGGCTGCGCCCCAAGACATGACTTCGGGCGCCGGCCAAATCGGCATGCCAAGCTACGGCGCGAACGGGAGCCGGCGGCGGCGGCGCAGGCGGAGACGCGGTCGTGGTCCACCGGTGCTTTTCACGCCCGAAGGCCAGGCGTACCGAATGGTCACCAGCCCAGACGGCCAGCAGACCCAGGTCTTCCTCTCGCCGGTTGAGCTTCAGCAGTACCAGGCACGAATGGCGCAACAACAAACCGCCCATCAGGCCCCGCGGCCTGGCGGATCGCCTGGAGGCCCGGCTCCTGTGGGTCAGTTGGCACCCGTGGAAGGTGTTTTGGACACCGACGTCAAAGGGCCAAACGCTTTTCTGCGGCAAATCAAGCGCAACCTGCTGCCTGCGCCCGACGATGCGGAGCTTCCGAAGAACCTCGTTCAAAAACTGCGGTTGCGGCCGGGGATGTACATCCACGCGCAGGCGCAAATGCGTGGGCACAAGGGGCTGGTGCAAAGGGTCGTGACTGCTGACGGACATCCCGCGGAGAACCTCCCCCGGGTGGTGCACTTCAACGACCTCACTTCTATCGACCCCATCAAGCGCATCAAGCTTGAGCACGGGCACAACGAACTCGTCACCCGTGTTCTGGATTTGATTGCGCCGCTGGGCAAGGGCCAGCGCGCATTGATTGTTGCGCCACCGAAAACGGGCAAGACCATCATGTTGCAGCGCATCGCCCAGGCGGTGCTGGTCAACCATCCCGAGATTCACTTGATGGTGCTGCTCATCGACGAACGTCCTGAAGAAGTCACCGACATGCGGCGAGGCATCAAAGCCGAAGTCCTGGCGAGCAGCTCTGACCGCGCCACCGGTGACCACCTCAAGGTCGCGGAGTTGGCGCTCGAACGCGCGCGGCGCATGGTCGAGGGCGGAAAAGACGTTTTGATTCTGCTGGATTCCATCACGCGGCTGGCACGTGCGTTCAACAAGGAAGTCGACAGCTCGGGCCGCACGTTGACGGGCGGTGTTGACTCTCGCGCGCTTGAACGCCCCAAGCGAATCTTCGGCGCAGCACGCGCCACTGAAGAAGCGGGATCTCTCACCATCATCGGCACTGCGCTCATCGATACGGGCAGCCGCATGGATGAAGTGATTTTCGAGGAGTTCAAAGGCACCGGTAACTCGGAAGTCACCCTGGACCGTCTGTTGGCAGAGAAGCGCGTCTTCCCCGCAATCAACATTCCGCAGTCCGGCACGCGCAAAGAGGAAAAGCTTTTCAGCCAAAAAGAATACGAGAAGGTGAAGAAGCTTCGGCAGATGCTCTTCTCGGTCAAGCCCGTCGAAGCGATGGAAGCCTTGGTCAAACGCTTGTCGCGTTCGACGTACAACGACGAATTCTTGGACGAGTTGTAGCCAGCAGCGACGGGGCCCGCTGCAGCCGCCGCAGGCCGCCAATGCGGCGCTCCACCACCGCTCTACCGGCGCAGCCATCGCACACCGCACCGCACGCCCGGTGCAGCCTTCGTACCTCGGACCGCACGCGGGTGCGCCACCCGGCCGGCCCAGGCCGTGTCACGAATGGCGCCAGCGTTGGTTTTGCGCCGAGCGGCTCACCCGGCGAAAGTGCGTGGCGTTGAAGAAGTCCGTCCTGCGGAAGAATCACGACGACGGTTGGCTTGCGACAACCACCCCGCCCAACTGGCACCTGCGACGTTGGTTTGATGTTGTGCGCGGCTGCGCCCGGCTGAGGCTGTCGGTTCCGGGACAGCCTGCGCCTGCCCCCGAGCCCCACAGTGGTTTTCGGCGACGGCAAGGTTTGCGTCGACTGTCTGACTTGACTTGCTGACTCGTCAACGCTGCACAGCTTCGCGGCTCTCGCAGCGCCGACCTCGACCTCGACTTCGACGAGTCTCATTTACTTGTGCCGCCGAATGTCAGACCTGGATGTTAAATGTTTCGCATGACGACTTTGGCGGCGGCGGTGCGGTGGAATGAGACGTTGGCTTCGCTTTGGGCAGACGAAAGGAGGGCTGCAGCAGAGTTTCTGCTGGCCTTGGCTGAGTTTGACGAAAAGAAAGTGTGGGTGGCGCTTGGGTACAACAGCTTGTTTCGCTACCTGACGGGCAGCTTGCGGATGTCGGAAGCGACGGCTTTTCGGCGGCTTCAGGCGGTGCGGCTTTCGAAATGGTGTCCGGAAATAGTGCCTGCCATCGAAGACGGAAGGCTGTGCTTCAGCACGCTGAGTGAAGTTTCAAAAGTGGTGACGCCAGACAACTGGAAGGAAGTGCTGCCTCGCTTTTTTGGCGCATCGAAGCGACAGGCCGAAACGTTGGTTGCCGAAATGCTGCCCGGTGCGGCCACGCCGAAAGGTGACGTCATTGTGCCCATGCGGCCACTTTCACCGGTGAAAGTGAAAGTGGATGATGTTGCAAAAGTGCAGTCAGGTGAAAGTGCGCGGTGGGGGATGTTGGGCGGCAGCGCGCGGGGAGAGGTGGCAGCCTCAACGCTCAAAGACGGGGCGTGCCCGCCTAGCGAGACTGGCGGCGGGGCTGACGCTGCTGACGGTACGACGACAGCGCCTCCAATGGTGGCAACACCGTTGCACCGAGTTCACTTCACAGCGTCGGACGCCTTTGTGCAGAAGCTACAGAAGGCCAAAGACGCTTTGGCGCACCGAGTCGACACAAGGCAGTTGGAAGCGGTGTTGGGTGAGGCGTTGGAGGCCTTGCTGGAGAAGGAAGCCAGGCGGCCGAAGTCAGGCATCGCGCAAGCGGCGAAGCGGCAGGTGCAAGAAAGAGACGAAGGCCAGTGTCAGTGGCCGCTGCTGCAAGGCGGCTTGTGCGGAGAGAAGCGGTTTCTGCAACTCGACCACGTCATTCCGAGAGCCAGAGGTGGGGACGGCTCGACAGACAATCTGCGACTACTCTGCGCACGTCACAACCGTGAGGCAGCAAAACAAGCGTTCGGCGAAGTGTGGGTGGAAAGATTTGGGAGGGAGTGAACAGTCCGGGCTGAAGCCTCAGGACTGAGGCGTCAAGCGGCGGCCGGGCGAAACGTGTCGTGGCTGACGGTGATGACCGTTATCGAGAAGCGATCGCCTGAGCGACTTCGGCCGCAATGTCTTGGGCCGCACGCTTGGGCGAGGGCGCTTGGTACAGTGGGCGGCCAATCACCAACAGGTCGGCGCCGGCTCGAATCGCCGCAGCGGGTGTTTCGGCGCGAGATTGGTCATGGGAGGCGACGCCTTCTGGCCGAATGCCCGGCGTGCACAGAAAGAGCGCGGGGAATTTCTTTCGCAGCGCTGCAGCTTCTTTGGCGGAACACACCAGCCCATCGATGCCGCAGCCGGCGGCCGACGCGGCCAAGCGCTCCACTTGCGACAGCACGGGGCCCGGAACGCCAATGCTGGTGAGGTCCGCTTCCGCGAACGAAGTGAGAACCGTCACAGCCAAAATACGCGGCGTGGGGTGCCCCGCCCGACTGGCCCCCTGGCGCGCACCCTCCAGCGCCGCGCGCATCATCGCCTGGCCGCCGCACGCATGAATCGTCAGGAACGACACACCCAACGCACCCGCGCGGCTGGCGGCGAGTTCGACGGTGTTCGGAATGTCATGAAGCTTCAAGTCCAGAAACACGCGCGCGCCCACCTGAAGAAAGCGCTCGACGGCTTTGGGTCCGTGTTCCACGAAAAGCGACAAGCCCACTTTTGCCACAGCAACGTCGGTGGCGATTTCCTCGTAAAGGCGAACGCCCTCTTCCAAAGGAACGTCGGCCGCGAATGCAATAGCGTCTCGGAACGCCATCGTCAGCTATCCCCTCGCACGCTAGTGTTCCTCTCGCATCTGGCGCGCTTCTTCTTCGAGTGCTTCGGCGAGTTCCGCGGGCAGCACGTTGCGCGCGGCAAACAACGCGTAGGCGACGAACGCATCGAGCGCCGCATACATCCGGATGCGGTCTTGAACAGCATCGCCTTCGGAAACGTTCGCCCGAAGCCGCTCGACGTTAAAACCGCCCTCTTGCGACCATTCGACACCGTGGAAGGCTTGGGCGAGCCCGGGGGCATGCTGTTCGTCGAAGCTCGTCAGCATCGCAATGCTGTGTCCACCATCGCGAATCGCGCGGACAATCGCAGAAATCAACTGCGTGTAGAGCTCCAACGCTGAACGGCCATCACCGGCCTCGGCCTCGGTCGTGGGTGTGGCGGCTGCCTCAGGCGCCCAAGCCCCCGTTCGAAGCTGCTCTTCTACCCAGGTGTAAAATGCATGTTGTCCGCCTTCGAAGCGACTGCGGAGTTCTCCAATGGTGGCCCCCTTGTCAAACAGGGACGACGGCACCGCGCTGGGCGCAGCGAGTGCGTGGGGACCTCGGCGGACACGGAAGTGCTCTGGGTAGTGGCGCCGTAACCTTTGCGCTTCTTCGCCGCGTTTCATGCCCTCGAGTACCAGCGCCTTCGTTCGTTCAGGCAGTTTTAGCGCGTCGGCGCCGGGCTCATCTTCAACGAACAAGAACTCCCCTTCGGCCAGTTCAAAAAGATTCACGGCGATCTCGCGCACCATGAACGTCATCGCGCTGTACAGGTTGGCCGAGGACACCACGCCTTGCTGCGTCAGCACCTGGCCCAGGCGTATTTTTGAGCCGACTTGCAGCAGCGCCGCATCCAACTGCTCGCGCGACACCAAGCCCAAGCGCAGGAGAACGCTGCCCAGCCGCTCGTGTTTCTCCGTCGAGGATGCGAAAACAATCTGCCCCTCTCGAAAAGCGACGACGCGCTGCTCTCGATCGCGCGTGACGCACAGACGCCCGGTCCGAATCCCCGCGAGAATGTGCGCAAAGACATCGGCCAAAGACAACGCCGTCAATGAACCGGCGACGAAGGCCTCGGTCGCGGTCGACAAAACCGTCAGGCCTTCTTCTCCGTGCGGCACAGCCCGGTAGGCCTTCCCGGCTTTCAGACCATGGCCATCCGACGAAAGACGGAGCAGCGTTGCCCCATCCTCCTTGGAGGTCTGAACGCTGACTGCGTCGTCGCCGTCACCCCCCATGACGTGGGGGCTCTAGTTCGACGCCAACTCAGCGTCGATTTGACGCTTGAAGTCCTCAAGAGGGACAGCGCCGGTCAGGGCCACGCCGTTCACGAAGAAGGCCGGCGTCCCTTGAACGCCAAGAGCGGCGCCCTCCTTCTCGTCGGTCTCGACTTGCTTCGCGAACTTGCCTGAATCCAAGCAACCCCCGAAAGCGCCGGCTTCCAGCCCCACGGTGGTCGCGTGCTGTTTAAGCGAAGCCATGTCCAACGCCTTTTGGTTGGCGAACAAGACGTCGTGGTACTCCCAAAACTTCCCCTGTTCGTTGGCGCAAAGTGCTGCCTCAGCGGCTTTCGCAGCATTCGGGTGAATTCGGCGCAGCGGGAACTGACGGAACACCAAGCGCACTTTGCCCGGATAAGCCGCCATCACCTGGTCCACCGTGTCTTTGGCGCGGCTGCAGAACGGACATTCAAAGTCAGAGAACTCCACCAGCGTCACCTTGGCAGACTCAGGCCCCTTCGCAGGCCCCGTGGCCGCAACCGGCACCCGGAAAATCACCCGTGCCTTCGCTTGGGTCTGAAGCCCCGCGAGAAACTCGCTCATCCTCTTTTGGCGACCACCTTGCTGCATGAACTGAATGATGCGGGGTCGCACTTGTTCGTAGGTCGCCGCCGCCGGAATCTGACCAGCGGCCTTGGCTTGGTCGTACATTCCTTTCATCTGCTCTTCCGGTGGGGCGGTCAGCTTGTCGTCCACTTCGGCCTTCACGAGCGCTTCTTCAGAAATGCCGCGTTTTTGGGCCTCATTCTTAATGAGCGTCTCGTTCAAGAGTTCGTTCGCTGCATCTCGCCGCGCGGTCATGATTTGTGCACTGGCCTTGGCGTCGACGTCGGCGGCCGTGATTTTTCCACCTTCGTAGGTTGCAACGATGGTGTCGGGCTTCCAATTGGACGAGCCGCCTGCGGACGAAGCGGAAGATTGGCCGGGCCCCTTCGCGTTGGCGCACGCGAGGACACTGAGGGCAGACATCGAGAGGAGAGACAACCGGAAAGAGAATGAGTGCATGGGCCGGCATCTAAGGCGCTGACCCCCCACCAAGCAAGCGATAATGGAATCGAGACCGAGAGGTCGATGAGATGCGCTCTAAGCGACGAGCGGCTCGAACCGACCTGACGCCTCATTGAGGCGCTCGATTTCTTTCGGCCTGGCCGCAACGACCTCGTAAGCTGTGGGATCGGCAAGGAGCTTCTGGACCAATTGATGATGGAGCCCATGACCGCTCTTGCGAAGCCGCACGTGGCCTACCAATGGATATCCGGAAAGTGCCAGGTCACCGAGCGCATCCAGCGCTTTGTGCCGCACAAACTCATCGGGGAACCGCAAGCCGTCGGGATTCAAAATTGAAAACTCGTCTACGACGATGGCATTGTCCAAAGACCCCCCGCGCGCAAGCCCCGCCGCTTTGAGTCGCTCGACATCGCGCAGGAAACCAAAAGTACGCGCGCGGGCGATGTCTTTCGCAAACACCTGGTCAGAGACGTCGATGCCCAACGCTTGGTCCGAGATGAGCGGGTGCTGAAAATCGATGGTGCAGTCGATGCGCAGTCCTCGACCCGGCGACAGCGTCGCCTCCTTGTCGCCGTCTCGCACCGTCACGGGACGCCGGACGACCAAAAGCCGCTTGGGTTCTTCGAGTGTGCGCAGGCCTGCTTCAAAAATCATCTCCGCGAACGGTGCGGCGCTCCCATCCATGATGGGCACTTCGGGCCCATCGAGCTCGATGCGGGCGTTGTCCACACCGCAGCCGTAGAGCGCTGCCAGGAGATGCTCCACCGTGCCCACACGCACCCCATCTCGAGCCAACGAGGTGGCCAAAGCGGTGTCCACAACATAGGCGGACAGGGCTGGAATGCTGACGGGGCGCTCCAAGTCGGTGCGAACAAACGTCAGGCCAGAATTCGCCGCGGCGGGGCGCAACAACAGCCGAACTTTCGCCCCGGAATGAAGTCCAACGCCTTCGCAAGCGACGGGCCGCTCTAGAGTTCGCTGGTCCCATGAGACCACTTTCTTCGTCACGCGCGTCCTCGGGGGCAGAAGCATGGCTTGAAACCCATGCTTTCAGAAGTCAGTCCCATTGAGGCAATCCGCGTGCCAAGGCGACCGAAATGCGACGGAGCCCTGGCGTGCTCCAGATATTTGTAAGCACTCTTTATTGTTGACTTATTGTTCAAAATCATCTCGGCACACCGGAATTCGAACCACGCGCCCCACCTGAGAAACCTGAGGCCCACGACATTTCTGTCATGGATTCAGGCCGCTCCTGCGCCGGCGTCGAATACCTTGGCTCGCTCTGGCTGGCAACTCGATGACCTGCCACTGGCCCAGCCAGCCTGCTAGGTCCAAAGACGGTTTTGCGGGGACTCCGGCACGGGCAGATGAAAGTGGCGATAGGCGAGCGGCGTGGCGACACGGCCCCTGGGTGTTCGCTGCAAAAAGCCTTGCTGCAGCAAGAAGGGTTCGTAGACGTCTTCTAGTGTTTCGCGCTGCTCCCCCACCGCCGCGGCGAGCGTTTCAACACCGACCGGCCCGCCGTCGAACTTCTGCATCAGCGTTAAGAGCAGCCTGCGGTCCATCGTATCCAGGCCACTGCCGTCGACTTCGAGACGGGTGAGCGCCTTGTGGGCCACCGGTTGCGTGACACGACCGTCGGCGTCCACCTGCGCGAAGTCGCGAATTCTGCGAAGCAGACGATTGGCGATGCGGGGCGTCCCCCGTGCGCGTTTCGCGATTTCACAACACCCCTCGCCATCGAGCGCGACTTCAAGGAGTCTCGCGCTTCGCATGAGGATGCGTTCCAAATCGGCCGCTTCGTAATGATCCAAGCGTTCTTGAATTTGAAACCGGTCGCGCAGCGGCGAAGTCAGAAGGCCCGTGCGCGTCGTCGCCCCCACCAACGTGAACGGCGGAAGGTCCAGCCTCATCGCTCGCGCCGCCGGGCCTGTGTCGATGGTGATGTCGAGACGAAAATCTTCCATCGCTGGGTACAAATACTCTTCGATAACGGCAGGCAACCGATGGATTTCGTCGATGAACAAGACGTCGCGCGCTTGCAAGTTTGTCAGCAGCCCCGCGAGGTCGCCTTTGCGCTCTAAGGCCGGCCCGCTCGTGACGTGAACACCGACACCCAATTCGTTGGCAATGACATACGCAAGAGATGTCTTGCCCAATCCGGGCGGGCCTGAAAACAGACAGTGGTCGAGGGCATCGCCGCGTGCCTTTGCGGCTTGCACGTAGACGCGCAGTTTTTCAACAACGCGGTCCTGGCCAATGTATTCGCTGAAATCTCTGGGGCGAAGCGACGCCTCATGACGAACTTCGTCTGGCGCAGCGTGTTCCGACAACGTGGAGGTGTTCTTGGCCATAGTCGTCACGGTGCGCGCAGCGTCTTGAGGGCTTCTTTCAACAAGGCTTCAAACGGTGCCGCAACACCCAGTGCATCGGTCACCCGACCCGCCGCTTCTTCCGCCTGCGCGGGTCGGTAACCCAAGTGAACAAGCGCCGACACCACGTCCTCCACCGGACCCGCGGACTTTGCCGGTCGGCTGGGGTAGGTTCCGTCACGCTCGATCGACAACTGCTTCATTTTGTCTTTGAGTTCGAGCACCAACCGCTCGGCCGTCTTGCGGCCCACGCCGTGAATCTTCGTGAGGCGAGCCACTTCGCCGCGCGAGAGCGCCGCTGCCAACTCTGACACGTCAAGACCCGACAACACCGCCATCGCCAGCTTTGGCCCCACGTGAGAAACAGAAGTCAGCAACAGAAACATCTCCTCCTCAGGCCGACTCAAGAAGCCGTAGAGGTCGAGCGCATCTTCGCGAACAATCGTCCGAATCCGCAGCGCAGCGGACTGCCCTTCATCGGGCATGCGCGTCAGCGAAAGCGTCGAGACGTTGACGCGATAGCCGACGCCTTGAACGTCAATCAGGACTTCCGCCGCCCCTTTCTCACGAACGATGCCCGACAACGCGCCAATCACAACGCCACCCCCGCTCGACGAACGTTGGGCCGAAGTCGTGCTGAAAAGGCCTCCCACGCCCCGGCCGCCGAAACGGTGGGCAGCATCATGCGGCCCGTTCGGAGATGGCAAAGGGCAATGGCGAGCGCGTCGGTCGCATCGGCGCGGGCGAGCGTTTTAAGCGCCAAGAAGCGACACACCATTTGGGCCACTTTCGACTTGTTCCCTGCCCCACCACAGCCCATGGCCTTTTTCACCCGGGCAGGCGCGTACTCATGGACTGCGAGCCCACGCTGGGCGGCGACCAAAAGGGCGACCCCCCGCGCGTGTCCCAGCACCAATGCACTTCGGGCATTCCGCAGCGTGAACACGCCTTCGACCGCTACCGCGTCGGGCGCATGCTGCACCGCCACCTCGGTGAGGCCGTCGAACAAGACGCGCAGTCGGTCTTCCAACCGTCCATGCGCATCGGCGCGCAGCACGCCATGCGCGATGTGGCGCACCTGCCCCTGTCGCTCTTCCACCACCCCGTACCCCATGAAGCGGCTTCCGGGGTCGACACCCAACACGCGCACGTCGCCTCCTTGGGAGAAGGGAACAGGTGTTTAGCACTTTTCTGCGTACGCATCACATTCCCCGCGGTGTAGCGTGCGCGCGCCGATGACACCTTCTGTGTGGACTGCCCTTGTGGCGACGCTGTTGAGCGCGGGGGCTGACCGTCCGCCCAGCGTCGAGGACAAGGAAACCTATTTTGGCGGCGTCACCGCACCTGCCGTTCTCCCGGCGGGCTCCACGTCGGCCTACGTTTCGCTGGGACTGACCGAAGTCTTGGGCGGTTTCCGCCAGGGTTTCGGCATTGCAGAACTCGAACTGCGCGGCCGCGCCGACTGGCGAGCCGTTTCGCTCGCATTGGAAGCCCTGGTCAAAATCTCAGCGCTCGAGCAAGGCCGCTGGGAAGTCGCACCGTTCGCCGGAGTTGGGCTCGCGTTGAACAGCGGCGCGCGCTACCTCGATGCAGCCAACATTCCATATCTGGCGATTCGCGCGCTGGGCGGCCTCACGACCACTTATCGCGCCGCCGACACGCTCTACATCGTCGGCCAACTCGAAATGACGCTTGATATTGGGACGAGTCCCGCCGGCGTCGCACGCTTCACACCGCTCGCAGGCGGAGGCATTGAGCTCTATCTGACCGACGCGCTGTCTTTCTCAGCCATCGGACTTTTGGGCGTCGATGTGCTTCGGCCCGAACCCGCCGAGACGCTGCTGCGGCTTGGCTACGGCCTGCGCATCGGGCTTGGGTTTCGGTTGTTTTAGGGACCCGCGGTCATTCCTCAACCGGTTGGACATGCGAGGCGATGAAGACCGCCGCCTCCGCCTTGCTCGCCGCCCCTTGAGCAACGCTCAATGTGAGCTCGACCAACTCCTCTTCGCTGCAGTCGAGGAATTGATCGTTCAAATACAAAAAGAGAAACGTGGCCGCGGCGCCGGCTCTTTTGTTTCCGTCCAGGAAAGGATGGTTTTGCACCAGGTGAAAAAGGTAGGCGGCAGCCATTTCGGGCACCGTCGGGTGAAGGTATTCCCCAGCAAACGACGCGCCAGGCGTCGCCAGGGCGGACTCCAACAGGCCGAGGTCTCTTATCCCGTGAATTCCCCCGTAGCGATCGATTTGCTCCGCGTGCAGCGCCAATACTTCATCGAGTCGAAGGAAGAGAACCTTCACTCGGCAAGCCGCTTAAACGCTCCAGCGTACTTGCGATGCATGAGCTTGGAACCCTTTTCCAGTTTCTTGCGCCGGCTCTCTGGCGGAACCGGCGAGATGACAATGACGTTCCCGTCGGTGGAAATTTGAACAGGATCGTCCGGGTCAAGGTTCGATGCCTCGAGCAAGCCCTTGTCCAACACGAGCGCAACGCTATTTCCCGTCTTAGTCAGTTTCTTGATCATCGACCCCTCGTACGTACACGTTATTGCATCCGTCCGTACGTCGCAAATCGGGTGATCTCAGCCTGGGATTCCTTCGCGTTAGCGCACCCGGCGAAGGCGCTCCTGAACCTGAGGGGGCAAGAACCCGACGAGACGTTGACGCGGCTGGGTTACGGCTTGCGCATCGGGCTTGGGTTTCGGCTGTTCTGACGCACCGGTGCGAATGACTGTCGTGCGCGGCTCGTGCTCTGGGCATCGCCGTCATCGGCTGAGCGAGCTCTTGACGCACTGCGCCTTTGCCCGGGCAAAGTGTGGGCGGGTTCCGCGTAGTCACGCGCCTTGGCCGGACAAGAACTTCCAGACCGGCACCACTCGAATCACTTTCTTGCCGACTTCAATCGTTTCTTCTTCATCCCAGGTGACCAAGATGTGACGTGACGTGCGCAGGAGTTTTCCGGCCGCCAGCAGAGATTTGATCTCTCGTGCACGCGTGGATTCATCGCGCAGGCTCCAGCACGCTTGGACGAGCAGGCTGGGCTTTCCTCCTTCACAGACGACGAAGTCCACGTCGGCGGCGGGCGTTCGATAGTGGTAAAGCTCACGCGTCTGCCTACGCAGCTGGAGAAACACAAGAGTCTCAAGTTCGGATCCCCTATCCTGCGTGGGCTTGACGCGAAGCGAACGAATCAATCCTGCGTCGATTGCGTAGTATTTTCGCGGGAGCGTCACCCTTTCCTTGAGCTTGTTTGAGTAAGCCAGCACCTCCTGGACCAGGTACGCCTCCTCGAGGAAACCCAGGTAGCGTTTCACCGTGTGAACGCTCTTGAAGTCGAACGTCCGGGCGAGCTTCTGGTACGACACCAACGATCCCGAAGTCTGAACGACGTACAGCGCAAGCTCTTTTAGCGCCTTGCTGCTCTTCAGCGCTCGGCGTTGGAGAACGTCTCGACTGACAATCCTGTCGAAGAGCTCTCTCAAGTAAGGCCCGGGCCGCTCGCCTTGAACCACTTCGGGAAAGCCTCCGGAATCGACGTACGTTTCGAGTTTTTCTTTGAAAGCCGACCGCGATTCCGCTGTCCAGACCTTCGGTACGTCGAGACCATGGAAGCGGATGAACTCCAAAAATGAGAACGGGAAGAGTTCAGTGCTCAGCACGCGTCCAGTGAGATGCGTGGAGAGCTCGCTCCCAAGGAGATGGGCGTTGCTCCCGGTCACGACCACCTTCAAGCCCTTTCGCTGGAGGCGGTTGACGAAAAGCTCCCAGCCCAAAACGTTCTGAGCTTCATCAAGGACAATCGTCTGCGTGCTCGGATTGACCTGAAGGAAGACTTCGTAGAGTCGCGTGAGGTCTTCGCTTGAAACCCCAAGCAGTCGCTCATCATCGAAGTTCAGGTAGCTCGCCGTGTCGAGGTCGAGCTCTCGAAGACATAGCGTGGATTTGCCTGAACGCCGCACGCCCAGGACCACAGAAACTAACCTTGAGCGAAAATCGGATGCGTAGGCTTCCTGACAATCGCGGCGAATCAGTCTGGCGGTCTTGAGGAACGCCTTCAGATCTTCACGTTGTTCCTCGACGACCGTTTTTAGAGTGCTTGTGGCGACGCCCATCTGCACATCATGCCATTGACTGCACGGAAATGACATATTCCGTGCAGTCAACTGCACAATTCAAGAAATTTGTGTTTCACGCACTGCGTCTTTATCCGTGAGCATCAGAAAGATAGCCGGGGTTTCGAGCGAAGACCTGGGGCGGGCGGGGACTGCAGAGGAGGCGGAAGCCCTAGGCGTTGAGGGATACCGAAACAAGTGAGTCGCTGAAGGTGTCGACGACTCTGAAGCCGCTTCGGCGCTCGTCGCGTTGATGCCGACCCCCTTGGCAGAGCTCATCCAGAAGGGCAATCCGTCGCCCAGTCTTTGAGGAAGTCGGGTAGCGCAGCCCGTTCTGGTTCGCGTTGTCGAGCGATCTGACGTTGGACGTACTCACGCCAGGGCGCGGTAGGGCTGGTGCCGTTAACAAGGTATTCGCGTACCGAGTGCGCCCACTCACGAAGTTCCTGCTGTGTTGAAGAATCGGCGTCGGGTGGCCGTTTCGCCTCTAGCTCATCAAGAATGGCGAAACACTCGTCGAGTGCCTCACTGCGTTGGTGAACGATCGCCTTCATGAGCGCCGCATTGGCGCCCTCCTCGTCCCGTTGCCCAGACCACTTCTCAATGAGCGGCCCGAGCAGCTCAGCCGCGGTGGGCTTCGCGAGCGTGCCGCTCGCGATCGCTTCTGGCAGTCGCACAGCGAGGGTTTGGCGCACGAACTCGAACACCGGTTCAGCGTCTCGTTGGAGCATTTCGCGTGACACCAATGAAGGAGCGCCCCATTCGACGGCACGCAGGGGACGCGTGAGTACGTTCAACGCATCGACGAAATGTTCGACAGGCTTCCGTTGAGCGTTCCCGGTGATTTTTTTCGGCGCACTGGCATCAAGCGCAAGCCACTCGGGCATCTCGCTGAACTCTCGGCCGTGTGAGCCAAGCGCGCGATCCACTCCGTGCAAGATCTCGTGTTGGGCGATCTCTGCCTGGGACTCCCGCGAAAGGTGCAAGCTGTAGACCCATGCCTCGCGCGACAGGGGGAAATACTGTCCATGCGCGTCGGGGTGCCGCATGGCGGAGAGAAGCCATTCACAGAAGTCCGCACAGGGATCATCCAAACGCGGTGGAGGCTGCTCGGGACCACCGCCGAGGTGCACAGTGATGTTCACTGACTCAATTACAGTCAGCACATCGTCGGGCAAAGAATGCGCCAGGCGTTCAACCATATCCGCAGCGTCTGCTCGCTCATCGTGCGCAACAACTCTGTTCGCGAGAATCCCACGCGCGCGCTCTGGGTTTGGGCGAGAAACACCAGCGGGCCAGACGCCAGTGTTCTCGCTCAACACAACAACGCCGTTGGGCAAGCGGAAGCCGTCCCAGCTGACGTCACGTGCCGCCAAACGCGTCAGGTCGTCGGGCCCGTTCAACGCGTTGAGGTAGCCGCGCGTACGCCCGACGCTGTGGTAGGGCTCCTTCATGGACCCATCGTGCACGCTCCGAAGCTTGCTCCTCCGGGCCCATTCCGCTTCTGCAGGCGATAGCTTTTGCCAGCCCTCGCGCTGAGCAAACAAATCGGGGTTCGTTTCTGCGTCGAACAATGCAACCGGGTCGGGAAAAGGCAGGTGGAGTTCGGGGGGATCTGGCTGATTCGTCGTTTCGAGCGGGAAAAGTCCCCCGTCTGCGCGCGCGAGAGCCGGGCGAGTTTTCCGAAGGTTGACGGAGTCGAGGGTGACCATTGCCCCAGTACGCGCCATCGAGATGAGCGCCCCCGGTGAAAACGAGTCAGGGGTTTCGCCCGGCAGGAAAATCGCGCGAGGCAATGTTGCTGGTTTGGGCACGTCCGTAAGAACGATTGGCCCGCGCAGCCGACGTTCAGATCGGCCGCGTCGACTTGCTAAGCGCCGAGCGCTGGGAGGGAGCGCATTGGGTAGCTTTGGATGCCGAGGCAGACGCACAAGAGGTTTTCGGCCACTTGCGCAAAGGGGTTGCCGATCAGGCGTGGTTGGGTGCAGGTTGGATTTGCGCGGGGTTGGCAGGGCGTTGGAAAAAGCACAACGATGATCAACATTTAGACCGTTGGTTCGAACATTCCCCATGACGAAAAAAACTTTGAAGCAAGAGGGGCTTTTGA